>DLIO01000143.1 GCA_002483765.1 Lentisphaeria bacterium UBA7640 | reverse complement strand
GAAGCAATGTCAGGAGTTCAGAGTTTACGATTTTGCCGAAACTTTTTTGGGCTACTGTTTTTTTGAACCTGGCGTCGATCTTAGGTCAGATGTTAATAGCAAAATCCCTACTGGAATTTTGTTCAATCAAAAATGTCCAAAAATAAAACGTCGTGGTTTTATTCAGGAATTTCCTTTCAACGAAGATTCATTTCTATTGGCAGACTGGATGGTTAAAAATCGTTTAAATTACATAATGACCTGGATGAAGTATTATGATTTGATCTCTGATGATTTAAAAGAGTATTTTGCGGTACGTGGCATCGAAATTGAAAGTGGACACCATAACTTTAGTTATTGGATACCAACCTCCGAATATGGCGAAAAAAATCCCGAATTCTTTGCTATGAAAGATGGAGTGAGAATCAAGCCTTCAGAAGATAAAAATGCGTTGCTACTGAGTGAACAACTATGCACGACCAATCCGGAATTACGCGCAGAGATGGCTAAAAAAATGATCGCATACACCAAAGCTCATCCCGAAATAAAAACTTTATCGATTGCGCCAAATGATGGATTTGGCTGGTGCGAATGCCCTGAATGTAGTAATTTTTATGACACTGATGATATGGGTGAATTTTATTGTGTTTCAGAACATACCTACAGAGCCGGACGCATTTACCATGAAATGTATGAAGATGTATCAAAACAATTTCACGCAGTGTGTCCAGATGTTGACGTTACTTTTATGGCTTATGTCAATTATAGCCGTCCAAGTCCGGACTTTAGACTAGAAGATGGCGAAATTGTTCATTTCGCCCCGTATTGGCGCTGCATAAACCATTCAATTGCGGACGAGGCATGTCCAATCAATAAATACTATAAACGTGATATCCTAGAATGGTGTGCAGCCAGGGATGGCGGGGAAATTAATATCTACGAATACTTCATGGGCGTGAATTTTTATTTATCATTGCCGATGATTCACCATGAAATGATGTTTGATGAAATAGATTTTTATCAGCAGCATCAAATTGAAGGTTTATTGACTCAATTTCATCTACCACACTGGGGTGTTTATGGCATAAATTATTATGCAATGGCCCAAGCTGGATACGGCACAGATAAGCAACATTTTTTAACCAAAACATTCAATGCCTTATTTGGCAAACATGCGGCTCAATATCAAGATTTCTATGGTCTGCTACGTACCCTGCAGGAGAGTGCCAGTAAATGTCTGCTCCCATATCAACGTCATTTATTCGGGCGCACTGAAATAGAACAATTTAAAAAACTAGCTAAATTAGCAGCAGCCTTGCCACAAGATATTCCATATCCGTTGATGTGCGAACGCTTAAAAATATGGGCTCAATATCTTTTAAAATTCAAAGAGTTATCTGATGCAGCAAATGCTAAAGTTCTGACCGTTGAAGATCTTGACCAGTTTTTGGCGTGGTGCCATTCCCAATCGGGTAAAGGGGTTATTGTTCTCAGCCGTCTCGATACGTATTTTACCGCATTGTCTGATTGCTTAAAAAGTGGCAAAGAATGGATCCATTTCAATATCGATTGGGAAGATGACCATATAAAACGCGTAGGTCAATTTTTAGGCGATCTCTAAATATAGCATACCACGAGGTTTGATTTTGTATTTTAGTCGATGATAGTGATTGTAAACAATATTGGGTAGGTTATTTTATATTTTTCAAAATATAGTCTGAGGTGTTTGGTATGAATAAGCGTAGTGCTAAAGTTAAACATATTTTAATTCCATTAGCAATTTTTTTGCCGCTTTTGGTAGCGTTAGTCATTATCTCTTTATTCACAACGCGCGAACCACTTAGCCCGAAAGATATCTTAGCCAAAAAAGAGTGGAAACCAGCTGAATTGCGCGACTGCCTGTCCCGTACCATGCAACTCAAAACTGACCGCGAACAACGTCGCGAAGTCACCAAGCATTTACGAGATCAAATTGCTAAACTCCCGAAAGAAGAACAAACACAGATCCGGACTGCAGCTTTAAAGGATGCCATGGAGAAAAGTCTAGAGCAACTCCGCGTATTACCAAAAGAGGAACGCACCAATATTATTGATAAGATGAAAACTCAAGCCACTCGCAATTATCAACGCATCAGCAATATGTCTCAATCGGAAAAAGATAAGATCCGTGAGCGCCATTCCAGCTCAGAATCAAAAGCTGTAGCCAATGAAATGAATAAAATTTTTGCCGCCAAAATGACGCCCGAAGAACGTAACGACTTTTGGCCAATAGTGGAAACCTGGCTTAAAACTATGCGGGAGATTTGATCATGAGAACAAGAAATTTTACCCTTCTAGAATTGTTGATAACGATTGGCATTATTGCGCTTTTGGCAGCGATGCTTTTACCGGCTTTGGGACACGCTCGCATGTTGGCTAAAAAATCCGCGTGTTCTGGAAATTTGCGCCAATTGGGATTAGCAATCAACCTTTACGCCGATGACAATAATTTTCGTTTACCGGCTTGTCGTAGTTTTTCAGGCGAGGTTGTAACCAAAATTGATGGCGTTGAGGTCACCGGCGACACTAGTTCGATTTCTCACCTGCCCTCGTTGGCCGAAGCCTTGAGGCCGTATGTCGGAGATTCTAAGGTCTTTTGGTGCCCTGGAGAAACGGAACAAAAATATTTCAAGTCTAACGGCTCCAGCTACGAATGGAACTATTTTTTGAACGGATTGAAGGTTGATCAAAAAACCTATCGGATAACTCTGATCCATAATCTGAAAGATCCACTTTTCTTGATGGACGCACAACCATTTCACGGTACCGGCCCGCGTGCCAAAAACTACCTCTATGAAAACGGCGTGGTTCAAGACGTCTTGAAAACGGAGCTATTTTAATGCTGGAGTGCCGTGGCCTGACCAAAATCTATAACGGCCGACATGCTGTCGACAACGTCACTCTTACCATGCAGTCAGGCCGGGTTTTAGGCTTGGTTGGTCCTAATGGAGCGGGCAAAAGCACGCTGTTAAAAATGATCACCGGCCTAATTTGGCCGTCCGGTGGCAGCGTTTCTATTGATGGTTTTGATGTTCAACAAAACCGCTGTCAGGCATTGGCAAAGGTCGGCGCAATCATTGAATGGCCGGCATTTTATCTTGATCTCAGCGCCAAACGTAATCTCGATATTTTATCTGGGGGCCAAGGCGCGGAATATGAAAAACGTCTTAAGGAAATCATCCACATGGTTAACCTCGACGGACGTCTGAAAGATAAAGTCGGGCGCTTTTCCACTGGAATGAAACAGCGTTTAGGGATTGCGTTAGCGTTACTGCCAGATTCCCAGTTCATTATTTTGGATGAACCCACCAATGGACTTGATCCGCTCGGACTGATTGAGATCAGAAAAATCATTCGTGATTACAATCAATTATTCGGCACTACCATCCTAGTGACCACCCATTTACTGCCAGAAATCGAACAAGTCGCTCATGATATCGCAATCATCAATCGCGGCCGTTTGATTGCGCATGGCGATATCAAAACCCTGCTCGCTGGTGATAATGTTTTAAAAATATCCGTTATTGATCCTAAAAACTCACTCGAATTACTGCAAAATTCAGGATTGGCGATTGAAAATATCCGACTAACTGAATATGAAGGGTTACAAATGAGAGTTCCAGACCAAGAATGTGCGGGCGCAGTCAATACGTTATTAGTGAAAAATGACATTAAAGTTACTGGTTTAACAATGGTGCACAGAACTCTTGAAAGCTTTTTCCTGAAAAGCACTGAGGAGGATTGAGATGTTCCGCGAAGTTTATTATGAAATAATCAAAGTCTTCAGTCAAAAGAAAAACTACGTGGTAATTGGCGGCCATCTGCTGTTGCTTCTACTATGCTATATCGCCTTTAAAACCAGTAATACCAAATATCTGCCCAGCGATGTTCGCCGTATGTTTGTGAATTTTAACGCGTTTTTTGATGGCATGTTTTTTGCGCGAATGGCAATGATTCCTACGTTCATGATGATTATGCCGATTTTCATCTCCACGGTTGCTGGGGATATTGTCGCCGGCGAAATCCAGGATGGTTCGCTCAAACTCTATCTGGCGCGACCTCGTTCTCGTGTCCGCCTAATTTTGAGCAAAATGATTGCGATTTATGCGGTGACGGTTATTTACTGCATCTATTTCGCGGTGATCTGCTTAGTCGTCGGCATCATCTGTTTTGGCTGGCCCAACGAATCGCAATTGATTTATTTGCGTGGAATGGGTATCGGCAACGACATCTCAATCATGAGTTTGTCGGATGCGTTATCCCGCTACATCATGATGACGTTTTATTATTCATTCTCGCTCATGTCACTGGGCTCAATAGTGCTCTTTTTATCAACGATTTTTGACCGCATGACCTCCGCCACTGTTTCCGGCATTACTATCTATTTTGTATGCTACATTGTGGAAAGATTGCCGTTCACCGAAAAAATCGCGCCGTACATGCTTTCACGGGTAATGAATTATCCAGATCTGTACATGACCGCAATCCCAATTGGCCGCCTGACCGTCAATCTGGCCACGCTTAGCGTCTATACTTTATTTTTCACCATGCTCAGCATGATTATCTTCAGCTTAAAAGATATCAAGTAACAATCTCGTAAAAGCGCCACATTATGTCTGATTAAATTCCCGGAATAATACGCCATAAAAACAATATAAAACGAGTGTTGAATTAGCGCGCGCATAATGCGCGCGCGAATTAGAGACAATATTTATAAAGATTCCAAGGCTAATATCCGGAGGTAAAAAATTAACTTAAATTCTAACTTGTATCATTCCAGAAATTTTATCCGACGTAAAGGTTAATTTGACGTTAATTTTTACTTGAAAAAGCTAAGGTCATATTTTCAATTTCTACAGCGGAAATTTTAAACCTAAAAGCTATTTCGCGCCAATTACTGACTACGTTTTTAATATTAGCGAGATATTCTTTTGCCTGTTCAGGATTTAGTCGAAACTGCGTCGCTACGGATAAAGCCAATTCAAAATCAAGAGAATTATCGTCCATCGAGACATTTAACGACAGCCCACTACCTCTTGGATTTGGATTAAGGTCATACGCCGGCGAAAGTTTCCAACCCTGCGACGTCAACAAAAAACCATGATTGCGTAAATGATCATCAGTATTTGAAACGGCAATACTGAAAACAATACGCTGCCATAATTCTGCCAAATCTTCATTGGGCTTAGCGCCATGTTGAACAATGAATTGAGCCAACTCTAAATAACTGGAGCCACTCTCGTAATTATCTCCGTCACTTCGTCCCAACAAAGTCATAGCAGAAGCAAAATGAATACGTTTATCGCCCCTACGGTCAAAGCGTTTAGCTAAAAAAGTGCTACCGTGTTTTGAGAATTTTTCAATCCGGCATTCAGGAACCTCCAATCCACTATTTCTGGCCAATTCATGGACGACCATCTCCCAAGCTCCAGCATTATTATTATCGGCATTACTGGGGAATTTAGCAATCCACAAATTGCCGTCATTGTCCAATACATTGGCTTTAGGACGCGCTCCTCCTAAAGATGAACCCGGCGCCAGTAACATGTTGAGCCATTTTTCGTGTTCGCTGTCCAGTGGCGATTCTTCTTCATAATGTCGGCACGCGGTTTCCAGTTCGCGCAAAGAAGTCCAAGGCGGAGCCGGCAAATCGAAATCATAACTTAAAAAATCACTAGATTGATCAACTTTAAAACGAAGAGCGCCCATTCTGGTAAAATCGTGAACTCCTAAAAGATAATCAGATTCTGTCAACTGGCGGACAGGGCGGTTTTCATGACGCGCGTTAATGGTTTCGCGACGACGCATCAGTTGTCGTCCCCAGCGATCAGGTGAGGAATCTAAAAAAAGCCCAAAAACATTGTTCCCGGAATGACGATATTGTCTGCCTGCATAAAATTGCAAATCCGGGTCGAGCATCTGTAAGGATTTTGATTCCAGCCATTCCGAATCAAATTCAAAAGCGAAAATCTCTTTGCCACGAACCAGCTGACTATTCAAACATCCCAACAAAGTAGGAACCCGCAACTCCTCCCAGGCGGCATAAACAAAGATATTTTTTGAGGTATTGTTCATCGTTTTCCCTTTTTTGTGGCACGTTGGCGGATTGGTAAATTCAGGTCTTGAAGTTTCCTGCCTAGTTCATCGTCGGCAGCGACTCGTAAAATATCTTTTTCTAGTCCCAATGAAACTAAAACTTGAACATATTTGCCCAATGAAACCGATGGTGAACCTTTTTCAATCATGGTTAAGGTCGGACGGCTGATGCCGGCACGCTCTGCTTGAAGAGATGAACTGATATTTCGGCGTAGTCGCGCCAACTTGATATTTTCACCAAAACGTTCCAGTATTGATACGGTTTTGGGAAATAATACTGCCTTTTTCTGCGCCATGACCTGCTCCATATTTCCTGTTAATGTAAAATAAAGTTAGCACTAAAGATACATTTGTCAAATATAGTTTACATTAAATCGTAAGACATTATAGAAATTAACTCAAATTCTAATTTATATCATTTCAGAAATTTTATCGGGCGTTGAAGGTTATTCTGGGGTCAACGACGACATAGAGTAGATCGGAAACCATAATCCCGGCTAAGGTCAATCCGCCACCAAAGCAAAACAGCGCCATCTGCAAAGGATAATCACGACTATTCAAAGCCAGTAATGAGAGCGCACCCATACCATTTATACTGAAAACATATTCGACAATGATGCTGCCAGCCACAAGCCCAGGCAACAATCCGGCGAAAATGGTTACCAGAATAATCATAGCATTGCGCAGAGCGTGTTTAAACAATACAATATGTTCCGGCAGACCTTTGGCACGGGCAGTGCGAATAAAATCATGGCCAAGCACGTCAATCATGCCACTGCGTGCATAACGTGACAAGGCGGCAAAACCTCCGTACGAAAGACAAAGCACCGGCAGTACAAAACCATACATTGAATTCCATAGGATTTGCCAACTACTAGCGCCCATGCCAGAGGTTGGAATGTTACCTTTTAAAGGAAAAATGGGAAACAATCCACCTTCGCATAATCCAGCCTGTAATACCAATGCGACCCAAACCGGTGGGAGCGAATACAGAAAAAATAGACCAATCGTGGTAATGCGGTCAAAGGTTGAATCGGGATAAACCGCGGCATAAATCCCCAGCGGGATTGCCATTAAATAGGTCAAAAAGATTGCCCACGCATTCAGTATCACCGTTACAGGTAAACGTTCAAGAATCACATCGACGACCGGACGACCAGCGTCAACCGCCACTGATTCACCAAAATCTCCGCGAGTGACCAAATTTTTGAACCAATAATAAAGTCCAACATAAATCGGTTTGTCAAGATGCAATTTGCGGCGCGTCGCTTCATTGCCAGCAAACGCGCCATGTTCAGCAGATAAATTCTCGCTACCAGTTTCACCGATAACGCTACTCCGCGCTGGATCACCAGGAGCCAAACGCAATAAAACGTAACTGACCGCCATTATCACTACTGCTGTTAATAACGCCAGAGCTATGCGCTTAACTAAATATTGAAACACGTCAGAAAATCCGGCTTGGATCCGGATTGTAGATTTTATAGTTTATTGGAGCATTTTTAACAATTCCATTCGCAGTCACAGTGTCAAATGTACCGTCCAACAGAACCCACTCGTCATCTTCATCCTTGAATCTTTCCGCTTCCATTGAAACCAAATATAGTCCATCGAGCAACATCGCAATTTCGCGACCTCTAAAATTGAGCGACATTGCATGCCATCTGGCAACTCCGCCACGTGACATTTTTAAACGAATCTTGAAATAATCGGTGGTTCCAGGAATTTCTACCAAGCGGGCGTCAGCAATATCGCTTGAATGAACAAACTGATTAATATTGATGTAAATCTTTTTATGGTCGAGCGTCATGATCGGCCTCTCAATTTCGCTAGCGCGCGGATACTTTATAATCTCGTGGAAACTAATTATATATTTTGGAGTCTGATTAATACTATCCATTAGTTCACATCCCGACAGTAAAAACATCGTCAACGCCACAAAAAACATTCTAAAACATTGCATCAAGCTACCTCATCTTGTTATATGTAAAAATCTTAAAACTGGAATAAATAATATAATCTGTTCAATATTTAATTCAACAAGAAATTAAGTGGTACTTTTGCTGTAATATCTGATGTCTAAACATTCATAACCTGTTTTTGTGTGACAAACTATAAGTCGATAAAAACAAAAACTTATCCCTCTATGTAGGATTTTTAAAAAAACGTGGTATAGTAATACCTTGATTTTCTAAAATAATAATGGTTACTATGAACAATTTAAATATCTCCAAATTCCAATTAATTGAGCTAAAAGACCGCGAACTTTTTGCCCGAAAATTATCTATTCTGAATCGTCAAAGCTGCGAATGTAGTTTTAACAATCTATTTTTCTGGTCTGATGTCTATGATGAACGCTTCGTTGAATTTGAGGAGCGTTTGATCGTTGCAAGTTTTAATGAAAAATCAATGATGTTCCCAATTGGTGAATATTTCGAACCGGAAGAGCTTGCTACAATCACTCGTGAACTTCGTGAACAATCCCAATTTGACGGGTCGGTTTATGATGCACCGAGAGATTACGTTAATAAGTTTGCCACAGTGCTCCCATCTTTTTTCAAAATTGAAACTTCACTAGATTACGACGACTACATCCATACGACGGAGTCGTTAACTAAACTATCTGGGAAAAAATTAAATAAAAAAAGAAATCTAATTTCGCAGTTTCGCTCTGAATATCCAAACGCCAAAAGCGTCCCGACTACTGTAGAAGATATCCCCGCAATTCACAAATTTGCGAGCAAACTCAATGAAGCAGCCGAAGGTGGCACAACCACACTCAACGATGAATTTAAAGCTCAACAAAAAGCTATCAATCACCTAGATGCCCCTAATACTGAAGGATTGTTATTGCTCTCTGACAAAGAGGAAATCATCGCTTTTTCAATCTTCGGCCCAATCAATGACGACACTTTTGACATCCATTTTGAAAAAGCTTCCCGCGAATTTAAGGGCGCAGCTCAAGTTATAAATCAAGCTACCGCTGAATTATTGTTTCAGCGTGGAATTACCTATATTAATCGTGAACAAGATTTGGGAATTGCAGGTTTGCGCCAGGCTAAAAACTCCTATAAACCGGAGTATATGCTCAAACGTTATCGACTGAAACTTCTAACCTGATCGAACCTGTAAATTTATTGTTTCGGTCAATTGAAAAAGTAAA
>DLIO01000065.1 GCA_002483765.1 Lentisphaeria bacterium UBA7640 | reverse complement strand
CGGAAATAGACCCTTATTTGAGTAAACTCAATCAGCTTAACTGCCGATCCTTCAAGCTTTACAACTAAAGTATGCAATACTGCTGCTGCCAGCGCTGCCATTACTCCAATAAAAATAGCGATCATCGCTAGAAAACTTTTTTCGCCCCAGTGTGAACACCAAAACTTGGCCATGCGTGGAACAGTAGTGCGATACAAACGGAAAAGAAAACGCCTCATTTTGGCGTCCTTAAATTCGCGCGCGCATAATGCGCGCGCTAATTTCAATTTGAAAATTCATTAAATAAAAAGCCCGACTTTTGCAAGTCGGGCTATAGATATTATTTTGTTTCAAAAAGCGCACGGATTTTGGCCCCGGTAATCTCTACTTGGTGTTTGCCAAGCTCTTCCCGTTTGCGTTTTAGATTTGGCGCGCCATTGCGGGCTTCGGCAATCCATTCACGTGCAAACTTACCAGACTCAATATCTTTCAACGATTCTTTCATGCGCTCTTTGACGTCTGGCGTGATAATGCGCGGACCGTTGACATATTCGCCCCATTCTGCAGTATTCGAAATGACTGCATTCATGTTCTGGATGCCACCTTCATAAATCAGGTCAACGATCAATTTAGTTTCATGAACACATTCAAAATACGCCATTTCAGCAGGATAACCAGCTTCCACCAGCGTTTCAAAACCATATTTCATCAGATCAACTAAACCGCCGCAAAGCACGTTTTGTTCACCGAACAGGTCTTCATAAGTTTCCTGTTCCATAGTACATTTCAGTACGCCGCCACGAGTCAACCCTTGCGCTTTGGACATGGCCAAAACGGTATCCCAAGCTTTGCCAGTCGCGTCCTGACGAACAGCAACTAATCCTGGAACTCCAAACCCTTGAACGAAAACTTTACGCACTTCAGTTCCTGGTCCTTTAGGAGCAACCATGATTACGTCAATTCCTTCAGGTGGAGTTATAAAACCGAAAACAAAGTTAAAACCATGCGAACATGAAAGGGTATTACCTTTTTTTAGATTTTGTTTAATTTCGTTTTCATAAACCTCTTGATGGGTTTCGTCTGGGAGCAACATGTGAATAATATCCGCCTTAGCAGAAGCAGAAGCCACATCAAGCACTTCAAAGCCGTCTTCAACGGCACTATCAAATGATTTTCCTTTGCGCAGGCCAATAATAACATTAACCCCGGAATCTCTCATGCAAAGTGCCTGAGCTCTTCCTTGGGCTCCGTAACCGATAACCGCGATCGTCCTGCCGTTTAAAACATTTTGATCAACGCCGCTGTCGTGCAGAATTTTCATCTGTTCTGTTCTCCTTAATAATTAATTACAATGTTTTGGGAATTTCAAAGTTACTAATATACCTCAGCACACACTTTTTTCAATCATTAAAACACGGACAAAATAGCCGTATTCCATGCGAGGCGCCGAGTTAAGAAATCAAAGTAGAACCGTAAAACATGGTGATTATTTTTTAGCGCATCTCGGGTTCGCCACGTCTTGCAGAGTTAAACCGAACCAATTTTCCCCAGTCGATTTCTCCGTTATCTTTACAGAATTCGTTAGCAAATTCTTTAGTGAATTTATTAATCATTTGCGAATAAGATATCACAAAGTCATCGTTTTTTTCTTTTGCTTCGTAACCTAAAGGTTCGATAATTTCCGTATATAAATTGGCATCTCCTGAAATGAATTCCCAAAAAGCTTGACCACAATATTTAAAATAATCACCTTTATCTGGATTATTATCTCTTCCATAACAACACCCATTTACCGCAATAATCGCCAGTTGCGAATTACTTGTTCTTAATGTTTTTTTAGCAGTTCTGAAGTCTATTCTCATTTTCGCTATTTGTGAACTGTTTGCCCAATTAGGGCCAGACTTTATTGTAACAATATTTCTGGCATTATTGTAATCAAACTCCAGGTCAATTCCTTTTATCCCCGATTTATAGCCGCCGTAAACTTTGTTGTTTATAAAAATAGCAAGCCCCTCCAACCAATCACCGAAAATGGTCTCTTCATTCGATGAAATATGCGCGTCAACTAAACCTTTTATAATCTGCTCAGCGGTCAAAACGTGTTTAGCTTTAAATAAATAGGGATTTTTTCGTCTCAAAACGTTCGACAACTTTAAGCTATCTAGGCATTGAATCCTTTTTTGATGAAAGATACCGATATTAGTTTTGACATATTTAGATACGTCTTTTATTGCTAGTTTTTCCATAGACAACTTCACCTAAAGTAAATATAATTCACGTTGTGGTAATTGTTCTTTTACCATTTCATAATATTCGGGAATAATCTCAATACCAATTGAATTACGCCTCATTCTGTTTGCGACAAACAGTGTTGTGCCTGAACCCATAAAGGGATCAAGTACTACGTCATTTTCCTTGGTGAAAAGTTTAATGAACCATTCTGGCAACTCCTCTGGGAATGCGGCACTGTGTCTTTTATTATTACACTCAGTGGCTAAATGCAACACGTTTGTAGGATATGCTTTATCTCGGTCTAACCAATTAGAAATATTTTTGCCAAACCCACTTCCAACCTTTGAGTCATCGCGAATTTTGTCGGTTTCAGAAAGATTTTTCAATCTCGATTTCGCCCAGTCACCCATCGGCACCATTACTTCATCTTGATACATATTGAAATTACGATTTTTATTGAATTGAAGTAATCTTTCCCAAGAGTCACGAAAACGGTTCGGCCATTTCCCCGGATAACTGTTTTTTTTATGCCAGATAAATTCTTCTGTCCATAGCCAACCCTGTTTTTTCATTTCCATGATGAGCTCTAATACATAGGTACTACGTTGTCCGTCAACAACTTTTTCTTTAATGTTTAAAACGAAAGTTCCTGAAGGTTTTAATACACGAAGCAATTGTTTTGAAATTGGCAAAAACCACTCGACATATTTATCGGGGTGAATACCTCCGTAGGTACTTTTCCGTTGATCAGCATAGGGCGGTGATGTTACTATAAGATCAACTGAATTTTCAGAAAACAATTGTAATTGTTTTTTACAATCACCAAGATAAACATCGGTTGTTACTTCTATCATCATAATCGTTCTACATTCCACTTTTACCAAGAAATTATTATCAAATAAACTATCTAAACTTCATGCTCATCTTGAATTGATCTTCGGATTTCTTAACTGGAACATACCGTGTTATCTAATACCAATCGACTCAAAAAACATCTCAAAAAATGCAGTTGTTCCGTGCTATACTCAATAAGATAACATATTGCGACAAAGAATGCAACTTGCTCGACTAGTTTATAGGTTGTTGACAAAACTCAATGCGTAAATTGATTTATTTTGATCTTGATGTAGTTTATCGAATTGATTTTCAATAAAACGCTGATTAATTTATTTAGATCGGGATGCGTTAATTTTATCTTTTTTAACCAAATAGGTGAAAATTTATGATTGAAGGAATTGAAGGAAATGTTGTATTCGGGCTTATACTAACCACGCTGGCAGGATTATCTACTGGAATCGGTAGTTGTCTGGCATTTTTCTCTAACCGTTCCGATACGCGCTTTCTCGCAGTCTCATTGGGTTTCTCCAGTGGCGTTATGATTTATATTTCATTCGTTGAAATGCTAGCAACGGCCACTGTTGAACTGGGCGCGATACATGGGAAAATGGTCGGTTCATTATATGCAACTTCAGCATTTTTTGGTGGCATTGTGCTCACAATCCTGATCGACCGCTTAATTCCTAGTGCCGTTAATCCCCATGAAGTTAAAAAAGTGGAAGAGATGGATGCTCCTGCACATCAGCACCATCAGCATCATCATCCTCACAACAAACGTTTACTGCGCAGTGGAATGTTCCTCGCACTAGCGATTGGACTTCATAACTTCCCTGAAGGCATCGCAACCTTTGTAGCTGCTTTGAAAGAACCGGCCATGGGCATCTCAATCGCTGTGGCAATTGCGATTCACAATATTCCAGAAGGGATCACCGTGTCTGTGCCAATTTATTATGCCACTGGCAGTCGTAAAAAAGCATTTTTCTGGTCATTTGCCTCAGGACTAGCGGAACCCGCTGGAGCGTTATTGGCATGGTTATTTATCATGCCATTTTTAACTGAAACGTTGCTATCAGTGCTTTTTTCTGCGGTTGCTGGAATCATGGTCTTCATCTCGTTTGATGAATTGTTACCACTGGCTAAAGAGTACGGCGAACACCATCTCTCAATTTACGGTTTAATTGCAGGAATGTTGGTAATGGCCCTAAGCTTAGCATTTTTCTAACTACAGTTCATAAGAATTTACAGAACGTCAAGGAATAACACGGCAAGTTGTATAAAGACCTTTACTTTCTACTCCACGCCTGCTTTATAGTTATTAAAATAAACCACCAAACTTCACGATAAATTATTCACGGGAAATGATTGGCTAATGTTACGTTGCCACTGCCCTAGCTATTGTTCGCCCTAATCGACAGATTTTACACAGGATCATTCGAACAACAAAACTAAACCGCCAATATTGGGAATACGGGCGCCATGTCATTCGGTAAGTTAAATATGTCTACACTCCATAACTGATCACTTTACTTTGCGCGCGCATAATGCGCGCTCGAAGTAAAGATTCGATTTGGATCAATTGATAGTCTGGTAAAAATGACAGCATGACAATGTTTTTTTAATCTTTGACTTCTGAGTGATAAAGCACTTCCAGTTTGCAAGGTTCGCAGTAAATAAAATAGTTCTGATTGTCCTTTTTGATTTTAAGTTTCTCTTTACATTCTGGACAATGGTAATTTATTGCGATGTTTTTACCGCAATCCTTACAGTGCCAATAATAATTCTTCAACTTATTACCCCATAAAATAGACACTTTGCCGTGGCATTCTGGGCAAAAGTTCCATGTATGAATCTTCTGTTCCTCTTTAACTTTAGATTCTTTTTTGATTTCTTCCTGTTGAGAATATTCAATTTTCGAATTAGTTGTAGTTTTTGAAGTAGCTACAGTTTCTGAAGGGAAGTGATTGGCCAGCAAAAATTCAGTAACCCTCGGGGCTGTTTCTTTTGAAGTAAGCCAATCTGGTAATTTTAGAGATAAACTGAGTGAATGGTCTAACTTCTTTTGTTCGTTATATACTTCTTCAATTCTGCCTGGAACTTGATCGGCTTTTAATACAAATTCATTTTCTGAATGCTTGGAACGTCCGATCTTACCTTTGTCTGAAATAGCGACTATAATTTTAATTGGCATCCTCTCGAAGGTTCTCTGTATCCCAAGTCTCTTGCTTAAGAGCTCTTCTTTATGGGCATCCAAAAACTCTCTGAGTAACTTACCTTGCCGTTCGGCCTGGAGAACAGGAGATGGCATTCCTGTAGATTGGGCACCCCAAAATCTTTCCCAACTGCCATCTTCGTTAATCTTAACTTTGGAAGTTACGCTTTTGCTCTCCACGATAAACATTCCATAATCATGAACGACTAGATGATCAATTTGGCAAACTTCATTGTTATATTTTATTCTAATCCCATTCAGGACTAAAATTGAACCATGGTTAGCAAAAGCCCTATTCAGATAAAATTCCATCTGTTTTTCGGCGTTGTAACCAGCTCTTGAAAATTTATCATCCGAAACGATACCATCGAGCGACTTAAGAATCATTGGTTTCTCCTGAAAATTAGTCAATTAGATGTACTTATCATATTCCAAAAACAAGAATATTCAATAGAAATACGAGATTATGTTTGGTTAACTATGAAGCATGGGGCTTTCAGCGTCTCAACGACACTGAATAATTCACATAACTTCATGCTTTACTTTGCGCGCGCATTATGCGAGCTCGAAGTAAAGACTCGATTTACAAAGATTTCCCACAATCAAATTCCCTGCCCTGAGATTGCGATGAAAAATTAAAGCGACGTCGATAACACACTGGAACTATAATAATCAGTCGACTAAGATAACGGCATCAAGGTTGTGAAAAACGTCTTATGAATTTTATTGTCGCCGCCAGTATGTGCAAAACTTGCACTTACTGATTCTTCAGCCATCTCTTCACTGGCTAGCGCATCAAAACACTTCTCATAACCGCCGAAACCATAGAATATTTGAGGGTTCTTCTGCATTTGATGTA
>DLIO01000017.1 GCA_002483765.1 Lentisphaeria bacterium UBA7640 | reverse complement strand
TTGCTTATTTTAATATACTGCGCCTCACTTTATTGAAATAAGAGATAAAATAAGAGCATTTATGTCAATATTGAGTAGTAATAATTTAATTTTAAAGCATTTTAAAGGGACAGACCCCGAAGAAAATGTTTCCCTTGGAGAGTGGGGCACTCCTCCTGGTGGCGTAAGCATTAATTTGGCCGCAAGACCAGGAGTTAATCTGAGCACTCCTGCGGCCAATTCTTCTCAAGGAGTAAAATACGCGGTGTCTTCATTTCACACCCATCCTCCATTGACATACTGTCCGCCAAATTATTCTCGCGCAACAGGTCCATCTAATGCGGACATTAATGCGGATATTGTGGATAATGTTGCTGGAATTGTATATGATTATACGGCCGCACAAATTGTTAGCGGACACCAAAAAAATGATGCTGCCGGAACTCATAGGTCAAGAAATCAAAGATCACTAACTGCTGAATAATAAAAGAGAAAAAGATGAAAATAATTATATTTATATTATTTATAGTGCCAATCTGCATGATGGCTCAACAAGTTGACATAGAAAAAATTGAAATAAAACTTATGTTATGTGAAAAACACAGATATACTATTGATAATATTCCTGTTTTCGTGAACATAAAAAATAATAATTCGGTTCCGGTAAAACTACTTAGTCCGTATGACAAAAAAGGGAAATATTTGTCTGGCTTTGAATTTATATGTGTCCGCGCAGATAAATCGTGGGAAAGCACATCAATATTTGAGCAGTCTAGAGATATAAATAACTTGGATTTTTTAAACTATATTGACATACTTCCCGATCATGAAGAATCTATTTTGATTATGCTGAATGAAATATTAACCCCAAAATTATTATTGCCAGGAGAGTATAAGATTACTATGGCGTATAGAAATATATTGGGGGAAAATTTTTTAGTTGGCCACGTAAAAGCGGTAAATGAAGTTAGTGTAGTAATTGGAGATGAGGTTGAGGAAACACCCAAGCCTGAATATATATCGAAAGCAGAAGCGATAAATATTGCCATAAAGACCAATAAATTGGAGTATGACAAATCACAAGAAATCAAAGTTTTTCTGAAAGACGGTATATTCACCGTAACATTTCCATTTAAACTTCCGAAAGGAGCACGCGGACCTGATTTTTCTTCTAAAATTAAGATAGAAGCAAAGACTGGAAAGATTGTGTCGGTAATGGTTGGGAACTAATTACTATGAAAACATTATTTTCAATCTGCATAGTAATTGGCTCTTGTTTTTTTACTTACGGAATGGATTTATCTGAGATTCAAGCTCTTGATCAATTAGCTCATTACGCAAGAGCTTTAGAATTGTGTAAAAAAACTCCAAGTGACGCATTTTCATTATATTTTATCGGAGATTATCTTTATCATGGTCGTAAAGGCATTAACAGAGATCAGAATTTGGGAAGGGAGTTTTATCGAAAGGCCATTCCTGTATTGAGTGCTTTTGCCGAAAATGGAAATATCTTGGCACAATACTATCTCGCCCGTTGTCATGAATATGGGGATAGTAATTTAAAGCTGGCTCGAGAATGGTATCTTAAGGCTGCCGAAAGTGGAAACTCTAAAGCCATGTGTAAAGCCGCAATGTTCGTAGCTAAACGAAAAGGTGGAGGGGAAAAGAATCCAGATAAAGTGATGGGTTACATTAATAAGGCAATTGAGGCAGGCGAGCCTGATGGGAAGGCATTATTGGCTTCATACTATCTTGAGAGCAGGAAAAATATCGAAAAGGGCATTCAGCTTGCCAAAGAGGCTGCAGCGGCAGGAAGTCCATTGGGGCAAATGATTGTAGGCGGGATATATTCAATGGGCATGGGATCTGTTGTTAAAGATGAAGGAAAAGCAATAGAATTTCTCAAAGCATCTTCTGATCAAGGAAATTCAATGGCAAATGAAGTTTTGTCTCAATTAAAGGAAAAAGTATTCAGATAGATGACTAACGTAATCTTCAACAGCGGTTTTATGGGGCTTTTGATCTGGGTGTTGCTCTTTGTCGTCAGTATAGCGGCATTGGCGATCTCTTTTCGTTATGAAACAGGAAAATAGGCATTAGAAGTGAAGAAATGAAAATGGTAGGTATTTAGAATATACGGAAGATTTATGAACCGATTTTTATTCTTGTGCTTTTGTGCGCGGGCGTTATCCTGAGTGCGGAAGCCGACTGGGATAAAGCGGCGGAATTGTGCAAGGCGGAAGCTCTCTATCGTGATTTATCCGCTAAAGAAGATATTTATAGTGAAAACTTATTAAAAAGAATAAACCGGCACAAAGCCGGGGGAGGAGCAAAGTGAGAAGATTTCGTTGGGTTTCAAGAGTACTGGCAGGTATGCTTACGCTCGGCTCAGCCGTTGCGTATGATTTTGAGTATGACGCCGGTGATATTGAAGGAACCAAAACATCAACAGGAATAACTTATACATTAAGTGTTTCCAAGGGGAATCTGGGCACATCCTATGATTTTGACACCAAAGCCGGCGCCACCTCAGGGAGTCCGTCTGGTATTGATATAAGCGTAAGCTCCGGTGGAGCAACCGGCACGAAAGAATATTCAAATGACGCATTGCCCACTGCGAATTTCACAATCTCCATGAACGGGAAACTAATTCCTCCCAGCGGCGGCACTGGTCCTCAACCTACATGGGGAGCCAGTGGAAACGCAAAAGCTCCATTTTATATCAAATCAGATCAAGATGGAGGAGCAAAGAATATTGTCGTCCCGCACGGTGCCAGTGTGCTTTACACGGCGTATAGCGGCACCAGCACGCAAGAGAGTACGTGGAATGTGACCAACTTCCCGTCGAAAGACAGCGACAGCATTCGCTTCAATAAATCCTGGTGGCTCAGCCTTTGGCCGTGGTCCGCACCCAATATTACCGATCCGGTACCGGGCGTATATAGCATAAACGCAACTTCCAAAGGTTCGGCGGGCAGTTCCGACTCCGGCGAGATGAAAGTGGTTGGCGTGGCTAGCATGAACGGCCATGGCAAAACATCCACTCGCGCGGAACCCCCAAGCGGAATCGATAAATGGACAGATTCTGAAACGATTTACGCGCAACCGAAATCCGTTATCGAATTGACTATGACGTTGAACCCCAATGTAACGCTTGACGATACCCTGAAGAATTCCATCACTTGGTCGGTCAGCGGTATTTTCTCCACTATTACCCCAAAAGAATCCAATAAACTTGAAGCAACCTTAACCCCCGGAAGCTCGGGCGACTACGTGGTGACGGCATCCTGCGGTTCTTCGCAACGGCTGATTCGAGTAAAAGTTTCCGCGCCCAAAATCCATAGCGTTACATTCAACAGCAATATCACCATCAACAAAGACACCGGCGGCAGCTATTCCGGCGTGGCGTGGAAGGATGATGATCTAGATGGCGGTTCAGATCTGACCAACGCCAATGCCGATTCCAGCAAAAAGTACCACCCGATTGCTTACCGCAGCACCTCGACCATATCAGCGTCCGCTGTATTCAAGCCGAATTGCCTGAAGAGCAACCCGGCCAATGACAAAGATTTCATCACCGCTTATGATGTGGAGGCGGCGGTCAAAAAGGTTCGCTTCACTCCATATTCTTTCTGGAGCTGGGGAAATGATTGGAGTACTCCGATTGCCTTGAATATGGGAGGAACTTCGGTTACTGCGGCAAGCGCTTTCAATTCATCCGCCAAAGTCGGATATGACGGCGGTTTCGAACTGGCATGGGAAGTCGGCTTCGGCGAGGCTGGAACCGCCGACGGCAGTCTTTCATGGCAACGCAGTTATTCCAAACACGAATTGTATTTGACTTACAACGCTGCAACTTCTTCTTATGAAACCGTTTTTCATGTCGGTTGCACCAATGCCAATGGAAAAACCAGTGAGAGCCAGATCGTGTCCAGTATATGGAGTGAATTTACTGATTGTTCAGTAAAGAAAAAGGGGGAATCCGCAACCTTAAAATATTATGGAGCAGGGTATCAGACTGGTGGAATATTTACAACTCAGGCACTATTGAATGCTGGTGATGGACGCTGTGGTTCATGGGCTAACTTTTTAGGCGACATAATTACTATTCATGGAATTTCAGCAGTACAAAGAGGGATATTTCCAGCATCAACTGTTGATGGTTTTTTGGTGAAAAATTGGACATTTAAAACAGTATCACCAACGCCTCCTAATATTGGCTTCCCATATTTTCTCCACTTAGTTGGTCCCGAAAGCACCGGCACCTTCCCCGGTACAGGGATTAATGGACAAGGACCCAACACAAGGCCACAATCAATTTTTTCAGATCATGCAGTTGTTCAATATGGCAGTAACATTTATGATCCCTCATATAGAACATCATATGCATCTGGAGCGTTTGAATCAAATTTTAAAAGTAATGCACTCGATGGCTTTTTTGTTGATATTTCTGGCGATATCTGGGCTACCAATGACAAAAGTACCTCTATCTCATTACGGTAATAATTATGCGATTTATTTTTTGTGGACTCACCATATTTTTTTCTTGTTTTCATATTGCATTAAGCCAAGATAAGCTTTTTACCTTTCCGGAGAGTAGAGAACTTATTCTACGTGAATCGTATTCTATGGATAAATATGGAAAACAGTATTTATCGAAGCTTAAACTAAAAACCCAAGATAAAAATAGTGACGCGTTAAAAACTATATGGCTCCATAGCTGGAAGAATCCTGTCTTTTCAGGAACCGGAGACGGGACATTCCAATTTTGGATTACAGAGAGCCGAGATTCACGGTATTTTTACCTATTCTCTGAACTCCTGACATTGCTTC
>DLIO01000126.1 GCA_002483765.1 Lentisphaeria bacterium UBA7640 | reverse complement strand
GGAAATACGCCCGTAACGTAATTAACACTAAAATAAGCGAAAGTGAAAATTCCTGCTGTACTGTTTTGATTAGCGGTGGAGAACTCTGGTTATCAGAAGTTTTTGCTGAATATGTGAGCGAACAGCAGCATTTTCACTGATATCTCCCACAAGACTTATGTCACATGATATATCAAGATGGGCAAAAGGATATTAAATCGTTGCAAGATACTTTATAGGCGCGCTGCACATATAATTGCCTGAGTAAGGCGTTTAAAAGATCTTTAGAAGTCAATTGGCTAAACAAACGCACATTCGTATTGCGTTTACCTTGTCAATTAGCAGTTTATCAAATTTATCTGTTTATGCCCTTAAAAATATTGATTTTGATGTTTTAAGGGTTATAATAACTTCACTATAATTTTAGGTTTTGTCTATGAAAAAAGTTTTTGTATTAGTAATATTATTAATTGCCAATATTAATTTATCGGCTACGATGTGGCGTTTTTATCTTGGGCGCATAGCTGTTGCCGAAATAACAACTGCTTCAGTCAAGATAATCAATCTTGATCCACATGCTTTTCCTGCCAAATACAGCAAAACTGCATATGCAGTCATTGTTTGCAAGCTTGATCCAAAACGTAGTATCAGTATCTATGATTTTTCATTGAGGGATGATAAATTTAACCGTTATCCCTGCATTGCACTACGCACTGGCTCTGAACCTTTTGATGGTGAGAATTGGAAAATCGATAAATGCGACCCAGACTCCTGGTATTCAATATTATTCAAAATTGAAGATCCGGGGAATTACTCAGGAGCCACAGTTGAAATGACTTTGGAATATACATTAAATTCACATAACTATGCTAATTTGAAAATTCCTTTCAAGTTCTCTCGTTCTTTATCCAATCCCGCCCAAATCCCGGCAGACGGCGAAATGCCGACGCGTCCCTGAATCATGTCCAGCTACGCACCTCCATTTATCCCGATGTCCAGAAAAGAGATGAACGATCTCGGCTGGGATGAACTTGACATTCTGCTAATTACTGGAGATTGTTACGTTGACCATCCCTCTTACGGAATTGCCCTGATTGGGCGATTAATGCTGGATGAAGGTTTTCGCTGTGGAATCATTGCTCAACCGGACTGGCGCAACCACGAATCATTGCAAGTCATGGGTAAACCACGCTTGGCATGCGCAATTTCCTCTGGCAACATGGATTCAATGGTTAATCTATATACTGCTGGGCGGCGCTTGCGGCGTGATGACGTATATTCTGAAAGCGGAACCCCTGGTTTACGCCCACCTCATGCGTTAATTGTTTATTCGCAGTTAGCGCGTCGCGCCTTCCCAGGAATTCCAATATTGAACGGTGGTATGGAATCGAGTTTGCGTCGAGTGGCACACTATGACTACTGGCAGGATAAAATCCGGCCAGGTGTTCTGGTTGACAGCAAGGCAGAACTTGGAATGTACGGCCAAGGCGAACGTACCACCATTGAAGTTTGCGCAAAACTAGCTGCCAATGAACCGCTGCGCGGTATCCGTGGAACGATCTTCTTCCTGGGTAAAAGAGAAGCGGAGGTGTTCGACTTCAGTAATTACATCGAATTGCCAGATTTTGAAACCATGCAAAACGATACTGACGCATTGATGGTGGAAACTATCATTGTTGAGCGTGAAATGAATCCATACACCGGACGCGGTTTATACCAGCGTTACGGCGACCGCATTTTGGTCATTGAGCCGCCACCAGAACCGCTGATGACAGAGGAACTTGATCGCGTCCACGAACTACCTTACAGCCGCCGCCCTCACCCGCGCTATAAAAAACCGATCCCAGCGTTTGAGGCAATTTCCGCCTCAATTCCAGCAGTGCGTGGTTGCCCTGGTGGCTGTTCATTTTGCGGCTTAGTATCGCATCAAGGGCGAGCAATCACGTCACGTAGCCCAGATTCTATTATGAAAGATGTAAAGAGTTTAGTCGGCAGTAAAAATTTTAAAGGCACCATCTCTGATATTGGCGGTGCGGCGGGCAATATTTATGGCAGTGGCGTCAAAGATGTGAAAATTTGCCACTCCTGCCGCCGTTCTTCTTGCTTAGTGCCAAAAGCTTGCCCTAATTATATTGCGGACGGTTTGGAACAACTTCGCCTAATGCGCAGAGTACGCGCGACTCCCGGCGTTAAACATCTCTACATAAATTCTGGTATCCGGCTTGATCTCGCTGTGCAGCAAAAAGAGTTAATGGCAGAAATGATAAAAAAGCATGTTTCTGGACATATGAAAGTGGCTCCGGAACATCTACATCCTGAAGTTCTCCGTTTAATGCGCAAAAATTCAGCAGATGACTTCTACCGTTTTATGACATTTTTTGAAGAAGAAAGCCGCAAAGCTGGCAAGGAACAATATTTAATTCCGTTATTTATCTCAAACTTCCCTGGTTGCACTGATCAAGAGATGGCCACTGTCGATGATTTCTTGAACCGACGTAACTGGAGTCCACAACAGGTACAGGATTATATTCCACTACCAATGACAATGGGCGCGGCGATGTACTACACCGGAAAAACTCCCGAAGGGGTCCCAATTACGGTCAATCGAGGATTGGCCGAACGGCGTCCACAAATTCAGGTACTAAAAAAGAAGCGCAATCGCAAGTTTACTCCAGAGCGTACTTATAGAAAAAAATGATACGCTGACCATCAACAATGTAGTTACAAAGATGGCAAATTAAGTCAACTTTTAAAATAACTTTTGTTGATAATCAACGGATTTTACTCTGAATTTTT
>DLIO01000117.1 GCA_002483765.1 Lentisphaeria bacterium UBA7640 | reverse complement strand
ACCGGAAATAGACCCTTATTTCAATATAAATCTTTTAGATAGTTATTCAAACATCATTAAAATGGCGTCGCAAAGGATCAAGTATATAGGCAGGAACAGGGAGAAAGAGAGAAGTCATCAAGGGGCTGGGGAAAATTGGCTCCGGCACCTGGATTCGAACCAGGGACCAAGTGGTTAACAGCCACCTACTCTACCGCTGAGCTATGCCGGAATGCAATTCATGTTCATCATGTTTTTGAACATAAGCTTTAAGATACAAGTGAAGTTAAAAAAGTCAAACTCATTTTGAAGATTTTTCACCATAAAAGTGAAAAATTGAATAAGAGAATCTAAAAAACAATAAAAAACACTAATTGGACAGCAATATTGAAAGTTCCATGCCCAGTTTTCCTTTTTTGGTGATTTTTTTAATCTGGTGGTTAAATCCGAACCCCTACTTGATTACGGTTCTCTGGCGGTTTCGTCAAAGGCTTTGATTAACGGATAAACGATGTACTCGATGATGCGGCGACGACCGGTTTTTATCTCGACTTGTGCTTCCATGCCGGGAATCATACGAAAGTTCTTTTTTACTTCGCGCAGATCGCCAGTCAGCGATATCCGGGCGCGGTAATAACTGGCGCTACCACCTTGCTGGTTTTGTCCTTGCGGTTTTTGCAGTGTATCTTCGGAAAGATTACGAACAAGTCCATCCAGTGTACCGTGTTTTTGAAATGGATAAGCATTGAGTTTTACTCTAACTTCGGAGCCGATTTCGACTTTGCCGATATCTTGAGGACGGATTTCCGCTTCCATCTCTATTTTACCATCGAGCGGAATCAACGTAATCATTGATTCAGCTTCGCGCACAGCGGAACCTGAAGAGGAAGAGGCGATTTCATGAACGACAGCTTCGCACGGCGAACGTAGATGAACGTAAGCGATCAGTTGTTCAATCTTGTCATAACTTTTACGAGTGGAGGTGAGATCACGATCGGTTTTGACTAGCTCCTCAGAGATATTATTGCGCCATTCTTGAATAAATGAATTCTTACTGGCAATGGTACTGCCGCGCTGGTGAACTAGCTCAAGCAAGCTATTCTCCAATTCGTCAACCGTGCGCTCCATATCCATACGAGTAATGGATATTTCCAGCAGCTCTTTTAGTGATGTGGCTTGTTTTTCACGCATTCGAATGAACATTTGTTCAATCTGCTGTACGGCTTCGAGGCGTTCACGTTGTTTAGCAAGCGAATCTTCACGACTTTTGCGCGACGCATCAATTTGTTTGACCGCTTCGTCATAGTAGTTCATCTTTTCACGATGGAATTCATTACGCTGTTTAAAAATCGCCATTTGCCACTGATGAAAGACATCATCGTGATTGACTTTATAATCGACATTTCCAAATTCGGCTTTTAACCGGTCGAATTTAGCGCTTAAGCTTTGCATCTCGTTGCGTAATCGTTGCTCTTCCGCTTGATTGATAGTCGGGTCAAAGGTGATTAAAATTTGATTAGGTCGAACCACATCGCCAATGCGGACGTCAATAGATTTGATTACTGAACGCTCCAACGGTTTCATCGTAATAATCTGTTTGTCACTGACTATTTTGCCGTCGGCTTGGACAATAACGTCAACTTGTCCGAGCGATGCCCAGATGATAGCGCCTATAATAATTAAGACTGGCATAAAGATACAGAGTTGTGCCCATAGCGGCAATGGCTGGTTTTTAATCTCAATAGCGTCTGGTTGAAACTCAATGGTTTCTATTGGAATTTTTTCATCCATTTTAGTCGTCCTCCACGGTCATTTGTTGCGTCCAGAATTCATAGTAGATGCCGGATTGCGCGAGTAGTTCATGATGAGTTCCAGAGGCCACCAATTCCCCTTCGTCAATAACAAGTATCCGGTCGGCACGACTGACAATACTAAGGCGGTGAGAAACAATTAACACGGTTCTGCCATGCGAAATCGCTTTAAGGTTTTTCCGAATGACACATTCGCTTTCAGGATCAAGCGCACTGGTCGCTTCGTCAAAAATCAAAATTGGTGGATTGGTCAGCAAGGCTCGGGCAATGGCGAGGCGCTGTTTTTGTCCGCCAGAAAGGTTAGATGCGTTTTCTTCCAAAACAGTGTCGTAACCACGCTGCATCTTCTGTACGAAGTCATCTGCTCCCGCCAATTTGGCGACATAAATAATCTCTTCCTGCGAGGCGTTGCGTTTGGTGATGGCGATATTCTCGCGAATAGTACCGCTGAAAAAATAATTTTCCTGTAAAACCACGCCGATACTGCTTCGCAGGTGAACTTTATCAATTTCACGAATATCAATACCGTCAATTTTAATCAAGCCCTGGGTAACCGGATAAAGAGACTGAATAAGTTTGGTTAAAGTGGTTTTACCTGAACCGGAACGGCCAACAATACCGATAGTATTGCCCTGTGGAATATCGACTGTAAAATTTTTCACCACATCGGGGGTGTCGGGCCGATATTTAAAAGAAACGTTTTCATAAGAAAGGTTGCCGCGCAACGGATTGCGGACACCGCCACCAGCTGGTTCCGCTGGTGAATTCATCACGACTCCGAGCATCCTCACAGATAGAGCTATCTGCTGATATTCATGAATCAGTCCGACCATCTTAACTAATGGCCCTGTAACGCGTCCAGACAACATTTGAAAGGCAATCAACGCGCCAATAGTGATTTGATGCCCAAAAACCAGATGCGCTCCGAACCAGATCACTGCAATCGTCATCAACATCTCTAATACTTGGCTAATACTTTTAGCTGTAATAGAGATTTTACCGACTTGAAAGTAGGATTTTATCGCATAGGCCGTGGAATCATCCCAATGTTTTTCCTCTACCGATTCGAGTGAAAGAGATTTGACTGTACGAATCCCATGAATTGATTCAACTAACATGCTTTGCCGTTTACCTTCAGCTTGATAGAGTTCATTGAGCCGTCTTTGAAACGGTTTAATTAAACACGCGATAACCATCGCCATCAGTGCCGAGAAACCTAATACAACTAGAGTCAACTGGACACTGTAAAGCATTAAAAATGGGATAAAGATACAGAGCGAAAAGAGATCAAGAATGGTAAAAAAAAGATTACCTGCGAGAAAACCACGGATCTTCTCGGTCTGCTGCATATGCTTCAGCAACACTCCAGAGGGAACGCGCTCGAAAAAATCTATTGGTAGCCGCATCAGGTGTCTAAAGGTTTTGGTTGCCGTGTTGATATCAATCTTATTAGTAGCGAATAGTAACAAATAACCGCGAATAAAATCAAGAAAGCCGTTGATCACAATCGCAATCACCACGCCGACACCAATAACATTCAGAGTGTTGTAAGATTTATTGACCAATACTTTGTCGACCACTATCTGGAAAAAAAGTGGCACCACGAGTGAAATCAAGGTTAACATCACGACCGTGAGAATAATTCGAGAAAAAACCGCGCGTAACTTCAAAAATTCAGGAACAAACCAAAGCAAGCCAAAGGGTTGGCTTTCATCTGATAGCTTATAAATTTTCTTCAAAAGGATACAGGTTCTTTCACAGCTATCCTCGTACTCTTCACGCGAGAGAAAGGCAAAATGACCATGCTCTGGATCATCTTGTTCTGGATCGGCAACAATTAATTGATCAACCCCCTCTTCAGTAGTGCGGAAACCACAAAAAACCTGGTACTTACCGGTTTTCTTAACACCAATCAAGGGGAAAGCCTTTCCTGCTTTGATTAATTTATCCCAAGTGAGCTTGACCCGTTTAGATCTAAACCCATAACGTTCAGCAATTTCATGAAGTAGCGATTCCTTGATCTCTTCATCCTCAATGGCAAACTCGTGCATGACTCGCCGCGGATCCATGTCAGTATGATGATGTTTAGCAATACTACAGAGAGCAAAAATCGCACTTTGTTGTGCTAGGTCGATCTGTTGAAGGTTACGAAAAATAATCAACGGTTCCCCAGCACGTTCAATGATTTTCTCGTTAGGCACCGAAATATTTTGTTTCTCTTTCGGACGAAGTGGGTCAAAAAGGGCCGATGACTCCTCGTTTTTTAACTGAGCAAGGTTCAGCAACAACACCCAGTTACCATTTTTAAGACGCAATAACGCCGGCCCGGCATAAACTTCAGCAGCCTCACTAATCTGGGTCGTTTCCGGTTGAAACTGATGAATAGCGGCAACTTCTAACAAAGTATCAGCCTCATTTTTCTGATACTTGGCCTCTAGTTCCTCATTTACTAACGCAGCAAAATTCACCTCACGGCGGAACTGCGAAAACAAAACCTGCAAACAGCACAACCCGCTATAATCGTGATCGTTCAACATAATGATAACTCCGAAACCATATAAATACGGTTATAGTGGTAATTTATTTAAAACCGATTCGACATTAACTCAAAATTGATCGGCTATATTTAAAATCTTAAGTAAACAAATTCAAAAATATAAGTGCAAAAATAACACGCAGCAACCACTTTGTCAATTCCAACCACGGAAAAGAGTCGGGAATTTAGAAATTTCATTCCTTTCCGCGCTTTTCGTACTCGCTATGCCGAATGGTATAGTGCGACTAAAGTTCCTTCCAATGATTTTTTATTTTCTTGGACTACTTCCCAATTTTCAAGAAAGTAACACTTTTGTCACAATCAGATTTGCTTTTTAACTTAAAAATGATATTTTCATTCTCTTATTGCTTCTACAAAAGCAAACGGAGAGATGGCCGAGTGGTCGAAGGCGCTGCATTGGAAATGCTGTGTAGGGGTGACTCTACCGAGGGTTCGAATCCCTCTCTCTCCGCCATTTTTCTTGTAACTCCTTGATTATCAATAACATCAAAAAATGCTTTTTTTTATTCTTTTTCTTTGCTGTTACACAAAGTGCTACACAAAAGGAACAGAAAAATGGACGTTGAAGTAAAACATTTAGTGCTTAGAAAGGAAACTTATTACTTTCGTAGAAGGCTTAAAGATAGCGAAGTTATGCTATCTCTTAAAACCTCAAATTTGAAAAAAGCTACGAGCAGATGTTTATTAGCGAATGATAAATTGCAATCGCTAATCGAAACAGGAAAGATAAACATGATACCCTTGCACGAAATCAGACGTATAGTTGCAGATTCTTTAATTAATAAGAGCTTAGAAAGTCACGCAAGAAGGATGGCAAATTACGGTAAGATATGCCCCGACACGGTGCA
>DLIO01000086.1 GCA_002483765.1 Lentisphaeria bacterium UBA7640 | reverse complement strand
CCCTGTTTTCGGTGAAAGTTGGGTTAAGGAACAATCAAAATAGTTTTGTTCTGAGCTTGTGATTTTTATAAACACATAGGTTTTTCCCAAATTCATCCCCATAGCATCTAATTCGCCACTTTGTTCTCTATATATTGGCGGTTGAGATAAATAATAGGTCATTCTAGAGCTTGCAGGAAATATTTTTTTAAGCTTTAGACGAATTAATTCACCAATATACGAGTATTTCAAATCTTTTTTTATCCACTTAAGATTTTTCACAAACCCAAGATCAACATATAGACTTTCCCCTAAATATCCTCCAAACGGGATAAAAAACACGGATTCATCACTTAACGTAATAGGTTGTTCTGAAGAAAAGCGGTCTAAAAAACTTTCAGCAAATTGTATTTCAGTGGGAATATTTTTATTCTTAGTACTACAAAAGATTGGCATATTTAAAAAGCATAAAAAACATAAAATTGTGCATAATATAGTTTTCATTAGCAGTAGTCCATCAAGTAAAAATTAAACTATTCTACAACATAGGTACTGTGACTTATTTTTAATGTCGCAGTTACGTCACTGGCTATACCATCATTTTCATCATGTTCCCAACCGTAATTGGGATATGGTTCATGCGTATAGGCAATACCCGCTGCTGATAATCCAGACTCCAACACTCCTCTGCAATTGTGATTTGAAGGATCGTACGGGTTATTTACAAAACTTTGCATATCCTGAACAGCACTTAAAGTCGCTGTTGTGTTGCAGTCCCATTTATGCATACGATCGAATTTTTTAGTCGGATCAAAGTGGCTTATTAATTTCGTTAAAACTTCTTGCTCTGTAGAACCTGTAGCACTAAAGACATCTAATGCTGTACCCGAACCCGATGAAGCTCCTCCGTAATCAAAGCCAGTACCATGCCATTGACCTGATGAGTCTTGCCATGTTCCTAGAGGCAGTGAGTGCCCACGATTAGAAGCGGCTTCTTTATTATTCAAATCATAAATATTTTTTCCTAACCAGTCAATTGCAGAGGTCACACCATTATTCACATACGCCAAATTATTCCAGCCGTCGGGATAGCCGAGCGGGTCGGCGGTCTGCCATTTGCCCTGTTCGGGGCGGTAGTTGCGGAAGAGGAAGGCGTAGCCGAGTTCGCCGATATGGGGTTTGCCGGTGAAAAACGCGTCTTGGCTTTTTGCCGCGTCGCCATTCGTAGCCGGTCGTAACGGCTCTCCGAAAGCGGTCATGTTGACCTGATTAACCTGTTCGCCGGACTTCACTCCCAAAGTGGTGCCCAACATATCGTTGAACATTACATCGCCATTTGAGCTAAGTATCGGATTGCCGCCGGTGACGTAGGGTTCGTTGATGTAGTTGGTTCCGGCACGATGGATCAGGGCGAGGCCGTCCCAGAGGAAGTTTTCGGTTTTGTCGGCGTAAGTCGCGGAAGCGATCTGTCCGTTAACGTGATAATCGAACGCGGCGACCATGGTTCCATTCTCCTGAACATTGATAATCTTATCCAGCCAGCCGTAAGAATACATCTTATCGCCTTCTTTTACAAGCCGTCCGGCGGCGGCGTAGGCATGAGCGGAGGTTACGCGCTCCGGCGTAATGTTATCATAACGCCAGAGGCTTTCGCCCATCACACTTCCAAGACTCTCCATTCGCATCACCTCCGTTCCAAGCTAGATATTTACCTTATGAAATAATATCACGCATATCTTTTTTGTCACTATGCAATTACAATATATGGTCCCGTTTGGGTAATCCCTAATCTTAACCAACAAAAACACCAAAGCTAAAGTTTGACACCAAAATTCCGATGACACTGGATTTTACTTCCAAACTATAACTATCCATTTTTCCCAACTGGAATATTTATAAAGCACAATAGAATTATACATAAAACAATAAAATCACAAATCAAGTATTTAATAATACTTAATTCTAAAGAATATTCATGATTTATTATATTATTCATAAGCGTGATAGTTCCAAAACAGCATATCACACAATAAAACAATGATATCCACCAAAATAAAAACAACGAGAATGATGTTTTCTTTAAAAACATGCATCCTAAGCCGTTAATCACTCCAATAATCAATAGAATATTCAAAAATAGATCGTATTTTCTATAGATCAATATAAAATTTTTATTTGGTAAGTTGTTAATTGAAATCATGTTATAAAAAAAAATCATAAAACACACCATACTTAATCCTATTAAAAATATACCATATTGAGGAGAAGATTCTTTTTTGGAAAAAGCAAAATATATATGAAGAATAACCAATATAAAAAATGACAAGAACAGCATAATTTTTCTCCGTATTTATTCCAATATCCTTGATAATGAAATATCTTTATATTCATTGATTATGTATTGTGATATTGGCTCATTAAATAATTCCAGTAGCATAGCATCTGTATATGTATCAATAATATCATAACGACCAAAAGCCTCAATTAAACTTCTCACTTCATCAATCCAACTGTCACAGACAAAATAATTACCGCTATATACATAAGGATTATAAACTTTAACAAGATCATCATTTTTAGCCTTTTGCAGAAGTAAAAATTCTTCTCCAGGTGAAGTATCATAAACAGCTAAATAGTCTTTCGAAGAATCAGTGATATGACCTTCATTTGTCCCCAGCATGACACGCCCCGGAAGTCCCCATGTACTTTCATCTCCAAACGGATAAAACCCAGCGGCAGCAATAATTTTCCCATTTCGATGAATTTCCATCCATACATGTTTAACTATACCTCCAACAACCTCACGACAAATAATTGTCTTTGTCCCGATTGCGTCGACCGAATCACAAACTCCATTATTGACATAAGCAAAGTTATTCCAGCCGTCGGGATAGCCGAGCGGGTCGGCGGTTTGCCATTTGCCTTGTTCAGGGCGGTAGTTGCGGAAGAGGAAGGCGTAGCCGAGTTCGCCGATATGGGGTTTGCCGGTGAAAAACGCGTCCTGGTTTTTTGCCGAATCGCCATTCGCCACCGGTCGTAACGGCTCGCCGAAAGCGGTCATGTTGACCTGATTAACCTGTTCGCCGGACTTCACTCCCAAAGTGGTGCCGAGCATATCGTTGAACATGACTCCGTCTTTACTGGAAAGGATGGGATTGCCGCCGGTGACGTAGGGTTCGTTGATATAATTGGTTCCGGCACGGTGGATCAAGGCGAGGCCGTCCCAAAGGAAGTTTTCGGTTTTGTCGGCGTAAGTCGCGGAAGCGATCTGTCCGTTAATGTGATAATCGAACGCGGCGACCATGGTTCCATTCTCCTGAACATTGACAATCTTATCCAGCCAGCCGTAAGAATACATCTTATCGCCCTCTTTTACCAGCCGTCCGGCGGCGGCGTAGGCATGAGCAGAGGTTACGCGCTCCGACATAATGTTATCATAACGCCAGAGACTTTCGCCCATCACGATTCCAAAACTCTCCATTCGCATCACCTCCGTTCCAAGCTAGATATTTACCTTATGAAATAATATCACGCATATCTTTTTTGTCACTATGCAATTACAATATATGGTACCGTTTGGGTAATCCCTAATCTTAACCAACAAAAGCACAAAAGCTAAAGCTTGACCCCAAGATTCCAACCTTGACTTTTCGTGGAAAATCTGACACTAGGATTACAAGATTCCTTTCATGTATTTTTATTCAGCAACCAAACGACACTGTTTCTCTTTTTCAAGTCAAGGACCATCATATGTATGTGTTGTGTATTGCTCGATAACTATATCATTATGATCAAAAATTATTGTTTGTGATGATTGAGGGATAAGCCACCCTATTTTTCCTGCAAAGTCAATATGCCACTTTTTTGACAACATCGCTCTTTTATCATTATAAATAAGATCTTTACTACTATAACTGATACAACTGTAGTTAAGTTTAAATGGTTCATAATAGTACCCCAAAAGATATTTACCATCTGATAACCTTAACTGTTCCACTATTTCATTTTTCGACACACCAATATATTGACGGTCATTGACACAACTGCAAAACAAACAGGCAATAGCTATATAGAAAAATATTACTGAAAATTTTGATCTTCTATTCATAAAATTGCCTCCCCATCACGATTCCAAAACTCTCCATTCGCATCACCTCCGATCCAAGCTAGATATTTACCTTATGAAATAATATCACGCATATCTTTTTTGTCACTATGCAATTACAATATATGGTACCGTTTGGGTAATCCCTAATCTTAACCAACAAAAGCACCAAAGCTAAAGTTTGACACCAAGATTTACAAGATTCCCATATTTTTAAAACTATTTGAGGCGAAGAGGAACTTTTTTTGCCTTTTTTCAGAAACAACCTTGACTTTTCGTGAAAAATCTGACCCCAGGATTCTCAAGATTCTAAAGCTTGCCCCAAGGATTCGCCAGTGCAAAGTCCCAAGTTAAAAGTAATTACAAGGCCATATAGTTCTCTTCCTGAGTTATTAGCCAATCCTGAAATTGTGTTATAATCTCTGGAGACAAGCTCGATAAACTTGGCTCTTTGCTGTGCTGAAGCGGTAATCCTTGATTTGAAATAAAAAAACTAAATTCCATCTGAAACTGACCATTTTTAAGAATAACACCAACCACATGAAAATATCCATGGCTATAGGCGCTAGTCCAAAATTTATCTTGTTCATGTTGTTTATGTCTTTTTACAGAAGTTAAAGCCACAATAAACTCAAACACTGAAGCGCTGTCGTCTTTGTGGATTAGTATGACTGGTGAGTTTCTCTTCCCGTGAAGAGTTCTGAAGTTCAGACTCGGTCCTGTAATTGGTTTTATTGCTACTGATGCAAATGGTTTATCGGTGATTATTTTGGTGCGTAAAAATCTTAGAAACTCTCCTGCAAAAGATATTTTATCCTTGTATTTTTTCAGCCTGTCTGGAGATTTGTCGTAGAAAAAAGAGTCTATCTCTTGCCCCCAATATACCACTGTTCTGCAGGGAAATACTTTATTTGCGATGATATGTTCAAAAATATCCATAATATCGGTCATCGCTTTTATTTCTCTTGACACGTGGGTACATTTTTGCTCTTGACATTCAGAGCATTGCAGGTCGCACCAGAGTTCGTGCGCCGAAGCAACAAACATTGATAAAAACATAAGTACTATTATGGAAATTTTACTCATTTATTCCTCCCGGTATTGTTACTGCTTTACTACCTACGGCAAGTGACGTATTGTAAGTAAATGAAACATTTGGCGCAACTCCTAGATGTAGCAACGGATATGGGGCCGGGTTTGTATCATTAAATGAATGTGCCCCTGTTGTATAACAGTTGTTATCGCCATTTAACGTGTAAGCCTCGTCGGTAAGTTTCGGCAACATGTTTTGTATAAAAGCATCTCCATGCGCCTTAGTGGTTTCAAACCGCAAGTATCTCTCATAACGATTGTTATCTTGATTTAAGTATGCGAGGGCTTCGCTCAAGCTATCAAATTGTGAGAGTCTAGTGCCATTACTTGGGTTATAATCAATAGCGTAGAATTTGCCATTTAACCTTTCCGCAATCCATGCAGTGTGTCCTGCATCGCCAGCACCTTGAAAATCTTGTACTTGATAAATATCTGTCCCGAATCTATCTATATAATCCGTAACCCAGTTATTTACATAGGCAAAGTTCAGGAATCTTGATCTGG
>DLIO01000122.1 GCA_002483765.1 Lentisphaeria bacterium UBA7640 | reverse complement strand
GACAGCACTATTGAGCTCTGAGTAATGGAATATCTGGCCGGAACCCTCACGACCGGAGCAAATTTCTGCGACCATTAAGAAAGTGTCGAATAAAGAAAAAAATCCTCACCCGCACCCTTACTGTCTGCTTTGCGGCAACCGAAATCCTTTAGGATTAGGGTTGTGCTTCACCGCTGACGAAAATGGAGAAGTAAGTGTGCGGTTCAAAGGACATCACGCTCTGCAGGGTTACACAGGAATGCTTCATGGCGGAGTTATTGCATCACTGCTTGACTCCGCTATGACTAATTGTCTATTTCAGCAAGGAATCAACGCGGTTACCGGTGATTTGCGCATACGTTACCGTCATCCAACGCCATGTAACGCTGAGCTTTTCTTACGCGCGCGTGTCGTCAGCGAAAAACGCCCACTTTTTGAACTGAAAGCAGAATTATTAATCGGCGCTCAAATCACTGCTCACGCAACCGCAAAATTTATGGAAACTCCTAAAAAAGAACTTGATAAATAACAGTTTTACTGGCAATTTATAACCAACTGAAAAAGTAAAATATAATTAGTAGGAAAAGGAACTTACCATGTCGGTAGAAAAAACGATAAAAGCTTATAAAGAAGAAAAGATGAATTGTGCGCAAGCTATTTTGCGCGGTTTCCAAGAGCCAGGCCAGGTTTCGGAAGAAATAATTAACAACGCCAGGAAACTTGGCGGCGGTCGCGCCGAGGGAGGCGTTTGCGGAGCACTTTATTCCGCTGATTTGCTCGCTGAAAACGAAAGTGTAAAACAAAATCTGCATGAACGTTTCATCAGCTTGGCAGGTTCTGAAAAATGTCGAGAAATCCGAAAAATCGGCCGGTTAGCTTGTAGTGGTTGCGTTGAACTCGCGGCCAGCGTTTTACAAGAAAAATCGCGTACTGGCAAGTGAAAAATTGTTCAATAACCATATTGTCCGATAACATTGCCGACAGCAATCTGGAAAGTGAGCATGGTTTTTCATTATTACTGCAAACTCCAAACGGTTCATTGCTGTTTGATGCCGGGCAAGATCAGGTGTTATTTCATAATGCTCAAAAATTAGACATTGACCTTCGTAGGATTGATAAATTTGTTTTAAGTCACGGACATTACGATCATTGCGGCGGTATTGCCAAATTGTTGCGCATTAATCCTGCGCTTAAAGTTTTTATGCATCCGGGAGCGACGGTTAAACGCTACAGTTGCCATCCTGGCAAACCAGTGAAAGATATTTCCATGCCGGAAGATATACGGAAAAAACTCGCTCTTCATCCTGCAGTTTTTCCGATAACTGCGCCAGTTGAAATCCTCCCAAAAGTATGGGCCACCGGAGAAGTTCCACGTAGAAATTCTTTTGAAGATACCGGCGGACCATTTTTTCTTGATGTCGAAAAAGAAACGCCAGACCCGATTATTGATGATTTATCATTATGGGTCGAAACCCCGTCCGGCTTAGTGATTCTACTCGGCTGTTGCCATTCGGGATTGGTTAACACAGTAGAACATATCCAAAAAGTCAGTGGGGCCAAAAAAATAGCAGGAATTGTTGGTGGCATGCATCTCTTGCACGCGTCAGATGAACGAATAGAAAAAACCTGCAAAAAATTAGCGCAATGGAGACCAGAATTTATCATGCCGTGTCACTGCACCGGTGAAGTGACAACAAAGATTATGCATTCCAGATTAGGCGATAGAGTAACGCAAGGTTACGCCGGCACAACCATGAATTTCTCAATGAGTTAAAGCGCACCCTGCAAAAAGCTGGGAAATGATTAATGATGGATGCTGAATTGGGAAGAGCGGGAAGGGGAAATTTTAACACAGAGACACTGAGCCACGGAGGAGGGAAAAAGTTATAATTGGGGAAATTCACCCTTTTCCTGACCGTCCACTTCCCTATCAACCAAGGATTCCTTGTAAGTTATTTTTTATCATTTTTCTCCGCGCCTCCGCGCCTCCGTGTTAAACTCCCTTCCCCATTCCCATGTTAGTCCTACAAATCCGTGTGAATCCTACAGCCATACGCGTTGTAATTTCCGGTTTTAATTAGCGCGCGCATTATGCGCGCGCGAATTCAGGAATCATTTTACGGCTATAATCTCAGCTTCGCATCCAAATCTCAGCAAACGTCAAAATCTTCGCTTTCATCTCACAATTTCGCCCGGTTATGGAGCGCGGACGTCCTCGTTCGCTTATAGTGTGGTGGCGCGCAAAGATGTTATTAGCAAGCAGAAAATTGTAGATTGGTTATGGGGGGGGCAAATCCGGAGCTGGGTCTCTGCGTTCCCCAAGAGCTTCCGTAGTTTGGTTGGATTGGGCGATGAAAACAAAAATTCTGTGGCTTGTGAGGCGCAGATGCGGATACCAAGCCATCCGGCATGGTTTTAATGCCGCGCTCCAAACCCTTTCCACACCTTTCGTTTGCGAATAACATTTTCTCGCGCCACGCCACTACTCCACAGGCAGGAATGCTTGTGCTAACTTCATTGACGCGGCGTAATCTGGACGCGTTTCGCTATCAACGCTTTATGCTCCGCAACACTTTTTATATTTCCTCCCACTACCACATAAACATGGGGCATTACGCCCGATTTTTTTGGAATCTCGAGAAAAACACGCCCACCAAGACATTTCTTCTGCAACATTCCCAATCAATTGGTAACTTCGATTTGTCTGCAAATCGAAAAGTGTTTTTTCTTTACCAACTTTGATTGTACGTTCAACATAGTCATAGCTCATAAAAGATTGATCCGTTAAGCCGTTTGCAAATGCAGACTTAATCTCTGCTTGAACTACATCAGGATACAAATCTCTACTACGATTAATCAATCCATTCCAAACATATGAGGGTTCTTTTTCGAGTTTTTTCTGGAACAGTTGTTTATAATAGCTCAATACTTCTTCGCGATTTTTGATATCATTAGCGACCAGTGCCGTCATGCCACATAAAGCAGCATCGCGAACAAATTCATTCACTTCACTGTTCTCAATTAACTGTTCCATCAAATCAGTTTCGCCATCACACACTGAAGCTAAAATTCGCCCAAGATCCTCCGTTACCACATCTCCAGTTACGTCCAGCGTTATTGTGCCAGGGCGAGAAAAAAAGTTAAACACTAAAGGATAAGCTTTCTTCTCTCTAAATTGTGCTAATAAATACATAGCATAAATATATGCCATATAGTTTTCTTGCTCAACTAACTGATCGAAATTATTTCCGGCTTCTTTTAGTATTTGAAGTAAAGCTGGCGTTATCTCTTCCTTTCGTGTGATCGCCTCATTAACTGCTAGTCGCGGAAATATTCCGGCATTAAATTTCAAATATTGCAAGATTTCTGGTACTTCCATGATGTCATTACTCCTCTATAATCTTAATCTTACTAACGATGGCTCAACAAATCACTTAATAAATTATGGTCAAATATTTAGACTATAGCTTTGATGTCCGAGCAGGTCAAGGCCAACTCTTTGACCTTAATATATTTACTTAAAACTATCTTTTTATCAGTTTTTCTGATGTTTTCAGGTAATTGGACGGATCGCTCGGTCAATATTGCCTAAAAGCTTCAATCTTTTGTATTCTGGAACAATCATGAATAGAACTAGCGACGCGGCAATAATATCCGCGAGTGGCATGGCTATCCAAATACCGTTTATCCCGAAAAATAATGGCAACAGTAGTAACAATCCTGGCATACAGACCACTTGACGGAAAACATTCAGAATGATCGTCTTTTTGGGGCGTCCAGTCGCTTGGTAAAAGTTTGAAGCAATACCGAAAAATGCCCAACAAGGCATGCCAAGCATTAAAATACGTAATGAATAAACCCAACGATTAGTTAATTCGGGGTCGAAATTACAAAAAGTTCCAAACGCCCAAGGTGCGATCAGTTCAACCACAATTAGCAGAAAACTGGTTACCACAACTCCAGACCATATCGCTATTTTTAAGCACTCTGCTGTTCGGGCATATAATTCCGCGCCATAATTGTAGCCAGTGATCGGTTGATAGCCCATAATAATGCCATGGTTAGGGATACTCATCAGCATGAAAATTGTAGTATTAATGGTCATCACCGTGATCCCAACATCGCCAGCATAATTTAACAATGAATGATTGAGCACAATCGCCACTAATGCGAATACACTTTGCATCAAAAATGGAGAAATACCGATGTGACACATTCGGAGAAAAATCTTACGGTTAAATTTTACATTTTTCCAACGTAGCGTCAAAGTTCGCCGCGAACTGTAACGAAAATGCCAGAACACGAGACCACTAGAAAGCATTTTGGAAATCCCAGTAGCCCAAGCTGCACCAGCCACACCCATATTCAACGGGAATATAAAAATATAATCTAAGATAATATTGGTGACGCATCCAACCGCTATATTCCACATCGAAAATCCTGGATTACCCTCAGAACGAATGATATTATTGGTACCCATTGAGAGAAAATCGAACGGCATGAAAAATAGCAGAATGCCGAAATACTGCTTTGCGTACGGCATGGTGACGTCAGTACCACCGAACAGCCGAATAATCGGTTCGAGAAATATTAATCCAACGGCACAAGTTAGAATTCCACCCCAAATAAAAATCCAGAACAGGGTTCCGAGAATACGTTCAGCCGCGCGGAAATTATGTTTTCCCATCTGCAACGATGCCAGAGTCGCTCCGCCAACGCCGAACATCACCCCGACGGCAATAAACAACATGAAAATTTGAAAGGTTATTCCAACTCCGGCAATCGCCTCATTGCCCAAAACTCTACTGATGAAAATCCGATCGACGACATTATAAATTGTGAACATCAAGGTGCCGACCGCAGTCGGTATGCTGTATTTTAAGATCAGTTTGAAGATTTTTTGGTTTCTAAATTCATCTGATAATTTTGTAAAATTCTTGGAAGACATCAAGGGTATCCGTGTTAATTTGCTAAAAAGAAACTAGTAATCTATATCTCTGTGAATGAGCATGAGAGATGG
>DLIO01000134.1 GCA_002483765.1 Lentisphaeria bacterium UBA7640 | reverse complement strand
ACCGGAAATAGACCCTTATTTCACAAATAGCATATTAAAATAGAGTGCACAAAACTCTGGCAAGAAGTTTGGTAACTTTCGGCTGGCCTGGAGGTTAAAATGTTTTTTGGCGGCGTTCCGTACTTGACGGTGGTTGGTGATGTGAAAATCATCAATATTTTTGAACCCGATGGCTTTAAAAAGATATTTCATTTTTTTGTCGACTTTGGGCATTCCGATTAAGAGTTGACCACCAGGACGCAAGATTCGGTGCATTTCAACCAAAATATCGTCATATCTTTCGATGTGTTCAAAAACTGAAAATGCGGTTATTAGGTCGAAATGTTCTGCTGGATAATTCCCAAGCAAAATATCCTCTTGGCGCAAATAAGCGTCAATTTTGAGGGCAGCTAAAATTTCTCGCAATTTATCTGCGTCGGATAAAATATCAATGCCGTACAATTCGTTGCCGATTTCGTTCAGTGAAGGGATCAAAAGACCGCTGCCGTAGCCAAAATCCAGAATTCGCTGATAAGGCGGTGATAACAGCGATAAACCGTCAGAGATACGCTTTCGATATAGAGCACCGACTAATGGTTTGTAATAAAAACGTAACGGGTCATCGTATCGGGAGACCGGAGCAAAAACGTGTTCTTCCGGTAGAATAAATTTTGCGCTGTTTTTCAATGACTTGACCTCCTCAAGTTTTAATTGGTTTTCGGTTTTTCAAATTCTAAGTAAAGTGAGCCAGCGATGGCTTTGATGATTGGAATCTTTTCGAGCATTATAGAAAACGGGTTCATGATTTTTAATGATTTAGCTGGTAACGCCGGATGTAGGAAATCGAAGGGCGTAACTTGGATTTTGGAGAAACTATGGCGGCGGAGCAAACGGCGCAACTGTCCGGCAAAAAAAGCGGTTTCGTCAGGAGAATCTCCAAGTTTTTGTTTTAAGTATGGGATGTTTTTTTGGAGTGCGATTTGTGGATTCAACATATTGGGTTCGGTAAACGCCGCGCTCCCGCCGGGTTTTAGTAAACGGTGGATCTCTGTTAATGCCTTTTCTATTTCAAGGTGATGGAGCACTGAACTACCGATAATCGCATCGAAGGAATTGTCTTCAAAGTCGGTCGAATAAGCGTTGCCGTTTACAAACTTAACATTAGGAAATTTGATATGATGACGCGCCTGATCGAGCAATTCTTCGGAAATATCCAAGGCGATTAAATCAGCGCCACTGCGCACAAATTCAGCAGTAAATAATCCAGTTCCGCAGCCGAGTTCCAAAACCTTCATCCCGGGATGTAAATATTTTGACAACATTGCTACGCGTCGCTGAAAACGGATAATACCGGCCGGTGAACTCCAGTTCCAAATATCCGATGCGCCGTGTTCGGTGAGATAGCGGCCGTGTTTAATTTCGCGTTCAATGCGTTTGTCAGTCATTTTTCTTAATGAAATTTAATTTTAAAGAGTGATACCATGCACATGCGAAGCATTATCCAGCCATTTTTGAAGCGATTGGTCATTTTAGTTTCGCCATAAGTGCGTTCCATATAATGAACTGGCATGTCGACAATTTTTAGATGATTTTTGGCAGCTCCAAAGATTAATTCATAATCGCCCCAGCGATCTTTGATGCCCCAGTGTCCACGTAGTTTCTTGACTTTTTCAAAATCGTCACGCCAAAGTACTTTGGTACCACATAGCGTGTCTTTGATTTCGGTGTCAAGGATGTATGAAAAAAACGTCGAGAAAAATTTATTGCCAATGATATTACAGAAACGCATTGCTTCGTCGTGCATTGGGTAAACCAGGCGTGAACCATTGATGAATTCACCGTGTCCACTGGCGATTGCTTCGTAGAAATAGGGCAATTCTTCCGGAATAACGGTTAGGTCGGCATCAAGGATCAATAAGATATCGCTGGTAGCGGCGTCAAAGCCGGTCCAAACGTTATCTGCTTTACAAATTCCCGGGCCGTTGACCAACTTAATGTCTTTGTCAGGATATTTCTTTTGCATAGAGCGAACAATATCTGGAGTGCCGTCGGTAGATTTGTCATCGCAGAAAATAATTTCGGTATGGCTTCCGAGTTGTGGGACTCGCTTTACTGCGTCTTCAATATTTCCTGCTTCATTGCGGCAGGGGATTACCACGCTGACACTGTATTCTCGTTTATTTGACGCTGGTTTTAGTCTGGCGACAGTCAAACGAGTCATAGTCAAATTTCTGATTCCCGGCAGTCTTGCCAGAAACCGGTCAATTAAAGTTGAAAGTAACGGGATGTAGAAAGGGAATAGAATGATCTTGATATTGTTGATTTTATCAAAGCCTGAGAGTTGTAACAAATTGGCGATGTCTGGATCAGAGAACCAGTTGTGAACATGTTGTGGAATGCGCATGCGACATTTTTCGGCCAATGTCACTAACGGTTGCCAAAGGTAATTATAGTAGTTGACGATGATTCTGGTGTGTCGTCCGCAATTAGGGCGTATGCTGTCAAATACTGCTTTGACGTCGACAGTATCTTCAATTCCAGAAATTACGATATAGTCGAAGACTCCTGTGACTTGCGTGTTATCTAAATATTGATCGTGAAATTCTAATTCGGGATATTTTTCGCGAGCAATTTTAATTTGCTCTGCCGATGCTTCAACGCCCACTCCATATTCAGGTTTAAGTTGATTAAGGATATAACCAGTTCCACAGCCAATATTTAAAACTCGTGCACCTGAGGGTATGATGTGGCGCAACGAGTTTAACAATCTCCCATAATAGTATGGATTGCTATTGATACGGCGGTTGCGCAAAGTAGCAATGGCATCTTTTTTTTCACGGATATTCTGTCTAATCTGGTTTAAAAATTCATAGTCAATCATGATTTATTATCTCTATTTTTAAAGTTTAAAGTTTTAAGCTGGGAATGGGGATTTAACCACAGATAGGAGGGGAAAAAGAGGAGTTTTTCGTCCACGAATTTCACTAATTAACACTAATAAGTTTAAAGGTTTAAAGAGGCGGGATTAAGCTTTAACTCCCATTTTCACCTTTCAAACTTTGCACTTTTCCCATTCCCCCATTCGCGACCATTCGTGTCATTCGTGGATAAAAACCTCTCTGGTTTCTTCTGTACTTTTCTATATTTTTCGTGGTTATTCCTCTCCTAATTTCCCAGTTTTTAATTAGTGTTTATTAGTGTCCATTAGTGGTTGAAATCCCCCCTTTCTTTTTGGTAAATGGCAATTTTAGGGCGGATAATTTCAAAATAAAAATTGATTCGGTATTTGCGTTGCAACGGTAGCAATCCGAAAAATGCTCGTGGCAAGTCTTCAAATTCCTTAATTAATTGGTAATGATATTGTGCTGGTGGTGCTAGGTTCTCTCCAGCAGTGATACGTTGCCAAAAGGGGCGATTTTCAACCGTGAAGTAGCTGTTAACAAAATAATCGGTATGGTATGCACGATCGCCGTTTATCTCCCGACTTACAAACTGATATCTTTCGGGCGATACCATCGGTGTGCGGTAGGATACCGGATAGAAAATCGAACCGATTGATGATTTTGCCGGAATATTTTGATTAATCCAGCGCGCAGCGGTTAGGCGAACGTTTTCATGGCTGATACATTGAAGATACGCTAAACTGTAGCTGAAGGTGCTGATAATAACAACCGCACTGATTATGAAGCGCCATGAATTTCTTCTCAGTAGACTTAATGCATAACCTGCAAACAAACAGAGTGCTGGGACCGCAGGTAGCGTATACATATCAGAGGTCGGCATCCCTTTCGTCGCACTATAAAAGAAAAAAACAATCGCGGGCACCATGCCCCACCAGATTTTCTGCGGTTTGACCAGTAATGCGATGATTTTTCCCGCCCCGATAGCTAAAGCCGCTGGAATGCCATAAGTCAAGAAAAAAGCATCATGACCGTAATTCAACACCGTGTCAATGAAATTAGAGAAAACATTGCCAGAACGACTAGAATTTATGATGTATTCAAAAGATGTGATGAATACCGGAAGATTGAATAACATCGGCAAGCTAAACACGATTCCGGTAGCGATTGACGCACCAAAAGCTCCTGCTAAGAACCCTTCATCTTTAGAGAAACGCAACGCGCGCCAAGAGTTTAGTTCGCCATGTCGCCGCAATAAATGGAACATTATAATATAACTGAACGAGAATACCGCTGGATATTTAGTGGCAGCGGCGAGTCCAACGCAAACTCCAGATGCGATATAATCAAACCAGCGTGCGCGCTTCAAAATTGGTATCGCAAAGAATAATGCCAGTGTTGACCAAAATAATGCAGGCGAGTCAGGCTTGATGAATTTTGCGCCAACAACTACCAGTGGTAATGTTGCCATTAAACTCGCAGAAAACCACGCCATAAATAGTCCGGAGATACGCCAACCGATTAAAAATAATACCGACACCGACAGGGTTTGAAATAACGCACAAAGAGCGCGGGAACTCATGTAAAAAGGACGCACTTCTTCGGGGTGTAATAGATAATGCCCGCTCGAAGCAAAGCCATCGATATAATTAGTTAGCCTAGCAACTACCAACGGTGCGCCCATCTGATAAAAGAAAAAAGATCCATAGATATAAGAATTCGGACGCGGATCTTTATTTTGATACATCCCAGTCAATACTTTGAACACATAGAATTCGTCAGGATTGAAACTGCGTACTTGATCAAAGTAAGGTGACAATCTAGCCAGTTCACGCAGATTGTCTGGATTGGATTTGTCTATAAACTCAGATTGTTCTGCAAGATTGGAATCAATGGCATTTTGAAGCTCCGGCAGTTTTTGCTTAACAACAGTTTGTCCACCTAAACCCAGTTCTAGTCGCTCTTGTGACGGCAATCCGATGTCCAGACCGTAAAAGTTGAGTATTGCCGAAATTGCGGTCACTAAAATTAACAGTGCCCAGTTTTTTCGGTTGTTGAACCCGCACATTGAGTACGATCCGTCTTTCATGGCTTTCCTAGGAATATGATTAAAATCTGTAATATAACATCATGTCAAATGTTTTCCACAACATGGGGAAAGAACTTAAAATCTAGAATGGGGAAGGGAAGTCACCACTAATTTGGGGAGTTGGGGAATTGGGGAGTTGGGGAATTGGAGAGTTGGGGAATTGGAGAGTTGGGGAATTGGAGAGTTGGAGAATTGGAGAATTGGGAAGGGATTTTTATCCACGAATGTCACGAATGGTCACGAATGGAGAAAGAAGAAAAAAGAAAAAGAAATATTTAGTGTTAATTAGTGAAATTCGTGGACAGAAAACTCCCCCTTTCTCCCGCCCATCTGTAGCAATCGGTGTTTATCTGTGGTTAGATCCCCATTCCTCCTTCGCCCTTAAAATTTCCTTCGCACTTGAATTTTCTTCTGTAAAGAATTATACTATCTTTCTTGAATTGGAGCATGAAACAGATGAATTTGGCAACTCTTATTTCCGTAGATTCAATAATTGCTGAAGCCGAACCGGCTGATAAATGGGAATTGTTGGAACTGATGGTTGATTCGTTATCAACTTCATCGGTGGTACGTCGTTCTGGAATACCGCAAGAGCAGATTCTAGCCGCGGTAATTAAACGGGAAAAAACCAATAACACCGGAGTCGGTAATGGTTACGCGTTTCCCCATGCGCGCATTTCTGGGTTAAAAGGCTTAGCGGTCGGCATGGCTTTCCTCCAAAAACCGCTCAATTATGAATCCGCAGATCAGGAACCGGTAGATATTGTTTGTATGATTTTAGCTCCGGAAAAAAATCCCACGATGGCTTTGAAGGTTATGGCACAGGTAATTCGGCTTTTTTCTAATCAAGATTTAAGAAAAAACACCCTTAAAGTGCGCGATAGCCGGACTATTTTCAATATTCTACTCGACGCCGGCGCGTCTTCGGATATTCCAATTATGGCACGCGATATCATGAATGCGCCACTTTTAGATGTTCGTCGTAATACTCCGATTTTTGAAGTTATCCAATTGATGGCATCCAAACATCTCTCAGCGGTGCCGGTGGCAGACGAATACGGTAATATTATCGGACATATCACTGGTGCGCGGTTATTTCAGTTGGGCATGCCTGAATTTATGACTCGATTGAAAAGTGTTTCGTTCATTTGCGAATTCGAGCCATTTGAAAAATACTTTTATGAAAAATCTAACGCGCTGGCGGGTGATGTAATGACTACTGATTTTTGTGCCATGACTACGGTTGCCACTTTATTAGAAATAGTTTACGCGCTGACAACCAAAAATTATCCGATGATTTATGTTCTTGACGGCAATAAATTAGTTGGCATGATTGATCAGGGAACAGTGCTTGAACAAATCATCAATTTTTAAAAACGGAGAATATTACCGTGTATAATATCATTATTATCGTCTGCGCTATAATTTTTATTTTGATCTCCTCGACGGGATTGATCAATAAAACGCCAGTCGCAATGCTCGGAGCTTGTGTGGTGATGTTGATTGCTGCCGTCGCCAATTTCCCGATTCAAATTGTTGCTATCAACCTGAATGTGATTTTAATGTTGATGGGAATTATGATTATTGGAGATATTTTGGCCAACACAGGGGTTTTTGAGTGGGCAGCTATTGCTTCGGCCAAGAAATTACGTGGCAATGGTTTATTGACGGTTACCGCGTTGATGTTTATCGCTGCTGGCGCGTCAGCGTTGTTCAGCAATCCTGTGACTTTGGTGTATCTGATTCCAGTAACTATTTTATTGGCGCAAATTCTAGACCTACCAATCAGACCATTGTTGGCAATGCAGGCATTTTTCGCCAATTTAGGCGGCAGTGCCACGTTAATAGGATCCCCTTCTAACTTTATAATTGGTTCTCATTTTAATATAACTTTTATGCAAGTGTTCTGGAATCTTATGCCGTTAATTTTAGTCATTGGAGCGATTTGGATTTTTCTAATCTGGATATTTAAATGGCAGATTTTTGCTGTTCCTACTGGTAAACGTGAACATATTATGAAAGCATTGCCGGAAAAAGCCATTACTGATGCGAAAACTTTAAAGCGCGCGTTAATTCCGATTTTACTGACTTTAGCAACACTAGTTTTTGGTGCGCGATGGATTAGTGGAAATGCTGGAGTAGTTTTGCTGACTGGAGCTTTGCTTGCTGGGTTCATTTGCCGGTTTAAGGTTAAATCATTGCTGCAAAAAATTAACTGGAGTGTGATTATGTTTTATGGTAGCGTATGCCTGCTGGTTGGAGGGCTTGAGGCTGGTGCATTATTTCATAATCTCGGTGAATATATTTACGATTATTCTGGTGGGAACTTGATGTGGCTGACTCTGGCGACATTGTGGGGTGTGGCATTTTTAGCGATATTTATCGAAAACATTGCGTTAACTGTTTTGATGTTACCGCTTTTTCAGCTTCTTGCTCCCAAGTTTTCTCATTCGGGCACTCATCCACTATTCTGGGCATTAATGCTAGGAATTATGCTCGGTGGCTGCGTTTCACTTTATGGAGCTTCAGCGAATTTCGCCATGGCGCGCTTAGCTACCCGCAACAGATACAAAATGAGCGGCGTTAAGTTTCTTGCTGGTGGTTTCCCATTAGTCTTTATCGGCCTGCTTGTTGCGACAGCTTGGCTTTGTTTGCGATATTTTGTTACCAAATGACTTAGATTGATTTCTATATTCACAATAAAATCATCCAAAATAGTAAACAAAAACATTTTGTGGCTCTGTTAAATTACTCCATTTGGCACTATATTAAGAGTTTTTCCGAAACTCAAACATTGAGGTGTTGCCTCAAAGGCATCTATGAAACAGATCAGAAATATTGCAATTATTGCTCACGTTGACCACGGCAAGACCACGTTGGTCGACAGAATTATCATGCAGGCAGAAATGTTCCGCGAAAACCAGGAAATGCAAGAGCGTTTCCTCGATAACAACGATTTGGAACGCGAACGTGGCATCACCATATTATCGAAAAATATTAGTATCCAATATCAAGGCGTTAAGATTAACGTTATTGACACGCCTGGTCACAGCGATTTTGGCGGGCAGGTGGAACGCGTATTAAACTTAGCGGACGGAGTTATTCTATTGGTCGACTCCGCTGAAGGCCCTATGCCACAAACCCGTTTTGTGTTGGACAAAGCACTTCGCCTCAAACTTAAACCAATTGTGCTGGTCAATAAAGTCGACAAGCCAGACGCGCGTCCCAAAGAGGTTTTGAATAAAGTTTTCGATCTTTTTTGCGATCTGAATGCCGATGATGATCAACTCGATTTTCCAGTTCTTTACGCCAGTGGTCGCGATGGTTGGGCTGTTACCGACTTGGAAAATGAGCCACGCACTACTATCATGCCACTAATGGATGCGGTGGTTAAATATATTCCCGGACCTCCAAAGATCGAAGGCCCCGTCCAGATGCAGATTACTACCTTGGATTATTCGGATTATGTTGGCAGAATCGGGATTGGGCGCGTTCATCGTGGCACCATGGCTTTGAACCGTCCGATGGTTATTATTAAACGCAATGGCACTAAAAAATCAGTTAATATTAAACAGTTGTTTACTTTTGAAGGTTTGACCCGTTCGGAAGCTACCAGCGTTCCATGTGGCGATTTATGCGCAATAGTTGGAATCGAGGGTATTGACATTGGTGATACTATCACTGATGCCGAAACACCAGAAATTATGCCGCCAATTAGTATGGATGAGCCGACTTTGTCGATGGTTTTCCGCGTTAACGATTCACCATTTTACGGTCGCGAAGGAAAATATGTCAGTAGTCGCCATCTGCGCGAACGCCTGCTCAAAGAGGCCGAAAGAGATGTTGCTCTGCGCGTTTCCGAGGGTGAAGGTAGCGGTGGAGAAAGTTTCAACGTCAGTGGACGTGGTGTGCTTCATTTGTCGATTTTAATTGAAACTATGCGTCGTGAAGGTTACGAAATGGCGGTGGCGCCGCCACAGGTTATTTGCAAAGAGATCGATGATGTGAAACATGAACCGATGGAATTACTTTCAGTCGACGTACCTGAAGAATACGCTGGCAGAATTATTGAATTAGCTGGACAACGCCAGGGCGAAATGGTGAATATGGAGGCGCGCGGCAATCGGCAATTAATTGAGTTTAGGATTCCGACTCGTGGCCTGATTGGGTTTCGTAGTCGCGCACTTACTCAAAGCGCAGGTGAAGCTATTGTCTCACATCGTTATACTGGTTACGAGCCGATGCGTGGCGCAATCCCACGCCGGACTGCTGGTAGCATAGTTAGTGCAGGAACTGGCAAAGCGGCGGCTTATGCGATTGATGCGTTACAACAACGTGGTTTCTTCTTTATTGAACCCAATGATGAATGCTATGAAGGGATGATTCTTGGTGAAAACAGTAAAGAGGGTGATCTCACGGTGAATGTCCAACGCGGTAAACAGTTGACCAATATGCGTGCTTCTGGGACTGATCATAACATGAAGATCGCTCCGGCACGTAAACTCTCACTGGAACAGGCTCTCGAGTATATCGAGAAAGATGAACTGGTAGAAATCACACCGCAGAATATGCGCCTCAGAAAACTCTATTTGACAGAGTTGGAACGCAAGCGCAACAGAAGCACTAAAGTTTCAAACTTAGAGTAAAAGCACTGACTATATCGTGGATATTGGATTATTACAGATTCTGCTGACTGGATTAATTATTGGTGGATGCAGTTTTATTCAAGGCGTAGCAGGGTTCGCTTATTCCCTGCTTGCCGTTCCGCTATTGATGTTGGTTGGTTTTCAGTTGCCAGACGCAGTTCTGCTCAGTCTGCCGGGATCAATTACAACCCGATTATTGGTCGTTCAGCACTGCCGTCAACATATCCAATGGAAACCGCTTTGGGGAATGTTGCCATTTTGCGCAATCGGTCTGGTGATTGGCGTTTTTTGCTTGAAACAACTTACCACGTTGCCGAGCGAGACGGTTCGGCAATATATTGGCGCAATAATTTTACTGACGGTAGCGATGCGTTTGTTTGTCAAAATCGAACCAGTGGATTCAGTTTTGTCAATATGGGGATTTACTGCAGCATTTTTTTCGGGTATTCTTGGCGGAACTGCGAACATTGGTGGCCCGCCGTTGGTACTGTGGGTAGTCGCACATAAATGGTCGACGGAATGCACTCGGGCGATTATGCCGGCATTTACCCTGATGACGACGCCATTGCAGTTAGTTTTGCTCTGGATTGGTTTTGGCGGGAAAATGTGGGCAGGGCTTGGGCTTGGAGCTCTCTATTTGCCATTGATTTTTCTCGCAGTTTGGCTCAGTAATCGCACTAGTCGTAAATTATCCCAAGAACGAATGCGCTTAATCATCATCACGCTGCTCGCGTTTATCGGCGCAGGCTATCTGTTTTCTCCGATGCTCAAAGGGCTATTCGTATAACGTAATTTAGTATCTCAATTCGCGCGCGCATAATGCGCGCGCGAATTAAGGACAGTAGTTACGCCGAATGAACAGGCTCGGAAACGTTTTAAATTATTCTTTTACTTTTAGCAAGGTCAACGGATAATGGTGATCATCGGCGGTTGAATCTAATTTTTCTAGTTTATCGATGTCGACGATTTTTGACATGGTTTCGCGGTAAAAATCAGAGTCGGCGATAATGTATTTGAATTTAAAACTTTTAGTCTCCGAGTCATAAACGTCTTGCATTCCGCAACGCTCATAGTCGCGATTGACGAAGAATACGGCTTCATCAACCCAAGACCCAACATATCCGATCACCGCATCGGATGGCAACAACGGTTGAATCCGCAAACAGAATTCTTTGGTGGTTCGCTTCCGGTTTGAAATCGGGTCAAGACAGAGATAATAAAAACAGAAAATCATCAGCAAAACCACCATGAAAATGCCAAAAGCATTCGGCATATTACCCTTTTGAAGTTGTTTGCCGAGTAGAAAAAGAACCGCTAAAGCAATAGCAACCAAAATCAGCGTGAGCCATGGCGAACCTGAGAATATCTCCAGATAATCACGAAAAACCATTCCATCACGAGCAGCTAAATGCGGGATCTCATCATTAATAATCATTTCTGCGAGGTTGGTAAACCAGTTAAAAATAATGCCGATCCATGCCACGCCAGTCAAGGCAGCAAGAGCGATCCAGATTTTTTTCCAATGCCGCGAAATATGGTAATTTTTCTCAATTTCAAGCGCGACATAGCGCGCAATTAAAATAGCCAACGCTGGAAATAACGGTAAAATGTAGTCACCACGTTTGATAAATGAGAATGAGAAGAATCCCAAAATCGCGAAAAACCAGATTAATAAAAACCAGGTTTCATGGCGCAAACTGCGCCAAGCACGGCGATATTGCCACAGTAACGGAATTACGAAAAGAGACCATGGTAAGGCCATGGCGAACAATTTTGGAAAATAGTAAAAAAAGGATTTGCGTTTTCCTTCGCAGAAGGTGGTTTGAACTCCTAAGAAACGATCTATATTTTGAACCCAGAAAAAATCACTGAAGAAGTTTTCATTGCTACGGCTACATTCGAAAATCAGCCATGGCACACAGATTGCCAGTCCGATAATAATTCCTGAAATCGGCTTCAATTCCCATAGCATTTTAAGTGATTTGCGAACATCCCACTCCATAATAATTAGAATTAAGACGGTCAACCCAGCAAGAAAAACTGTCACCGGCCCTTTGACCGCGATGCTTAATGAAATAGCGAGATAAAAAAGATAAAGCCACGCATTCGCTCGGCGGTGGCGGAAATATCCTTCATAAAGGAAAACCATGGCGATGATATAAAACGCGCACAGCACAATGTCAATGCGCGCAATTCGACCCAGATTGACGAATCCGAACGTCGTAGAAAGCACGTATCCAGAAATATAACCAGTAGTTCGGCCGTAGATACGCATCCCTAGCCATGCTGCACAGAAAATGGAGATTAGCGCGGCAAGGACTGATGGCAGGCGAACGCTGAATTCATTGACTCCAAAGACTTTACCCGATAAAGCATAAAGCCAATAAGTGAAAATCGGCTTTTCGTTCTCCGGTTCCCCTTTAATGACAATTTTACTGTAATCGCCGGATTCGATCATGTTTCGGGCGACAATCGCCGCTCGCCCTTCTTGAGCGGAATAGATGCCACCCGAATGAATGTTAATGAAAAAAATGATGCCAGAGTAAAGCAAAAGTAACAGCCACATGGCGGTGTTATTGCGGAAAAAATTCTTAAAATTCATGATAATGCTATTCCTTTTCAGGGTTATGATGTTTTATTATTGGGTAACAAAATATTGTCAATCAGGCGGGTGGTTCCGAAAAACACTGCCGCTGCGACTAAAATTTCAGTCGTGTTGGGATTTACTGCTTGCAAGGTGTCGGCATCCAAAATTTCCACGTAATCGATAGTTCCTCCAGTCGAACTGATCTGGGATTTTATCGTTTTGGGATCGATATTTTCGGCTGTCAAGCCAAGCAAAGTTTGTGAAATCACTAAAGCACGTTGACGTTCGTCGTCAGAAAGAAAACGGTTGCGTGAACTTAAGGCTAAGCCGTCGGGTTCACGCACTAATGGAGCGACAATGATCTTTATTGGGAAATTAAGATCAAGTACCATACGCCGAATTATCAGCGCTTGCTGTGCGTCTTTTTGACCAAATATCGCGATGTCTGGTAAAATGGCGTTAAATAGTTTGGCGACAACCGTGGTTACGCCACGGAAATGAGTTGGGCGGCTTTTCCCGCAGAGTGGTAATGATAAGTTCTCTTCAACGACCCAAGTGCTGTGTTCTGGCTCATAAATGGCGTGACTATCCGGCGCGAAAATTGCCGCGACTTTATGCTGCTCGCATAGCGCGCAATCACGTTCGAAATTGCGTGGATATTTGGCTAGGTCTTCATTCGGCGCAAACTGGGTTGGATTGACAAAAATTGAAACGACTACCAAATCCGCTTCTGCGTGAGCACGCTCAATTAAACTGAGGTGACCATCATGAAGAAATCCCATCGTAGGAACCGCCGCAATGGTCTGCCCTGAACGTCGGGCATTAAATGAAAAATTTTGCATTTCTGGAATGGTTCGGATGATTTTCATAAGTTATAACCTGTTCTTCTAAGTTCATGCGCGCATTATGCGCGCGCTAACTTTAAAAGCAATTTTGCAACTGATTTTAATCGACTTCAACCATCCAGCCGTGGCGGTCTTCGATCTCTCCATATTGGATGCCAGTCATAGCGTCATAAAGTTTTTTTAATTCCGGACCCATATTCTCAGTGTCATATTGGTAAACAGTGCTACCGTCAAAAATCCGTCCGACTGGCGTAATGACCACTGCGGTACCGCAGGCGCCGACTTCCGCGAATTCTGCCAATTCTGATTTATGGATATGCCGGTGTTCAACTTTCATTCCTGCATCTTTGGCTAGTTGTATTAACGACTTATTGGTAATACTTGGTAGGATTGAGGAGGAATCAGGAGTTATATAGGCGCCGTCTTTAGTGATGGCAATAAAGTTACTGGTTCCAAATTCATCGATATAGAGATGTTCGTGAGGATCCATGAATAACGGAATTGGACAATTTTGTTCGCGAGCCATTTTAGCAGGGAGCAGGCTGGCGGCGTAATTCCCTGCACACTTGATGCGACCGGTACCCAGTGGAGCGGCGCGATCAAAATCTGAAATAACCATGGAGTCAACTGGTTTAATACCATTTTTATAGTAAGGACCGACTGGCATGACCATGATAATTAATTCATATTCAGTGCTTGGTGCTACACCAATTGTCGGTGCAGTGCCAAAAGCGACTGGACGAATATACATGGAGCCACCAGAACCGTAAGGTGGAACATAATCAATATTGTCTTTGACTACAGTGCGGATGGCTTCGACAAATTTATCCTCTGGAAATTCCGGCATTAGTAAATGTTTTAACGATTGATTCATGCGGCGGGCATTTTCTTCAGGTCGGAAAACGCGAACTTTTCCATCCTTGCAAGTAAATGCTTTTTGTCCTTCAAAGCAGGCTTGACCATAATGAAAAACCTGTGCTGCAATCGAGACGGTGATGTTATATTCGTTGTGAATTCGTCCTTCGCTCCATTCGCCATTCTTGTAAGAGAAACGGATGTTAGAACGTACGGGAAAAAACTCAAAACCAAGTTTAGACCATTCAATATTCATAGAAAAAGTGTCCATAGTGTAGCGGGTTAAATAATTCAAATTATCTGTTATAAACCTTTAATATAACATTTGCAATAGCATTAATCAATGTTAAGTTAAAAACCGTTATCAAAACTAAATAAACAACCCAAAATTAGTAACCCAAAAACGGTGAGATTATGAAGATTTCAAGATTGATCATGAGCCTGAGCCTCGTAGCAACCATCGGTTTCGCACTGACCGGTTGCGACAACACTAAACCTGTCGAATTGGGGCAAATTGCTGCGCCGATTGACGGTGAACCAGATCCAAGCAAAAGTTTGTATGGTATTGACGGAGAAACCAGTGGCATCGGCGGAAACCGTTTCGGCGGTGGAATTGATAATCCTAGCGGCGCTCCCGGCGGCTGGGGAATCGGGGCCGAGGACTCATCTCTAGGTCATCGTTCTGATGCTTTTAATCCAGTTCCTGGATTGAAATTCGAGCCAATATACTTTGAATTTGACCGTTCAGACCTTCGTCCAAGTGAGTTGGATAAACTGAACAAAGTCGCTGAATTTATTCGTTCACGCCCAGAATTGGGTATAATTGTTGAAGGTCATTGTGATGACCGCGGCAGTGAAGAATACAACCGTGCTTTAGGTGAGCGCCGCGCAATCTCTTTGCGTAATCAACTAGTAAAGTTAGGCGTTCCAGATGACAATATGAAAACTGTCAGTTTTGGTGAAGATCGTCCGGCTGTTCCCGGAACTTCTGCCGAAGCACGTGCCAAAAATCGTCGTGGAGAGACTATCCCTGCTAAAATGCAGTAATTTCCGGACGATGTCTTTTGTAGTTACTACCCCTGGGAATTCTCACCAGGGGTTTTACTTTTAAAACCAACCTTTAAAACCAAAAAGGAACCAAGAGAAAATGAGCAAAATCCACGCAGAACACGTCTTTACCTCCGAATCAGTATCTGAAGGACATCCCGACAAGGTTTGTGACCAGATTTCTGATGCGATTTTAGACGCCTGCCTCAAAGATGACCCAGAAAGCAGAGTGGCTTGCGAAACGCTGACCACTACTGATTTGATAGTTGTTTCAGGTGAAATAACCACGAACTCCAAAGTTAATTGGGAAAAAATTGCTCGCGATGTCGTCGAAAAAATCGGCTACAATGACGCGTCAGTAGGTTTTTCAGCCGAAAGCTGCAAGGTAATGATCTGTATTCATAAACAATCCCCAGATATCTCGCAAGGAGTTACGGTTGGGAAGAGCCAATACTACGAGCAAGGAGCTGGCGACCAAGGTATGATGTTTGGTTATGCTTGCAATGAAACGGAAGAATTGATGCCAGCGACTATTTTGTATTCGCATCGCATAGTTGCAGAATTGGCGAAACGTCGTCATGAAGAACCAGAAAAATATAATTATTTACGCCCCGACTCTAAAAGCCAGGTTTCGATTCTTTATAAAGATGGTAAACCGGTTCGGGTTGAAAATGTAGTGGTTTCTCATCAACACGCACCTGATATGAAAATCGAAGTTTTGACCGCGTTGGTTAAAGAGGTTGTAGCACAGGTTATTCCTGCAGAATTGCTTCACGATGATATTAAATATTATGTCAATCCAACCGGTAGATTTGAAGTTGGTGGCCCGAATGGTGATACCGGCTTAACCGGTCGTAAGGTCATTGTTGACACCTACGGTGGCGTTGGATCGCACGGTGGCGGCGCATTCTCTGGCAAAGATCCTTCAAAAGTGGATCGTTCAGCTGCTTATATGGTCCGTTACATTGCTAAAAACATTGTTGCAGCCAAACTTGCGGAAAAATGTGAAGTTCAAGTAGCTTATGCTATTGGCGTACCAGAACCACTTAGTATCAATGTCGATACCTATGGCACAGGAAAGCTTGAAAACGATAGCGATTTGGAAAAAGTAATTCGCTCAATTTTCAACCTCAAGCCAGCGGAAATTATCAAGGATTTGGATTTGAAGAATCCTTCAAAAAATGGCTGGAGCTATCAGGATACTGCGGCTTATGGTCATTTTGGGCGCAATGTTTTCCCTTGGGAAAAAACTGATAAAGTAGATGCGTTAAAAACAGCTGCTGCACAATACATTAAGTAAATTCATGGTTAAAGAAAAAAAACAGATCATTGGCGCAGGATCTCCAATTATTGATATTCTCGTCAATGTTGATGATGATTTTCTAACTAGAATCGGCGCAGAAAAAGGTGGCATGGTTCTGACCGATGATGCCACCATCAGTAAAATACTGAAAATGATTTTATCACCGATTTCCAGAGTTCCCGGCGGCTCCGCCGGGAATACAATTTGGGGTTTGGCAGAACTCGGCATGCCAACCGCATTTCTTGGGAAATTAGGCCGTGATAGCGATGGCGAGTTATATCGCGATCTGCTTGTAGGCAAAGGTGGCAGTGCCGAACTGTTCCGTTATACTGATACTGCGCGTACTGGATGCTGTTTGTCAATGATTACGCCCGACTCGGAACGCACTATGCGGCCCAGTTTGGGGGCGGCGTCTCAGTTTAGTGTTGATGATATTATTGCTACTGATTTTGAATCTGTTCGCCATCTTCACATTGAAGGATATCTGCTCTACATGCCTGGCGTGGTTGAGCGTCTCGTGGCAGTGGCTAAACAGATGAATTGCACAACTAGCATTGATTTGGCTTCATTTGAAGTTGTACGCAACACCAGAAAACAACTGCTTGAACTGTTACCTCAGTTTGATGTGGTTTTTGCCAATGAAGATGAAGCTGCCGAATTTTGCGATGCGCAGATGTCGCATCAAGAGTTGGCGGAAGCGATTGGGGAAATTGTTCTAGTCGCCGCAGTCAAACTTGGCAAAGCTGGTTCGATTATCAAATCTAGTTCAGGAATTGATCGTATACCGGCTAATTTGGTGACCGCTGTCGATACTACCGGCGCAGGCGATCTTTGGCAAAGCGGATTTCTTTTCGGCTGGCTTAATGGTTACAGTATCGCCGAAGCTGCTCGCTTTGGCTCAATCGTTTCTGCAGAAGTCGTGAAAGTGGTTGGCTCAAAAATACCTGATTCACAATGGCCAGTGATTAAACAACAAATGGGATTAAAGGAATAAACAGATGGATTATAAGATTAAAGACATAAAACTCGCTGACTTCGGTCGTAAAGAGATCGATATCGCGGAAAAAGAGATGCCAGGTTTAATGGCGACTCGCAAGAAATACGGGCCAGACAAACCGTTGAAAGGGATCAAAGTCATGGGCAGTTTGCACATGACCATCCAGACAGCAGTGTTGATCGAAACTCTGGTTGAACTTGGTGCCGACGTGCGCTGGGCATCTTGCAATATCTTCTCGACGCAAGACCATGCCGCCGCAGCGATTGCTCGCGCAGGGATTCCAGTTTTTGCTTGGAAAGGTGAAACGTTGGAAGAGTACTGGGAATGCACATGGCGGGCGTTGACTTGGCCAGATGGCAGTGGCCCCGATCAGATCGTTGATGACGGTGGCGATGCTACGTTATTGATTCATCGTGGTTACAAAGCAGAGAAAAATCCATCAATTCTTGACGTGCCGACTGAAAATCATGAACTGCAAGAAGTTAATAAACTTTTGAAACGTGTTTTGAAAGAGCGTCCTGGACATTGGACCGCAGTCGCTAAAGAAATGCGTGGTGTTTCTGAAGAAACCACTACCGGCGTCAATCGTTTGATGCAGATGGAAGCAAATGGTGAATTGCTGTTTCAAGCTATTAATGTCAACGATTCCGTCACTAAAAGCAAATTCGATAACGTTTATGGCTGCCGTCATTCGTTGACTGATGCTCTTAAACGCGCAATGGATGTACTGATTTCCGGAAAAACCGCGATGATTTGTGGTTACGGTGACGTTGGCAAAGGTTCTGCTGAAGCCATGCGCAATGAACGCGCTCAAGTGATGGTTTCAGAAATTGATCCGATCTGTGCGCTTCAGGCGTGTATGGCCGGTTTCAAAGTTGTTACTATTGAAGATGCGTTGCCGCATGCGGATATTTTTGTTACTACTACTGGCAATTTCGAAGTGATCACTGCAGAACACATGAGCAAAATGAAAGATCAGGCAATTGTTTGCAATATCGGACATTTTGATAACGAAATTCAGGTGGCTGAACTAGAAAAATGGCCCGGCATCGAAAAGTTGGAAATTAAAGACGCATCGTGCCCGGTTGACCGTTACACATTCCCTGATGGGCACAGCATTTATTTGCTGGCAAAAGGGCGCTTGGTTAATCTTGGTTGTGCTACTGGTCATCCAAGCTTTGTAATGTCATGTAGCTTTTCTAACCAAACTCTAGCTCAGATTGATATGGCCAAAAACCCAGCTCGCGAAATCAGCGTCTATCGTTTAAGCAAGGAACTTGACGAAGAAGTTGCTCGCCTGCATCTTGGGAAACTTGGTGCCAGGTTAACGACACTTTCAAAAGAGCAAGCTGACTATATCGGTGTGAAACCAGAAGGTCCATATAAACAGGAACACTATCGCTATTAAATAGCGTAAGTCTACTCTTTAATTCACGCGCGCATTATGCGCGCGCGAATTAAGAACGAGATTATGATGCGCGAGTGCTGAGTTCTGAAGAGTAATTGGAGACGTATTTGCCGTTATCGATTATCTACAGAGTGCGGACGCCTCGTCCGCATTCCCAAGAAATTTATTTCCCAATTATTAGTGTCGATTAGTGGTTGAAAATCCCTTTCTCCCCATTCTAACTTTTAAATCGATTTTTAACTGTTAGGCGTGGGCTTTAACCGGACGCGTCAAAGGATGAATTTTATCCAGTTCCTCTTTCAAGGCTGCGCCCACTACTTTTTTGTCGTAAGCCGCTTGTAAATTCAACCAGAATTCCATAGAAGTATTGAAGAACTTTGCCAGCCGTAAAGCGGTATCCGGCGTAATTCCGCGTTTGCCACGGATCACATCATTGACCCTCGCCGGCGGTACCCGAATTTCCATTGCCAGACGGTTTTGACTAATATTCAACTCTTCCAGTTCTTCCTTAAGTATTTCGCCAGGATGAACCATATATTTATTATTTCTCATAGTTAAATCTCCTCGTTTTACTCTATAATTATGAATCGTTGTTAATGATAGTCGCTAACTTCTATACTCTTTGAGGGCGAAAACTTAAAGAAACGCGCCGTGGATTTTTGGATAGATTTTTCCCCTCTTTTTGAAGTGCGATGCTAGCATCGTGCAAGAAATGAGGGGGAAAATATACCAAAAAGCAACAAGCGGAATTTAAGTTTTCAACCGAAACGAGTATAGATCATACGGGGCATCGTCCCATTTGAATATAATTCGGTATTGCCGATTGATTCGAATGGAATACCAACCAGCTAATTTACTTTGTAACACTCTAAAATTATACAACAAAGTTAGTGCAATGTCAACTCTATAACAATAAGTTTGAGTTTGCTGCTATATATTTAACCTCGGGAATATTTGTAAAAAATATATAAGGCGATAGTTTATTTGGTCTAGTTTTTGTCACTAGGCATTCTCATATAAAGCTACTACCGGATAATATAACCCGGTTTAAGGAGATATAATGTATAAATTGCCAGTTTTTTTGTTTTTTTGCGTAATTCTGATTTCAATCTTGGGTTGTTCCAAAGATGCAAAGGTAAAACCGCTTCGAGTAGGAATGGAGCTCCAGTATCCTCCGTTTGAAATGGCCGATAAAGATGGTAACCCGACTGGTGTTAGTGTTGATATCGCCAATGAATTTGGTAAGTATCTTGGTCGTTCGGTTGAGATACAATCTATTTCCTGGACAGGCTTAATTCCTTCAATCAGAACTGGTAAAATTGACGTTATTATTTCATCAATGTCCCCAACTCCTGAAAGATCTAAGTCAGTTGATTTCTCGATTCCCTATGTAACCAGCGGACTGGGACTTTTGGTTAAGGTTAATAGTAACATCGATAAATTCTCCGATATCGATAAAGAGATGATTGTAGCCGTTAAAACTGGAACGGTTGGCGATGTTTTCGCTCACAAACAACTCTCTCAGAACACAATACGCCAATTTGATTCAGTGAGCGCTTGTGTGTTGGAAATTGTTCAGGAAAGAGCCGATGTGTTTATTTATGATCCATTGACTCTACACCGAAATCATCTGAAGCATCCGAATACTACAAAATTAATTTTGGATATGGTTCCAGGTACGGCCAACTATTCTGCAATGGCTATTAAAAAAGGGAATAAAGAACTCTTGGATAGTGCCAATAAATTTATTCGGGAGACTGCCAAAACCGAGTTTTTCAACAAACTTGGCGATAAGTATTTAGCTGATATAAAAGAGCTGTACAAAGCTAAAAACATTCCATTTTTCTTTGATATACCTTCAGAAAAACGCTAGATGAAAAGTCTATTTATACAGCAAGAAAACTCTCCAAACAGTAACAAAAAAGCAACTATTGTCAATTCGTTAATGGTGTTGATCTTGATAGTTGGGATTTTCTTTTTCGCTTTCAGCCAGCTTGATTATGTTTATAATTGGCAATCCGTTTTGGATTACCGGACCATCTTTTTTAATGGGTTTTTACTGACTATTAGTTTATCGGCTATTAGTTTGGTCACAAGTTTATGCCTAGGTGTTATTTTAGCCCTTTGCCAGCGCAGTAGAATCTATTTTCTTAAAATTATAGCCAAATCCTTTGTGGAAATCATCCGCGGAACACCGCTGTTGGTGCAAGTTTTGATTTTCTTTTACGTTGTTGCATCTGCGTTTGGCATTGAAAATAGATTTTTAAATGGAGTGATTATCTTATCGATTTTTTCCGGCGCTTATCTGTCCGAGATTATTCGAGGCGGCATTGAAGCTGTAGGAAAAAGTAATTTTGAAATCGCTCAAGCTATTGGGTTAACAAAGATTCAAACCTATCGTTATGTAGTCTTACCTCAAGTGCTGAGAGCTATCCTGCCGGCTATCGCGGGGCAATTGGTCTCACTGATCAAAGATTCATCGCTGTTGTCAATCATTGCGGTTAAAGAGTTGACCATGGCGGCAAATGAAATGAACTCCGCGACATTTTCAACTATTGAAGCCTATTTGCCTTTGGTGGTCGGTTATTTGATAATCACGATGCCGATATCATTTTTCAGTAAATATCTTGAAAAGAGGTTTCATTATGAATCTTAATATTGAAAATCTCAATAAATGTTACGGTGAACTTTGCGTCTTCAATCAGCTTAATTTGGATTTGAAGGATGTTAAGTCAGTCGCCTTAATCGGTCCGTCAGGCGAAGGGAAAACCACATTGCTGAGGTTAATCGCTGATCTAGAGACCGCTGATTCAGGGAGCATCTCTTTTAACCGAAACCATAAAGGGATGGTTTTCCAGTTACAGAATCTTTTTCCGCATTTGACCGCATTGCAAAATATAGTTTTGCCATTGACTAAAGTCCATAATGTTGAGAAAAAGGACGCAGAACAACAAGCCATTCAGTTATTGCAAAGATTTAAACTATCCGAACACGCAAATAAAAAACCAGCTCAACTTTCCGGCGGACAACAACAACGTATTGCGATTTGCAGAGCAGTTGCGACTAATCCTGACATTCTCCTTTTTGACGAACCCACCTCTGCGCTTGACCCCGAATACACCGCAGAAGTGCTTGATCTGATCGCAGAGTTGCGCGGAGAGGGGATGGAGATCATTTTTGTCACGCATGAAATGGGTTTTGCCAGACAGATAGCAGACCGGATTTTATTTGTCGCGGATGGCGGAATATCCTTTAATGGTATCGCTGACGATTTCTTCGGCGAAGCGGCTCCACAACGCGTCAAAGACTTTCTAGGAAAAGTGCTGAAATATAATTAGCCCCGATTTTTCTAAAATTAGGTTAGGTTACTGACGGACATGGGATTTGGAGCTGGTGGCAAGAGCAGCAGCGTTTTAAACAGGAATCCTTGCAGAGCCGGACTATTAATGCGTGATATTCGTTGTAAAGCTTTACATCAGCGGGTAGAGCGTCCATGAAGGTTTTTTGCAGTTTATTGTACGACTGTTTGTGATCGAGTCCAAGATGACGTTCTGCTACGCGCCTAGTGTAGGCGTCGATAACGAATATCGGTTGATTAAACGCATATAAAAGAATTGAATCTGCAGTTTCATGTCCGATCCCTTTGACCTCTAATAAACGGTTACGGAGTTCCCACACGTCGTTTTGAATCAAATAATCAGTTTCGTTTTCAATGAAAAATTGAGCAGCTTCGCGCAAGTAAACCGATTTTTGGCGAAAAAAACCTGCTGGTCGAATCGCACTTTGTAGTGCATCTTCCTCTGCTGTTAATATTGATTGAGGAGTAACAAGTTTGGCTTTCTTTAACTGCATTAAGGCTTTTTCAACGTTTGTCCATGCGCAATTTTGGGTCAAAATTGCTCCGGCGATAATTTCCCAATGCAAATCATTCTTACTTGGCCACCAATGTTGTTCGCCATAATAATCAAACAGGAGCTGATAAAATTCTAGTAGTGTCATTACCGCTTCCTTTGCAAAAAACGGTTAAGTGCATTGGTGAATTTTTCGCGATGCTTGTCGGAGAATGGGGCAGGGCCACCGACAGCTTCGCCACCTGCGCGCAAGTCTGCCATAATATCACGCATGGCTAGCGCATTTTTGATGTTTGCTGAAGTGAAAAACTCACCTTTGAGGTTTAACACTTCAGCGCCAAGACTGAGGCAGCGGTCAGCTAGTAAAATATCTGCTGTAATTACTAAGTCACCGGTCGCAACCTGTTCGACAATCCAATTATCTGCGGCATCAAAATCGTTTCCAGCCGCAATACATTTTACATAAGTTGATTCAGTAAAACGTGGGGCGTAAGCTGCTACAAACAGTATTATAATTTTTTCTCGTTCGGCGACTTTAAATAAAACATCACGTAATGGCACCGGTAAAGCATCAGTATCGGAATATATTTTCATTGTTGATCTTTTTTAGTTACTATTGTTTTCAGAAGGCAATCAGCCATACGCTATAAGCAATATAAATCGTAAGGAGAAAAGCACCTTCTTTCCGGGAAATAATAAAACCTGACTTCATTATCGGGTATAAAATAATAGCGCAAAAAACCATCAACCCGATATCAACAAAGCTTATTCCAGGGGCATATAACGGAGCAAATAGTGGTGCAATTCCCATGATTGCTAAAATATTGAAGATGCATGAACCGATGACATTACCCACTGCAATATCTTTTTCGTTCTTTAAAGCAGCCACTACTGAGGTCGCTAATTCAGGAAGGCTGGTACCGATCGCGACAATAGTTAGCCCGATGACTGCGTCGGAGACCTTAAGTAGCTGGGCGATATAAACGGCAGAATCTACAAAAACTTTTGCGCCGCCAACTAACGCAATTAGTCCTCCCGCCATGAAAAGTATTGCGACTCCGATACTGTACCTTTTAACGGCTTTAATCTCTTCGTCACAATTACTGATTACCAGCAGATTAAGCTGTTCCTCTTTCCTGGCATTATAGATGCTCCAAGTTGTATATGCGATAATCCCGATAAGAAAAGTTACGGCGTGCCAACGATTTATTTCTCCTGAAAAATAATAAAATAAAGAAAAAAGGAATATAGTACCGATCATTAAGGGAACATCCAGTCGGAACAACTTAGGATTTACGCGAAGCGGAGTGATCAAAGCACACAGCCCCAAAATCAGTGCAATATCACAAATATTAGAGCCAACAACATTACCGATACTGATGTTTCCCATTCCTTTTAAGGCGGCGTCAATGCTGACTACTAGTTCTGGAGCACTAGTCGCGAATGCCACTAAAGTCAGCCCAATAACCAGCGGCGATATTTTCATCCGAGTTGCGATGGAAACCCCGCCTTTGACGAGAAATTCCGCACCATAATAAAGTAATACTATCCCGACGATTCCATTCAATATTTGTAAAGTTGTGGCCATAAATCAGCTTTGGTTTGGAGTTAGGCATGAGGATTTTAACGCAAATCCGATAGCCAAGAAAAAACAATCAATAATATAGATTACACTTTCATTAGTGCAATATATTCAGTGATAAAACGATGAATTAACATAACGCAAATCGTTTCGGTTTCAAGGAGTCGGCGCGAAATAATGAGCAAAAAACTTGATATTTTGCGAAGTTTTTGTCCAAACAGGTTATATTAATAAATTATTTTCAGAAGAGAGCAATAGGAGTTATTGATTATGAAAAAACGTATTTTTTTGCCAATAGGGTTGCTAGTTTGTACGATTGTGGCTATTGTTATAGCTTGTCATGTTCATTATGGAGAAACGGTTATGTATAAAATAAAATCAGCTAGTTCGCACTACGGTGTGCTGTCAGAGGCAGAAAAACGCGTGATTATCGAAAAAGGGACAGAACTGGACTGTAAAGTATTTGCATT
>DLIO01000077.1 GCA_002483765.1 Lentisphaeria bacterium UBA7640 | reverse complement strand
TTTCCAGTTCCTTTACAACGAACGCAGGTGTATTTGCCTTTACTTTTTTCTCCTTTGCTGTTGGCGGAAAACCCTGTACCATTGCATAAAGAACAACGGATTTTCGTTTTGTTATTTTGATTGACTGCTTCCTGTTTTATAGAGGGATTTACGATAGCAGAATAAACTCCACCACCAAGCAATACGGCAATAGCAATAATACAAAAACTTTTCATTTGGAATACTCCTTCTATTGTTGTGGTTAAGTCACAAACTTTGTTTTATCTTTATTTCGTTAATTTTCAGCTTTTCATGGTTTTCTTTATCTCTTTTTAGTAATGTCATCCTCTGTAAAATTTTCATCCATAATACAGCGTTCATTCCAAAGCTGGAATATCTTATATGTGACAAAAAGTGCGAAAAAACTCGCCAACAAATGTATAAATCGCTCCGCCCCAGTGCGAGCTATAGACGAATATACCAACCCAATTATGGATAATATAAGGCTTCCAATCAGCGCCAATTGTGCATACAGTGTTTGTATCGCTTTTTTATCGGGGTGTGTAAGTATGAAGAGAATTTGTTCCAATCTTCCATAAACAACAACGAGGCAAACATTAACTATGATATGACCTAACCTCGTTCCAAAACTTACATCCATGCTGAAGATGTTAAAAAAAACCCCGGCACCACCTTTTATCACAGCAAGCATACATCCGAGTCTGAAGATTGAAGCAATGACTCGCATTAATATACTTAATTCTGCCTTAGAACGGTCATTTGTTTTCTTATCTCGGGTAGCCCAATTTTGACTGTTATTAGCCGACAACAATTGAAATGGATGGTGACAAGAATAACATTCAAAACATTGTGCAGGATTGGCGACTCCACAATCTGAGCAAAACTTTGCTTTGTTCACGAAGAAATCATGGCTACAATTCTCGCATGATATTTCCTTCTGAATATAATCTTCTGAAACCTCGTACTCTTGGTGGCAATTCGGACAAACTGTTTTCATCTTTTCATTTTCCTTATAATTTGAGTTTTGGTACAATTTTCAACATGGCTTCCGTCAACTGTTCTTGAAAATTCATGACTTCAGTTGCATTCCACGCCGTAAGATTGATGGTAACATATGGAATCGCACCCAAGAAAACTCCTATGATACCATAAAATTCGCCTTGGTCTCCTCGTCCATTAAGAATAAATCCGATTATCATACCAAGAAGCATGCCAGTAATTAATATCCATATCGGAACATTAGGAGCTTCTATTTTGACATGGAGTTCAACATCATTTTCTGTCCGAGACAGACTATCATGGATTACTCTTGATTTTTGTCTTGTTGATAAAACGGTAACTTTAGACTGCATGAAGCGATGCCCAGCTTTTGAGACTAGAAATGGATTCCAAGTCTCTTTATCAATGGTGGTAATCCCTCCCACCAGACCACCGTTTTCTGCTCCAATCAGCCCTCCGATAGTAGTAGCGGTACCTTCTTGATATTTGCTTTGTTCAACGGAAAAACCACTCAGTTCAAAAACGTGGCGAATTCGTTGCAAAATTGCTTCTTGAGATAATGGAATATCATTGATGGTATAAGTGGAACTTGGGCCCTGTGAACTTTTGCTTCCCATAGGGCTCCAATGAAGTTCCTTCGACGAAATAGCTTTCGGTGAAGGTATTCCGCCCTGAACAGAGGAAGGTTTCATTCGAGCTATCGGATGCCCACATCGGTGGCACGCAATTGCCAGTGGAGATACTTTGTTTCCACAGGCCGAACAGTCTCTCAACTTCAAATTCATTATTTTCCTCTTTTGGGGTTGTTTTTGTATATCATTGATTCCGTCTCATGAAATGTATAAAAAAAGAGACCGTTTCCAATTACGTCCCATAGAAGGCATCGCCAAACGCCAATCTGAGCAACGCAAAAGAAAACAGCCATAAAAACATGGTCATCTTCGGTACAAATATACCCCTTTGAAATTTTTTTACTGCCCGTCTTCATCTGCTATCTGTTCTCTCACGTATATATGGCTATTGAAGCAACTCTAAGTATTTCCCACGTCTAGCTATTGCAATCCGGTATCGCATCTGCCATGTGCTCCAACTTCCATTCGGTTTCCTTACTCTGAAAATAAAATCATACAAGTAAACTTTTTCTCCATTGACGGTCTTAGTGAAACTATTCTCAATGCGAACCCCGCCGTCCGGCTCAACGGGAACGTGAACCTGAGAGCGGGCATATCTTGCTGCAAGCACCTTGACATCACTTAAACTGGGGGCATCACTCGAACTGGAGCCTCCGCCCGGCCCGGGGTCACATCCGACACATAAAAAATTGATTGCAATTATCAGCAACAAACCCGTTAATATTCGACTATATCCCATGATTTAACAACTCCTTATTTTAATACACCAGCATCATAAAAATGTTTTACAAAATCTTCATCATCAATAAAGTACTCGTCGAGCATGGTCGTGAAGTTCTCAACAATAATACCGCCCTTGAAAGTCATGACATAAGCACGGGCAAATCGCTTATTCTCATTGTCATACGCCGTAACAAACACGGAGTGATTGTTCAGCCAGTTGTTTATCAGTTCAAAACACTTTTCCCTAGTGACAGCCGGTTTGGCTATCCATGCGTTCCAAAAAGTAATTGTTTTCTCCTTTTGGTCAATAATGACGACGACTTGTTGATTCTTTCCCCGATGGACAATTAGTATCCCTTCCTCGTCGATAGATGTCCCGTATTTTTCACTGAGAATAATTTTTAAATTAGATGCCGAAACATCATTTACGGATAACTGTTTTGGGGCAGACCATGAATTAATGGCTACGACCAAAAGTCCCAACGTGATTCCGATTACTTTGTTCATTTTATATTCCTTTTTTATTATGGGTTATCTTCTATTGGAAGAGTTTAACTTCTGTAATAAATCCTGAGCGCCTTTATGCCCTTCCTTGGAAGCCTTCTGCAACCAGTGCTGGGCGGAGGAGATATTTTTGTGGGTACCTTCGCCTTTTAGATAGCAGATAGCCAAATTAAATTGCGCAGTAGAGTTTCCTTTTTGAGCGGCATTTTTATACCATTTGGCAGCTTCGGAAAATTTTTCTTGTTCATCATAAAAAAATCCAAGTTGTAACATAGCTCCCGCATTACCCTGTTCGGACGACTTCAGAAAATATTCAACAGCCTTATCCCTGTCCGCAATGGTTCCCTCGCCGCGAATATAGCACATGCCCAATAAAAATTGCGCTTTGGCATGCCCTTGAGTTGCAGCCTTTTGAAAAAGTCTAAAAGCCTCAAGATAGAGCTTTTTTTTCTGGGCAAACTCCCCCATTTCACATTGGGCTTCTGGAAATTCGCTAATGGTGGCTGACCGAAGATAATTATAGGATTTCTCCATATCTTTCTCAACGCCACATCCAGTGAAATAAGCCTGTGATAATTTATATTTTGCTTCTGCATCTCCTTGGGCAGCAGCCAGCTTGAACAGTTTCGCTGCTTCATAATGGTTTTCGCCGAAATTATCGACCTTTCCTTTAACGTAAAGCTTGCCCAATTCACATTGTGCTGGAGCATATCCATTATTTGCAGCTTTTTTAAACCATTGAACTGATTTACGTGAATCGTTAGTATAATATCTAGGATACTTTCTAGTATCATATTTCCCAGCATGATATTCGCCTAACATAAATTGTGCTTTGACATAATTCTGTTTAGCTGATTTTTCAAGCAAAGATACAGCTTTATAGTTGGAAGACTCAATGCCGATACCATGGAGATAACATTTTGCTAACTGGTATTGCCATTCGCTGTTGCCTTTATCAGCATCTACCTGAAAAAGATTGATAATTTTAGGGACTTCGATTTTTTTCTCCAGCAATTCAATCAATCGCTCGGCATTACCAGCTTTCCAATAATAATCCACCGCTTTTGCGTACTCATAATTGCCAGAATAATAATCACCAATATATTTCTGTGCACGATGTCTGTTGCTATCGGATGCTTTTGTATTTTGCTCAACTTCAGAAAACCATTGAAATGCTTTTGTATTATTTTCATCTCCTCCCCAACCATACCAGTAACATTCCGCTAGCTTTAACTGCCACTTTGGGTCTCCTTTTTTAGCTGCCTGCGTATAAAGAGCAAGTATTTTCTCACAATAATTCTGATGTTCATTCTTGCTATATTTTTTATTCTTGTTTTTCAGTATTTTCCACAACTCATAACTATTTTGTGCTTTCCAATAGTAATCAATAGCTTTAAAAACATCCTGTTGTACTCCAGTTCCCTCTAAGTAGCATTTTGCTATAGCACTATTCGCTAGGTTGAAGTCTTTTGTGGCGGCGTCATGGTATAAACGTAGTGCCTCGCCGATATCTTTCGGCACTAACTTTCCTACACAATAATAATCTCCAAGTACAACTTGCGTCTCAGGACATCCTTTTTCCACTCCCAAATTACACATGTTTAGTGCCTGTTCCGTATTCCGTTCAAGCCCAAAGCCACCTTTTGCGTATAATTGAGAAAGCGATGCTGTTACCACAAAATCCCCTAATTGCAGTGCTTGGAGATAATATTTTTCTGCAATTTTATATTTTTCTTCTTCGCTTAATGCAGAATAATGATAATGATTGCCAAGACTACGATATGCTCTAGGATAATTCTTATCAGCTGCCAACTTCAAGAGCCGAATGTACTCATTTGTATTTTCCCGATAATAATTTGCCAACATGTAATACCACTCTCCATATTCACCTGAATTAGCCGCCTTAACAAGGTACTTTTCCGATAGTTTTGAATCAGCAAATAAAATTCCACGGTATTTGTTCAGGTTGTAAAATTGAGAACTTTTATCATGAATAGTGTGGCCATAAATCACAGCAAGAAGAAATTGAATATTGCTATTTCCAGCATCTGCGGCACGTTTTAGGTATTCCACTCCTCGGGAAGTGTCCAGCCCAATATTCTCACCAGTAAACAGTGCTTTACCCAGAATAACCAAAGCCTCTTGGTGCTTTTTTTCAACAAGTTTCGAAAGATAGAAATCCCCCTGTTCAGCATTTTGTCTAACTTTATCTCCCGTTAGATACATTTTACCCAGAATCAACATAGCTTCAGAATTTCCTTGGGCTGCCGACTTCTTAAGCCATTGCATGTGCTTCCAACGAAAATAGCCTATGGCCGCTCCGCCACAAATCAACAACAGAACGAGCACTGCAATAAATTTTAGAAGCTTTTCCCTGAGAGCTGTATAGTCTTTTGGGACTGAGATTTTGAACTCGGTATTACATTTCCAGCAATGGAACGCCTGTGCTGGATTTTCGGCCTTGCAATGAGAACATTTTTTTGCCCGCGTAACAAAAAATTTATATTGGCATTTATCACATGTTACTTCCTTTTGAATATAATCTTCTGGGACATTGTATTTTTGATAGCAGTTTGGGCAAACAGTTTTTATTTTTTCCATACTTTCTTCCATCTATATTTATAATTTTCATTCGAGAACAAGTAACAAAAATGCGATACCAGTAACAAAAACGACGATACCGCCTATAATAATCCCAGCCCAACCTAGATTGTTCCGTCTGTTAAGAGCTAGTACTCCGAGAATGATAGCTGCAGGGCCGAAAACAATTCCAACGACAAAAAGACTAATTATTCCTGAGACTAACCCTAAAACGCCAAATAGTTGACCTTCTGACATTGCTGGGGTATGAGATAAGTCATGCCTTGGATTGGCTATTGAGTTATGTGGCAACCGAGTTCCGCAATTGTCACAGAAATTTTTAACGCCAGAAAATTCATGGTTGCAGTTAGGACACTTTTTACTTTTCATTTCTATCTCCATTTTTATCTTATGCTGAGGTGTTTCAATAATCTTATGCCACAGACGGAAAAATGTGCAAAAAAAAGGTGCCCCCAATTACACCTCTTGAAAGCACCGCCAAGCGCTCGCCGTAGAATGCAAAAGAGGACACCACTGTGGTGCCATCTTTTAGCAATGTTTCTACGACAAATTTTGGCGGTTTTTCAAGAGAACACGTCTGCTAAAAGTCAAAACTGACTTATTTT
>DLIO01000015.1 GCA_002483765.1 Lentisphaeria bacterium UBA7640 | reverse complement strand
AAAAAGTTATGGGATGCCTGTGTTTTATTTTTATTAAATGACTTCGCATACTTACAAATACGCAACGCGCGAATGAAATAAAAACTACCCCAAGTAACTGTTGAAATTATAAAGCGCTTTCTCACTAATTCCTAATCGATAAACGTTTAAAAATTAAACTCTACAGAAATATTGTTGATATTCCTCACAGAACTCTTGATAATAATGTTGAATTATGTTTGGGAAATGCTATTTTAATCAGTTGTTATTTCGCAACAAAAATGAGGTATTTAATGGCGATAACTATAATTGGCATCGGTTCATACGTGCCAGATAAAATATTAACTAATTTTGATTTAGAAAAAATGGTGAAAACCAACGATCAGTGGATTCGGACTCGAACCGGCATTGCCGAACGTCGTATCGCTGCTCCCGATCAACAGGTTTCCGATTTAGGGCTGGAAGCCGCGCTAAAGGCATTGAAAATGGGCAATACCGCCCCAGAAGAACTTGATGCAATTATATTGTCCTCAACTTCAGCAGAATACACTTTTCCAGCCACCGCATGCGCGCTCCAATATAAACTCGGCAATACCAAGGCATTTTGTTTCGACGTGCAGGCAGCTTGCACTGGATTCATTTTCAGTATGGAAACCGCGCGCTCATTTATGATCGCCAATCCAAAGCTAAAGCGAGTTTTGCTCGTTGCCGCAGAAAAGATATCTTCAATGATCGACTGGACTGATCGCGACACTTGCGTGCTATTCGGCGATGCTGCATCCGCGCTACTGTTGTCAAATGATGATTCCGTTGAAACCGATTGCTTTGAGGGCGCCAAGCTGGGCTCAAATGGCGTTCACTTAGATAAACTGTTAGTTCCAGCCGGCGGCTCAGGTTGTCCCGCAACACAACGCACCATTGACCAGCATCTGCATTTCCTCAAGATGGACGGCCCGGCAATTTTCAAGCTGGCCGTCTCCTCAATGGTCGAATGCAGCAAACAATTGATGGCTGAAACCATGATCAAAGCGGAAGATATTGATTGGATGGTTGCGCACCAGGCAAATAGCCGAATCATCACTGCGACCGCCGAGCGACTTAATATTCCGCCAGAACGTGTCTTTATGAATGTTCAATCTTATGGTAACACCTGCGCCGCGACCATCGGCTTAGCGCTGGATGAAATGCACCAGCAGGGATTGTTGAAAAAAGGTCAATTGTTATTGCTGACCGCAGTTGGTGGCGGACTAACCTGGGGATCGCTATTCCTGCGCTGGCCGCTGGACTGAAACCAAATTTAAAATCTCGTTTGACTTAAATATATCAGCTATAATTTACAACTCTAAATTCACGCGCGCATTATGCGCGCGCTAATTTAGAACAGCAAGTTATGGCTTTTTTATAACATCCATAAACAGGATGTGAAAAGTCAGCAATTTTTATAGAAAGGCTTATTAAAAATACAATTTCATGGAGAAAATTTTTAAAGTCATATTCATAACTACTTGATATAAAAAAGAGAAGCGAAAATATGTATGGCCCCGAACAGTACTCCGCGCTCTTTTTTTCCAATATTTCAAAGGTTGCTTCTGTTCGAATAAACGGTCTAATTATTCATAATTTTCTTGTATTCTAGTTTTTTTAGATATATTCTATCTACAGTATTTATGAAAAAAATAAAAATGTAAGCATACAGGACAAAGAAACAATGAAGATTGGAATAATTATTTGTGACCGGTACAGAAGTTGCGCGGGCGGAAAATGTTTCAAGGCTATGAAAAACCGCGAAGGCGCTTTTGATATTTACGACCCCGCTGATCCGCTAGAGATTGTCGGTTACACTAATTGTGGCGGTTGTCCTGGTGGAAATGTGGAATACACTTGTGGCGAGATGATTAAAAATGGCGCAGAGGCAATCCATCTTGCTACCGGAATGGTGGTAGGTTATCCGCCATGTCGTTCCATCAGTTACTTTAAAAAATTTATTGAAGAGAAGTACAAAGTAAAAGTGATTGTTGGCACTCACCCTATTCCTCAAAAGTATTACGATACTCACCAAAACCTTGCAACCTGGAGCGGCGATATGTGGCAAGAGCTGATAAAACCTATCCTAGGCGATGAGAAGCTACGAATAGAATACAATTAACAGTTCTCGCTTTTTAGCTCAACAACTATTTTTAAGTTATGCCCTTTAAAATATTCACAAAAACCAGAGAAGAATAATCGAACTATGAGATTCATTGTGGAATCTGCTTTGTTTTCTCCACGCGAGTCAGATGTCCTGAAGTAGCTACTTTTTTATTATCAGCTGAGGTTGGTCGGTCATGATCCCTTGGATCCCGTAACCAAGATATTTTTCGTTTTCTTCGATAGTATTAGAAAAGAACATGTTTGCCCAAAGCTCGAATCTTTTGATTTCGCGACACAGCTCGGGCGATACGATTTCTTTATTTGATTGCATAATTCGTGAACCGAAATCTTTATGCCGCTTGAGGTTTTGCCGCTCTTCGCCGACACAGACTTCGATCAAAGAATTGATGGTTTTAACTTCTTGTGCCCTTGCAAAAGTCGTAATCATCAGAAAAGCTTTTTTATACAGATCGAATTCGTCATAAAGAGCACATATTTTCTTTACTGCCTCTGGCGATTCCGCATATACTTGAATATTGATACCTACATCTTTATCGGCGCAGAATGTCAATACTTCGCGTAAAGTCGGTACCTGCATAATGTTATAAGTAGGCTTTTCAAGCCGGTATCCAGTATCACGGGCGCCATGCCAATATGATGCATTGAGACTACGGATATAGTCGAAATGCAACTCATTAATTTCTCCAGAACCATTTGTTGTGCGATTGACGCTGCTGTCGTGCATGATTAGTAATTCGCCGTCAATACTTTCTCGCACATCAAACTCTATAATGTCAACGCCTAATTTGTACGCCATCTCAAAAGCAAGCAAGGTGTTTTCAGGATATTTACCAGAAAAGCCACGATGAGCAGTGACTATGGGACTTTTATCGCTGAGATATAATTTAGCTAATTCGAACATAATAATTTCCTTTTATCTTAACTTCCACATTAACGAAGTTTATCTATTTTAAACCATCTTTTTTGATTATCGCTGACGTAACTTTCGTTTATAATTCACGCGCGCATAATGCGCGCGCGAATTAAAACATCGAGTTATGGCTTTTTATATCCTCCATAAACAGGGTATGAAAAGTCAGCAATTTTATAGAAAAGGCCTATAAAAAATGCAATTTTGTGTAGAAAAATCTTCAAGCAATATTCATAAATACTTGATATACAAAGAAAAAGAGAAGGGGGAATATGTATGGCTCCGAATAGACAGAAATATCATTAAAAAGCATTTCCGTACCTGCTAAATCTTAGTCTTTTTTAAACCGTTTTATACCATTTCTTCCGCTTCTTCGAAAAAATCTTTACCAATCTTATTGTAAATTCTTTGCTGCCAGGAATTAGGTTTGAATATTCGGTGCTTCCGGCAGAACATGATGTTACTTCCAGCCAAAAGTTTTTATTCGCCATATTGCAACTTCTGATCTCCACAACGGATAATAAAAATACACCATCCACATCTTAAACTCAATCCTATTTTCTCATTAAAGCAATTGTGGTTGTTTACTTTGATCTTCATGGGCATTATTAATTTCTTTTGACGCTATGATATTTTGAAATGATTCCTGACTTGAAATTGCTTTATCTAATAAGTTTCTTTTGTTTAAGGCAACAAACAATGCAACTGAATATGCTTGACAATTTTTTGAATACTGAGGATTAAACTCTATATCAGTGAAAACTTCATAACTCATGAGTTCATCATAAAGTTTTTTTTGTCTTGATAATGCATTTATATAGAGCCAATCATAAAACATAGTTGTAGGATAATTGGACCATTTATAGTTGTTTGATTTAAAACCAATAATTTGCCCTAAATATGCTTTGTCTCTAAAATATTTTTTCGCTTCTCTAGAATTAAGTTTTAATATTTCAGGGAAAGGTCCTCCATTTTCAAAAATTTTCCCCGACTGGAACGCACATTCAACTGAAAATTTTAAATTCTTTTCTTTGTTTTCAATCATTAAGTTAAAAGCGCTAAGTTTTACTCCTAGTTGATTCCTAGACTTACTAGATACTTCTAAAATCTTTTTAAAACCTAAGGATTCTGCAGCAACTTTATGGAGAGAATCTACACATTTTTGTTTCTGGGAAAACGCCATTCCCTTAATCCACTCAAATGAGATTGATTGTGTTCTAACAAACTGATTAGGATCACTAGAAGGGATATATATTGGGCGATTAGCCATTTTTTACCTCAATAACTTTACTCCAAGGAATATGATTAGAAATTAAAATTTCAGACTTTTCTGCTTGTTTAAGCCGTTTTTTTATTATTTCATCTTTCCAATTTGTACGAGTAAATAAAACTTCGCAGTCTATTTTATCTTCAAATAACTCGAATTTAAATGTAGATACTCCACTTTTATTACTAACATCAGCAGTAAATAAAGTATCTTGGTCAAGCATTACTGATGGACAAATAGTTAAAATAACAGGATCTTTTATTTCTCCACTTTGCTTTTTTTTATATAACATAGGATGGTTGCGCTTAAATGATAGATGAACATATCGGTGTAACTCTTTGCGCCTGTCAGCATCATGGCTCCAGTCGTTTGCACCAAAACAATTTATGGTAATATTGTTGGACTTTATTTTTTCTAAAGAAAGAAGACCATATTTCTCTATATTTTTTAGGTTGCTTCTATCTGTAAAATGAAACAAACAACTAATACCCCATTTTTCTATTATTCGCTCCATACTTTTTCTCCTATTATTTTTATTAATTGAAATTTATCATAGAAACCGAAGAATTCAAAATAAGTATCAAGTACCATTTTATTGGCTAGGTTTTTATCTTTAACTAACGCCATGAAAATTTTCTTACTCATATATTTTCTCCTCTTTCATTATTTTGTTACATGTATAACTCTGCCATTAACTCTCTAAATTCAGGCAGTATTTCCCCTTGACTTCCATTGATTAACATAAGAAACCACTCATTAATAACTTCCATGGCAGCAGCAGTAAGCTTGTAGTTCAAGTGCAAAGAAGATTGGTAGTGTGTTCCGAGTGGTTGAATCTGATCAAATCTCAAAATAGATTCTTTGCTAGTATGGGGAAGCTCATCCCACATAAATTGAGGATATGAGGCATGCTTAATTTTTTCAACAAATTCAGGGGTATACCCAGCTCTACTTTTCTGCTCAACTCCATAGTATGGAACTATTGGAACAAATGAATGGAGCAGTAGAATGCTTTGACATCCCTCTAACTAAAGATCTCGCAACACTCGGATGATCTACTGTTCCAAGGACAAGACATGGTCTTCGTTTGGCTCTATTAGCAATATAACATTCAGCTCCATCCAATCTTGGTAACGCAGCAATAGTATTAAAGGTAAAGGCGGAGCCATACATGTTTTTTTGTTTGTATCTGGCTTGTTTTGCGGTGTTTATGTTTTTTAGCTTTGGTTTTTTCTGAACAATATTACATTTTTTGTGAGCAGAAAAATTAAATTTGTTATTTTGAGGAGAAACTTAAAGGCGGAGCCATACATGTTTTTTTGTTTGTATCTGGCTTGTTTTGCGGTGTTTATGTTTTTTAGCCTTGGTTTTTTCTGAACAATATTACATTTTTCTGGGGCAGAAAAATTGAAATTACTGTTTTGAACAGAGATAGGACGAAGTCAGACACGTTTTTTGTTTCTAGTTTGTTTTGCGATTGTTGTTTTTTTGTATCTGGCTTGTTTCACGGTTGCTATATTTTTTGAAAACCGGAGCCATTTGCTTTTGAATGTTTCCGCTATTATCTGTTCATCAAAAACCTAATAAATTTGCTGGTTTTATCGTTGTAACTCGCGCTCTCAACTTCACGCGCGCATAATGCGCGCGAGAAGTTAGGGAGCGAGTTATGGCTTTTTCTAATTCTTGGTCGGTAATTAATTTTCAGTGAGGACGCCGTCTTTTAAGTTTAGAATGGTGTCGCCCAATTCGGCGATCGCTTGATTGTGGGTGATCATCACGATTGACGGGGCTGTCGTTTCTTGATGCAGTTGCTGGAAGATATCCAGAATTCCGCTGCCGGTTTTTGAATCCAGATTGCCGGTCGGTTCGTCCGCCAAAATCAATTCTGGGGAATTGATCAGCGCTCGCGCGATGGCCGCGCGTTGTTGTTCGCCACCTGACAGTTCCGCGGGACGATGTTTTAAGCGATCGCTCAAACCCATTTTGTCGAGCAGTTCCTCAGCACGCGTCCGCAAATCCGCAGAGGCGGCGGAGTTTAAGCGCCCCGGCAACATCACGTTTTCCAGAATATTTAGTTCCGGCATCATGTGATACGCTTGAAAAATAAAGCCAATTCGTTTATTAATAATATAGGAACGGAAAGAAACGGAAAGAAATAAGAGTAAACTCGGTTAAATCGGGAAAGAAAACTTGATTTTTTCATTTCATATATGTATCTTTAACCCTGTTTAACCTGATACAGTATGGATTGTGCCCGCATGGGATACCTTCCAGTCAACAAATGACGAGCCGCTTGGCCGGACCTCAAAAAGATGATGGAGTCGAAAATGGAAGACAGATGGTTATCCGTAGATGAAATCGGCAACTATCTCGGGATAAAACGAGATATCGTCTATAAATGGATGAGCGAAAAAGATATGCCTGCCCATGAGATCACCCGTCCTTGGAAATTCAAAAAAGAACGGTTGGATAAGTGGCAGCAGAAACCGGTGGTGCGGGAATATCTTCTTCGCCGATACCGGAGAAAAACAGATGTGTGACAGAGACACAAAAACAAGGAAAATTGCTTCACTGCACACGATAGCTGCCGTGGATTTGTTTTGTGGTGCTGGTGGGTTGACTCATGGGCTCGAAAAATCAGGTATTGCCGTTACCCTTGGAATAGATATTGATCCTGCTTGCGAATATCCGTATGCTACCAACAACAAGGCTAATTTTTTACTGAAATCTGTTGAGGATGTCGAAGGCTCTGAATTGCTGGCCGCATACAATGGCGCCGATCTTAAAATCCTTGCCGGTTGCGCGCCTTGTCAGACATTTTCCTCATACAATCAAAAGGCGGATTCATCGGACAAACGATGGTGGTTGCTCCTGCAATTTTCCCGCCTAGTCAAAGAGATCGAACCGGAACTTGTGACTATGGAAAACGTTCGGGGACTGATGGATCAGGATGTGTTCAGAGAATTTGTCGACGACTTGGAAGAAAGAAACTATCACGTTGATTACAAGGTCGTGAATTGTGCCGAATACGGTTTACCCCAGCAGCGGAAGCGTTTGGTACTGCTCGCATCTCAATTGGGCCCGATAAAACTTCTGTCCTCTAAAGAGTTCAAGAAAAAAGCCAAAACGGTCAAAGAGGCTATCGGTAAGTTGCCTGCGATTAAAGCGGGAGCACTCAACCATAAAGATCCACTGCACCAAAGCTCCAACCTTTCAAAAACCAACTATCAGCGCATACTGGTTTCCAAACCGGGGAGAACATGGCGCGATTGGCCCGAGGAACTCGTGGCTGACTGTCACAAGAAAAAAAGCGGTAAGACCTATCTTAACGTATATGGCCGGATGAGCTGGGACGGACCTGCGCCGACCATAACCACACAGTTTTTAGGTTTCGGAAACGGTCGGTTTGGTCACCCTGAACAAAACAGGGCAATCTCACTGCGTGAAGGCGCAATCCTCCAGAGTTTTCCCAAGAAATACAAATTCACGGCTCCCGGTGAACCTATCAGTAAAAAGGCGCTCGGTCGTCTTATTGGAAATGCAGTCCCCGTAAAACTCGGAGAACTCATTGGTAAAAGTATCTTAAAACATGTGATGGATACAATGCTTCCGTCTGCGAAGTATAATGGAGAGAGTAATGAGAGATAATACAATCAATCGTTCTAATCAATATCTGTTCGTCACTTCTTTAATTCCAAAGCCCGGACAACCCGTTAAATTCCAAAAACTCTAATTGATTATGGAGAATAATAAGATGAAAGAATATAAACTAAATGTTGATCCCCGAATATTGGAGCTGCTTGGCCCGAGCCTATATACGAATATTTATTACGTTCTTGCAGAGTTGATTGCCAACGCCTATGATGCCGATGCCAAAAACGTCTACATCATCAACAACAAAGATGATATTTGGGTCGAAGATGACGGCCATGGCATGTCCTACTCAAAAGGTGAGATCAATAATTTCTTGAACGTTGCAAGGGTTTCCCGAGAAACGAAAGAAGAATCATTCACCCGCTCGAAAAACCGCAAAAAAATGGGTCGGAAAGGTGTTGGCAAACTTGCAGCTCTTTCGGTATCGGAAAAATTAGATGTTATGACGGTATCAAACGGGGAAAAATCCGGCTTCATTCTTTCTCGAAGGCCAGATGAAGGCAACAAACTAAGACCAATACCGGAAAACAAGATTGTATTCAAATACATCAAAAACTATGGGACAGCCATTGTGATGCGCTTCCCGCAGTACCGTCTTCACAAAACCCTCGGCGCTGTCAAACGCAATCTCCTCAAGATATTTCCATTGGTCAATTCAGATTTCCGCATCCATATCATTAGAGATAATCAATCCGAAATCATTGAAGATTTCGACCGCCATATCATGAGTGATTTGAGTACCCTCATAACCTTGGGAGATGATTTCTCTTCATTGGCCGATCTGGTACCAAACTTCTATCCTGACAAACAACAAAAATTGATCGAAACCAGAGAGACTAAAACGATCCCTTTAACCATGAAAGACATTAACGGGGTCAATCACGAATATCCGCTCAAAATCAAAGGATGGATTGGCACCTACAAAACTACCCGTGGTCGTAAGGCCGAAATGACAGACTTCCCGGATAATTTTATTTCACTTTTTGCCAACAAGAAAATGGGGGAATTCAATATTCTTCCCTTCGTCGGACAAAATAAATTGAACGAAGTCTACGTGGTTGGCCAGTTGCACGCCGACCTGTTCGAATTGACTGAACTGCCGGATATCGCACTCAGTAACCGGCAAGGATATAAGTCCGACGATCCACGTTACGAGGCTGTGCGAGACTATGTCCGCAAGGAATTGTTGGCCGACATTCTCAAAAAGAGGGAGATATTTACCGATCTTGGTAAAGCAAAAAAGAAAAAGAAAAAGGCAGACGCACAGCGTCAGGATGAAAAAAGATTAAAACAGGCCATGAATAAATTTCGAAATAAGGCTAGCGAAAGCGCAGCCATAAAAATAGCAAACATGGCACCTGGCGCGGCTACTGATGCGATTCAGGAAGCAATCAAATGCTCGATAAACGAAAACAGTCCGGATTTAGGACTAAAGACTTTAGTCGATTCCCAAAAAAAGAAAATACTGATTAGCCAGACTTACCCGGATAAAGTGCTTGCGGACACTATCTATCAGAGCTCATTACTTTGAGCA
>DLIO01000068.1 GCA_002483765.1 Lentisphaeria bacterium UBA7640 | reverse complement strand
ATCGAGATATTTTACAGTCCAGGACAGAACGCCCTTTCACTGGTAAATATGATAATTTTTTTGAGTTTGGGGTTTATGCCTGCCGAAATTGTGGAGTGCCACTCTATGTGTCCGACGATAAATTTAATGCGGGTTGCGGCTGGCCATCTTTTGATGATTCAATTCCTGGAGCGGTCAGTCAAAGCACAGATTCAGATGGTCGGCGCACAGAGGTTACCTGCACCAATTGCGGTGCTCATTTGGGACATGTTTTTAGTGGAGAAAAGCACACGGGAAAAAATATTAGACATTGTGTCAATTCAATCTCAATGGTATTTGAGCATCAGGACGGTGAAAATATTAAACGTGCAGTTTTCGCCGGTGGATGTTTTTGGGGCGTTGAAGAGTTATTTAAAAAACAAAAAGGAGTTTTGGCGGCAGTCAGCGGTTACACTGGAGGAAAGGTCGATAATCCCAGCTATCGGGAAGTTTGTTCAGGAAAAACCGGACATGTGGAAGCGGTCGAAATTTTATACAATCCTAAGCAGACTGAATTTGAAACGCTATCTAAATATTTTCTTGAAATTCATGATCCGACTCAGAAAAATCGGCAAGGGCCAGATATTGGCGAACAATATCGTTCTGTGATTTTCTATTTTAACGAGAGTCAAAAAACGGCAACGCAAAAACTGCTGGATATTCTTCGAAGCAAAGGATATGAGGTACAGACTCAACTGTTGCAATTTACAAAGTTTTGGAATGCCGAACCGTATCATCAAAGTTATTATGAAAATAACGGCAAAGAACCCTATTGTCACTTCTATCAAAAGCGGTTTTGAAGTGGCAAGTATTATGGTCTAACTGCAGTCCTTAATTCGCGCGCGCATGATGCGCGCGTGAATTAAAGAATATTTTTACGAAGATTATCCGAGGGCTTGGCAGACTGTGATGGCTGCAACGGCATAGATATCTTCAACACTACAGCCACGTGACAGATCATTAATCGGTCGCGCTAATCCTTGCAGAATCGGGCCATACGCGCCAGCTCCAGCTAAACGTTCAGTAAGCTTGTAAGCGATATTGCCAGCGTTTAAATCTGGGAATATTAGGATGTTGGCTTGACCGGCAAGCTTTTCTGCGGGAGCTTTGGATTTACAAACTTCAGGGACTAATGCGGCATCCGCTTGAAGTTCGCCTGCTGCGATAATATCAAGATTTTCAGCAGTAATTTTGTCCTTGAGTTTATGGCTGGCTGTGATGATTTTTTCAACTATTTCATGTTGCGCGCTGCCAACGGTGGAAAAAGAGAGAAATGCCAATTTAGGCTGTTTGTCCAAGAGTGAACGATAGGTTTGAGCGGTCGCAAGAGCGATATCCACTAATTGTTCGGCATCTGGATTCGGGTTCACGCCACAATCAGAGTAGAGTAGAACGCGTTCGCCGTTTGGCGCGGGGTTCGGCAAATCCATAACAAAACAGCTACTAGCACTAGAAATGCCGGGCGCAGTTCCGATACAGTTGAATGCGGCACGGAGCATGTCTGGTGTGGAAGCAATACTGCCAGCGACTAGTCCGTCAACCTTGTGGTTACGGGTCATTAAGCTTCCGAAAAATATCCGGTTTTTAATCGCTTCGCGAGCTTGTTCAATGGTGATCTTTTTCTTTTCGCGAATTTTGACAAACTGTTCTGCATATTCTTCGAAGAAATCACAGTTGAGGTAGTCAAGGGTTTTGAATTTACGTTCGGTGATTCCTGCTTTTTCGCAAGATGAAGCAATTTCGGATTCGCTGCCGAGGACGGTAACTTCGGTTGCGACGCGATTATCAACAATCATATTAGCGGCGGCGACGACGCGTGGGTCTTGTCCTTCGGGCAATACCAAGGTCTTTGCACCGCTTTGAGCTTTTTTTACAAACAAATTAACTGCATACATGTTTAATTACCTGTTTCCTTTATTTAGATTTTTTGTCACTGGTGGCAGCCAGTGGTGCTTCGTTGTTAATCGTTAGCGTTGAAACCACGCTACGGGCAATCATTAGTTCCTCGTCAGTAGGGATTACCATTACTTTGCAAACGCTGCGTCGGCTGGAAATAATATCTTTAACTCCGGCGCATTGCATATTGATTTTTTCATCAAGCTCGATGCCCATGCCGTTCAGTTTACGAATAATCTTGGCCCGTGAATATTGGCTCCATTCGCCAACTCCACCACAAAAAACAATAGCATCCGCGCCTTCGAGTAACGCATAATAAGCACCAATATATTTGACTATTCGCCGCGTGAACATGCGTCGTGCACGCAAAGCTTGTTGATCGCCTTTTTCTTCAGCGGCAATAATGTCACGCATATCGCTACTGCCAATTCCGGCTACACCAAGCAAACCGCTCTCTTTGTTGAGCATTCTATCGATCTCTTCTGGCGTTTTGCCCAGCTCCAGCAAGCGCAAAACCACCGCAGGATCGAGATCGCCTGAACGCGTTCCCATCATCAGTCCTTCGAGTGGCGTCATTCCCATCGACGTGTCAATAACCATACCATGATCGATAGCTGCGATACTGCAACCGTTGCCAAGGTGGCAAGTGATCAATTTTAAGCGTTCAAAGGGCATGCCGAGCATAGTGCCCGCTGCTTTGGCAACGAAGTTATGGGAAGTGCCGTGGAAGCCGTAGCGACGGATCGCGTATTTTGTATATAGTTCATAGGGAAGCGCATATAAAAAAGATTCCGGTGGCATACTTTGGTGAAATGCGGTATCGAATACGGCGACATTAGGGATATCTTTGAAAATCTTTTCACAAGCTTCAATCCCAGCTAGATTTGCGGGGTTATGTAGTGGTGCTAAAGCAAAACAGTCGCGGATAATTTCTTTTACCAGATCGGTAACCAATGCGGGTTTGGTGGCACGTTCTCCACCATGAACTACACGATGGCCAATAGATTCGATCTCAGAAAGACTTTTTAGTACTCCGATTTCAGGATCAACGAGGCATTCGCAGATACTTTTTAATGCGCCAACATGGTCATTTTTCTCAGGGATTAGTTCACGTTCAACGCCATCGTGACGTTTATATTTCAATAATGGCTGATCGGTTCCTACTCGCTCGACTAAGCCTTTGGCTAATACTACTTCCTTCTTCATCGCAAAAACTTGAAATTTCATCGATGAACTTCCGGCATTTACTACCAGCACCTTCATTTGCTTTTCTCTCCTGATTTTAAAAATAATAAAAAACTATCTAAACAATTAAACAAAAAACACTCAAACCTCAAAACTTAGGGTTGTTATTCAAACATTGTGAACGCGCACGAGAAATGGCCGGGAAATGAGCATGACAGGTTGCCGGAAATCAGCGATTTTTCGATTAGGGCGTAAAAAACCACCCGATGAAATCGTGTAATTTAATCAGTAAAAAAATAGTATTTTTTATAAAATATCCATTCGAAGAAGAACTATAAACACAATGCCGTGTAATGAAAACATGCCGTCTAGCGTACCGAGATTGCTCCGCATTCTAGGTAATTTGCTACGTTTTTATTATCCATTAGTGACGACAATTAGATGCCATATTCCCCTCAGATTTATTCACCTCCTATATTTTTCCCGGGTTTTAACGCACCATGTCACATACCATGGCATCTTCGATAGATGCCATACAGTAGCATGAGAATCATATTATATCAAAGATGCAATCAACACATTGGTAGAAGAAAAAGAAGAACAAGGCGCAAATGAAAACTATTTTTTTCTAAGGAAGTCGGAAAGAAAAACCAAAGAAAATACAAGAAATATCAAGAAAACCAAAGAAAACACCAAAAAGATACCAAAAAACGTTCATTCAACTCCGGCAACATTAAATGCGCAAAAATCGGCCGATTTTAATGCGCGTTCACAAACATCGCTTCGGCGTAGAATTTGGGGTCGAAATCCTGTAAGTCTTCAGGGCGTTCGCCCAGTCCGACAAAAAACACTTTATGCCCGAATTCTTGATGTAACGCGACCGCCATACCGCCTTTTCCTGTTCCGTCTAATTTAGTTAGTACTAAACCGGTAATTTGGGCGACTTTAGAAAATTCACGGGCCTGATTGATGGCATTACTGCCTAAACTAGAATCTACAGTCAACCAAACTTCGTGAGGAGCTCCTGGATAAACTTTATCGATGGTTCGGTGAAGTTTTGCCAATTCATCCATTAAAGCTTTGCGGTTATGTTGGCGTCCCGCGGTGTCAATGATCAGCATATCAGCTTTCCGGGCGAGAGCCGCGTTAACGGCATCATAAGCCACGCTGGATGGGTCGGCGTTTGGAGCAGATGAAATGACTTGCGCGCCGGTTCGTTCGCCCCATAGCTTGAGCTGTTCGACTGCTGCAGCACGAAAAGTGTCACATGCTGCCAAGATAACCTTTTTACCTTGTCCTTGATAAATCCACGCCAATTTACCGGCGGTCGTAGTTTTTCCACTACCGTTGACGCCAATCATCAGAATAATTGTGGGCTTACCTGCTTCGGCAAAATTGATTTGTCGGTTGTTTTGTGACATGATTCCGATAACAGTTTCTCGAGCAACTTGTTTGAGCTCAGCAGAAGTTTGAATCAATCCACGCCGATAGCGATCACGAATATCTTTGACAATTTTTTGACTGGCAGTAACTCCGAAATCGCAGGATATCAGCATCGCTTCCAGATCTTCAAAATGTTCATCAGTCCATGATTTCTCACCGCCGAGCGCGGCAAATGCCCGGGTAACAGCAGTAGTGGTTTTTTGAAGACCTGATTTGAAGATGGAGAAGATAGACATTAAAGCTCCTTGACTGCGTCGCGAGATGGGCGAGTAAGCGTATCTTTAAGACCGTTTAATACGCCGTTAATAAAGTTTCCGGATTGTTCGCCGCTATAATCGCGGGCGATGCCGACGGCTTCATTGATACTGACAATCGGTGGGACATCGGCGACGAATAGCATTTCATAAATACCCACACGCATGATATTTCGGTCAACAATCGACATTCGGCCAATCTCCCATTTTTGGGAAAATTTTTTGAGTGTTTTATCAATTGTAAGCTGATGTTCAATGATGCCATTAATCAGTTCGATTGCGTATTCTTTTCCTTTGCGAAAATTACGATTTTCTGGAATGTCAAAATTTGCGGCGGCGCCCTCAAAGAAATTATCTAAAATCTCTGGCTTTACTTCATCTTTCGCCAAGTCATTCTGGAATAAAAATTGCATTGCGAACTCGCGCCCGAGTCTTCGAGAATGAAGCTGTACGGTGCTGCTCGCATTGTCTTCTTCAAACGACATTATCGCCTCACAATGTTTTTATGAGATTGGCCATTTCGATTGCCGCCATTGCTGCATCCGCGCCTTTGTTTCCGGCTTTGGAGCCGCTACGTTCGATGGCTTGTTCAATGTTGTCAGCGGTGACCATGCCGTAAGTAACTGGGACACCTGTTTCCATCCCAATTTGTGCTAGTGCTTTTGCCACTTCGTTATTAATATAACCAGCATGCGGAGTTGCTCCTTGAATAACCACGCCTAACGCTAGGACTGCGTCATATTTGCCTGATTTCGCCATTTTTGAAGCAATAAAAGGTATTTCATATGCTCCGGGAACCAGCGCAGTTTCGATATTCTTCGGATCGCCACCGTGGCGAACTATTGTGTCTATTGCGCCATCCAGGAGTTTTGAGACAAAAAAATCATTGAATCGCGCGCAGACTACGCCGAAGCGCAAACCTGATGCCTGAAGCATCCCTTCGTATGTTTTAGCAACTTTAGTCATATTGAATGTAATTCCTTGAGAAAATGTTTAAAAATCAACCAGTTATAAAATAGCACAAGTTATTATTTAAACAATGGATAATATTAGCGAAAAACTGACGCCGGATTTGTTAGAATCATGTTAGGATTTCAATCTTCACGTTGAGTAAGTTGATAAGAAAGGTAAATTGAGCTTATTCAAACTAAGGAGAATAGCAGTGTTAAAAAGATATTTAGCAAGCGCGTTGTTGATTTTAGCGCTCGGGATGTTTTTGTCTGGATGCGGTGGGACTGAAAAAGTTCCCGCGGATAAAATAGAGGTTTTTCAGGGCGGTGGCCAATCTACGCTTCCTGGAAAACAATTCTCCAAAGCACTCTATATTAAATTAAGCGGCAAATCCAAAAGAAGTTGGCTGGGAAGTGAGAGCCGTTTACCTGCTTTTGGGAGTAAGGTTACATTTGAAGTTGGGCCAGATTCTGATCTGATATTGTCGACCAAAGAAGCTGTTGCCGATCAGGGAGGCTTAGTCAAAGTATTGGTTAGCGCAGGAAAGAAAACCGGCGATCAATATTTAAGGGTTATTCCAGCTGATGCGCCAGGCAAAGTACTCAACGTACGCTTTATCTCTGGAGTAGAGATCCGTGGCACATGGCAGGAGACGCGTTCTGGAAACAGTTTGGCAGAGCCAATGATTGTTAAATTGGTCAATGAGCAAGGCGCGCCAGCTACTGGGGTTCCTGTTTTTTTTAATATCGCTTCAGCGCCTTCCACAAAAGATCGTGGAAAACTTTCCCATGATATGGTTTTAACCGATTCTGACGGAGAAGCAAAAAACAGTTTAAAAATCGGCGATGCAACCGGTCATTACGAAGTTAATATTGAAATATCTGGTAAGAAAGGTGCAATAAATACCCGTGGTATCGCGGTTCAACAGCTCGGCGTTAATTTTTACAGCTTGTTTTTGACTATTCTGGGCGGCTTGGCAATATTTGTCTTTGGCATGAAGTCGATGGGCGATGGCTTGCAGAAAGCGGCGGGGAATCGCATGCGCAGTATTTTACATTTTTTTTCCAGCAATCGTTATGTTGCGGTACTAGCTGGTGCCATGGTTACCGCAGTCATCCAGTCATCTAGCGCTAGTACCGTAATGGTAATCGGTTTTGTTAATGCTGGGCTTTTAAATTTAGTCCAAGCAATAGGGATTATTTTCGGAGCAAATATCGGTACGACGATTACGACCCAGATCATTGCTTTGGATGTTTCAAAGCTTTCCATACCGGCGATTATTTGTGGGCTTTTAATGCTGTTTTGCACTTGGAAATTAATTTCAGGCTGGGGTGAGGCCGTGCTTGGCTTTGGATTGTTATTTTTCGGAATGGTCATGATGAGCGATTCACTAAAACTGATCGCTGATTTCCCTTCATTCGTCAGTTTTTTTAGATCATTTGACTGTGCTCCAGTTGGTGGTGGTTTTATGTCGCCTAAGTCATTACTCGGCGCAATCGGTATTGGTATTGCCGTGACAATGGTATTGCAAAGCAGTTCGGCTACGACTGGTATAATTCTAGCGCTCGGTGCGAGTGGGTTGCTTAATTTATACACGGCAATTCCATTGATTATGGGTTCTAACATCGGAACGACGATCACTGCATTGCTGGCTTCATTGCCAACCAACCGCATTAGTAAACAGGCAGCTGTTGGACACATTGTGTTTAACCTTTTTGGTGTGTTGATTTTTACTGTTCTACTTTACATCCCCTGGCGAGGTACGGGGATTCCAGCAATTTTATATGTTATTAATCAAATTACCGCTGGTAATGCTTTCGCTCCTATCCCTCAAAATTTACCACGCCATATCGCCAACGTGCATACCATGTTCAATATAATTACTGCGTTGATAATGGTTCCCGCCATTCCTCTCGTGGCGCGTTTTTGCGAATGGCTATTGCCCCTCAAGGAAGAGAAGATCAAATACCAATATCTTGAGCCTTACCTGCTGGATACCCCCGCGGTAGCGCTTGAACAAGCCGTTCGTTCCTTATGTTATATGGTCAAGGAATCTTGGCAAATGGTTGACCAAGCAGTTAATGTTCATTTTATCAATTCTGACGTGGACGAGGCCAAGTTTAATGAACTCGACCTTCGCGAAGAGCATATTGATGAACTTCAAGCGGAAATCACTAATTATTTGGTGCAGATTACGAGGCGTGAACTGACGGAATCGCAATCTGCTATTATTCCATTGTTGATGCACTGTACTAATGATGCCGAACGTGTCGCCGACCACACCGCAAATGTTATGGCGTTGACCGTTCGCTTGAAAAATGCATCCGGAGATCTGTCAGAAAAAGGGCGTGGTGAACTGCAAATGTTATGCGGTTATCTGGAAAGTCTGGCGCTGAATGTGATCGCTGCTTTGGAGTCCAGCAACCAAGATTACGTTAATAAAGCGCTTGCATCGGAAGACCAAGTTAATCGCTTGGCCCATGAACTCGAGGCTAATCATATTGAGCGTCTTCGCGCTGGGCATTGTGACGCCATTGTTGGTGTGATCTACATCGAATTGATTGGCGAACTGGAAAAAGCCGCTGATCATCTGACTAATATTGCGGAACGTGCGAAATCTATTCAATCACATTATCTTGACTTTGGCTGGGAGAATTTTAACAAAGTCGAAATGCAAGGAAAAATTTACGCATGAAAAACAGAGGGCTGCAATTTTCAAAACTAACCCTCACAAAACAAGGATTTTGAACTCATTTTAAAAATTAACTGGTTTACAGTTGAAACTTTATGAAAATACAGTATTGTATGTCTTTTACGTTAAACCCAAAACAGGAAAATATTAATTTCAGGATTGTTAAAGAATGAACAAATCAGCAGCCAAAAGAGATCGTAACAGCAAGAAAATTCACTTAGTAAATCGCGGACGCATCAGTTCGTTGAAAACCATGGAAAAACGCCTTCGCACCGCAATCACATCGGCCGATGCCGGCGCCGAAGCAGTTCTGCGCGAATATTGTAGCAAGTTGGACAAAGTCGGCAAAGCTGGCGTTATTCATCGCAATAAAGTAGCGAACAAAAAATCTCAGCTAACTAAGCTTTTTAACAGCACGGCAAAATAAGCGCTGTTCCTTTTTATCGAACATACCGCGTTTTAAGCAAAATATGCTTAGAACGCGGTTTTTTGTTGAAGAAAAACCACAGAAATCGGCAACTACGAAAAGCAATCATAATCATAAAAATATGGAACGAAATGGCTTTAAGTTGAGTTCGTAATTCGCGCGCTGTCAACGCGCATTAAGATTGG
>DLIO01000002.1 GCA_002483765.1 Lentisphaeria bacterium UBA7640 | reverse complement strand
TACACAAAATGCAGAAGAGCCCTATTTTTGTTCTATTACTACAGCCGTGCCTGTGGCAAAAGCCATTATTAATGACTTATCTTTAGAGCCCACATTTTCAAAATCAATCCGGAAGCCGATGATGCCATTTGCGCCGACTTTTTCGGCTTCAATGATAATCTCGTCAATGACTTCTTGTTGTATACTATCCATAACCTCTTGATATGATCCTGAACGACCGCCGAAAAAATCTCTGAATGAGGTCATAGTGTCTCTGATGATATTTAGCGCACGAACATTTTTCGCAGTGACCAGTCCTTTGTATTCTTTAATGGTATAACCTTCTACAATTGGGGTTGTTAAAATCATCATTTTAGTCATTTCTACATTTTTCCAATGTTTATTATTCAAAAATCGCGGTGGTTTCTTTCAGGTGTTTTCGAATTTGAACTTTCTGCGGGCATTTCTTTTCACAAGCGCCGCAACTGGTACATAAACTTGCAATACCTTCTTTGCCTGAGTCTCCGCCAATCGCAGAATATTTGGCCTGGGCATGCTGTTCCATCCGGTACACTTTTTGATAAATCAGAGCTTCGAGGCAAGCTGGAATATTTACTTCAAATGGACACGGCATGCAATATCCGCAACCGGTACAATAAATTTCTGCCAATGAACGGCATTGCTTCTGCAACTCATCTATGCGCAACATTTCCTGTTCGCTCAACAACTCGTTCCGGCTAGCGACTCTTACATTATCATCCACCATTTGCCGGGTACTCATGCCGGATAGAGCGAGATTTATATTCGGGTTGCTGAGTACAAAACGTAACGCTAATTCCGGCGTGGTAACCCGTCCTCCCAGCGCGTCCTCAAAAATACTTCCGGCAAACGCCAGTCGTCCGCCCCCGACCGGTCCCATTGCAATAACTCCAACCCCTTTTTCGGCGGCGTATTTAATTGACGGTTCGTTGGCGCGATCGAGCAAATTGTACTGACAGAGCACGGAAGCGAAGGCTCCGGTGTCGATAATTGGTAGCATTTTTTCCGGTTTATCATGAAAAGAGAATGACAGGAACCGGATTAACCCTTGTTTTTTAGCTTTTACAGCTTCTTCAAGAAGGTTAAATTGCATGATTTTATTCTCAAAATTATCGGCATTCACTCCATGAAAGTGATAAAAATCAATATAATCAGTTTGTAATTTATCCAGTTGTTCATCCAAAAGCCGACGAAAATCATTCTGTTCATCGACCTTCCCTAATGGCAGTTTGGTAGAAAGATATACTTTGTCGCGCCAGCCATTTTTCAGTGCCTTGCCGACCGCAATTTCACTCTCGGCACCACAATAACCGTAAGCAGTATCGACATAATTAATGCCCTACTCAAAGCCATAACGCAGTAATTCCACTGATTCCTTCATTACCAGTCGGGAATTGCCCTCTTGGTCCGGTTTCATTGGTAGTCGCATGGCTCCAAATCCTAGCCGTGAAAGTTCAATCCCGGTGTTCCCAAATTTTCGATACCGCATAAGGTTATTCCCTCTTCATTAATTATTTCACTACTTAGTCGACAACTGCGATAAAATGTGCGCTCTGTCCGGCCAGGTCAACCGTGTTGATCGTTACCGTCCATTCATCGTTTAATTCCAGCCCGCTGGAGCGGATTTTATACTCGTAAGCAAGATCTGGCAATATCACTGTTAGCCGGTTTTCCATTCGTTCCACCGCCACCGCCTTGCCCTGCCAATCGGGATGTAGTTCTAGGTAAACCAGTTTCCAGAATTCATTAACCACTCGTTCCAGTCGGCGCAATTCTCTGGATGCGTTTTGGGCTTTCGCAATCTTCCCATCAATCTCGCTTGCCGACTGCAACAATTCTCCGGCCAGATATGAGCGCACTTGCTGATGCGCGAGTAGATCGTCATAACGCCGTAACGGGCTGGTAATGCGCACGTAAGGTTCAAGACCAAGTCCGGAATGACGTCCCGGAACGGTTTGGACTGAGGTTACTGAACAACCACGCCGCGCGGAAAACATTCCTGCTAGCGTTTCCGGCTTACCAGCGATATCCGGTTCCGGTTGAACAGCGAACGGCACAGGAATCTCTTTTTCAAGGGCGAACTTTCCGACGGCCGCGCCAGCAGCCATCATTGCTTCCGCGACCATTTCCCGACTCTGTAGTGTCGGATAAGGTTTGATTACGACGTCACCATCGACAACTTTTACAGATACTTCCGGCAATTCAATGCGTAGTGCACCGTTTTTCTCGCGAAATTCTCTGAATTTATCGAGCAGCGGAACCAGTGAGCACAACGGTTCTTCATTAAGTTTCGTTTCCGCCTCTTCATAAGAATAGCGAGTGCATTTGACTCGTGAAATAACGGCCTTTTCCAGAGTTGGTGCGCCATCTTCATCAAAACTGATAGCGAATGACAATGCTGGAGACGTTTCCTGCAAACCCAAACCCAGTTGATGCGTTACCGCTGGCGGTAACATGTGCACGGTTTGTTCTGGTAGATATAAATTTGCGCCGCGCGCTTCAGCTTCTTGGTCAATATCACTGCCTGGAACCACTAATGCTGCCACATCAGCGACGTGAACCCACAACAAGCCATCAGCATAACTGATGGCATCGTCTGGATCCTGATTTCCTGCGTCATCAATCGCTAACGCAACCATAGCGCTCAGATCCACTCTTTCCTCTTCCAGCAACTCTGGAGTCGGCAGATCGGGATTCTCCATCACGATTCCGGCACGAGATGGATATGGATTTGTCCAACAATCCCACACTTTAAGTTTAAGTAGCAAACGATGTGCTTTTTCTGGAGTTTGCTCCATATTTAGCTCGCGCATAATTCCACTAGTGGCAGTTTTGCCTAGCGCGAAATTCTCTACATCGCGCAAATGTTGCAGATCTTCAGGCAATAAATTCCCAGAGCGAATGCGCGCAATCAGTTCTTCACGTTCAATCCTGCTGTTCTCTTTGGCGGCGGTAACTTCTAGTGTAGTGGCTATTTCAGCTTCTGATCGCGCTTTTATGCCATCTACCATGCTTCCGGAAAAATAAACTCCTTCATCCAATAACGTCCACACCGACCACGCTGATTCAGGAGAAAAATCATCATAAATCAATCCGGCTAAATCTGCCAGACTGACCGTTTCATCCTCCAGCATTGCCACGATTTCCATCAAATCTTCCGACTGCAACGGCGCCGTCGGTAAACGACTGACCGGGCCGCGGTGCAAAACCATTATATCTTTTAGGCGGACACTTTTGTTTGCACCATCCGGTAGAGTCAATTCAATCTTTCCATCGCTGATTGAATTAACTTTTGCCGGTTTTTGCCGGTAAACAACCAATGCTCCGGTCACACATGTTATCTCATCCATTCACAATCCTTATAATTTTTATCGCTATCCGTATCGGAATTAGCTGGGGAAAAACCAGTTCAATATGCCTCATGTTAACATTAAATACAACCATTTCTAGTTCAAAAAAATATCTCTAAACCTCAAAAAAGGCCACTTATATAAGGTTACTTTATCGTCAACTAATAACTCGTTTCGGGGCTGAACACAAACCTGCATAATTAATTTTTTATTATTTGAAATATTACCGATTAAACATTATTTTTAATGACGTTAAACAGAAGACTATTTAATAACTTATTCCGCACAGACTGGAGGAAGAATGATAGTTGCAGTTTTTTCCTTACTCATCATCATCGCTATCACCATGCTAATCACAAGGCTGGCGGCAATGGCTCTGGTTTTGACGGGCATGTCGCAAGAATCGGCGCAATTCCAAGCCCGATCAGCCCTAGCTGGCGTCGGTTTCACCACCAGAGAAGCAGAATCCGTGGTAATGCACCCGGCGCGCCGACGGATTATCATGCTGTTGATGCTAACCGGAAGCATCAGCGTTCCAACAGTAATTGCCGCACTCGGCGTCTCTCTTTTTACGACCATCCAAGCGGATGACTGGTGGTGGCCCCTGCTCTTGCTTTTCGCTGGATTGCTTGCACTCATCTTATCTGGAAGAAGTCGCTGGATGAATAAACATGTCAACATCATACTTGCTTGGGGATTGAAAAACTGGACGGATCTGGACGTTAGAGATTCAGGAATCTTGATCCCGTAT
>DLIO01000056.1 GCA_002483765.1 Lentisphaeria bacterium UBA7640 | reverse complement strand
CATTTACTTTTTCAATTGACTAATCGTAATACATACTGTTTTTTTAATGAAAGATGCTGGAATTTGGCCCGAACAAAAGTATTGTTATAAGTTATTATTCATGAAATTATAACTTTTACGGTATTGATAAACTGGAGTTGGGAGTGACATCAACAGAATTATATAAAAAAATCTCCACCCCCCCGAATTTGCTAGAAAATGACAATTTTCGGATTAAGGTGGCCGTTTCCGAGCAGGAACTTATTTTGGCTCAGAAATTGCGCTATGAAGTTTTTAATGCCGCCCGTGGCAGAGATGCATGCGGCATTCCGCGTCTGGACTCAGATCATTTTGATGTACATTGTCTACATTTATTAGTTGAAGAAAAAAATCATGGTCAAATTGTGGGAACTTACCGACTTCAGTCAGGCGAAGCCGCGGCTAAAGGCATCGGGTTTTACTCCGAACATGAATTTACTACTGAAGGGCTCCAGGAAATTGCCGGCGACGCTTTAGAAGCAGGACGCTCGTGCGTTTCAGAAAAGTATCGCAACGGCTCAGTGCTTGCTATGCTTTGGGCGGGAATTGCGGAAGCGATGAACCGTTCTCAAGTCAAATATCTTTTTGGTTGCGTCAGTGTTGACACTCTTGATGCCGCGATTGGCTGGGGGCTCTACCAGCGTTTCGTCGAGGAAGGGTTAATTAGCGAAAAGATGAAAGCGCGACCGCGCCCAGAATATATCTTACCCCCATTTGACGGTTATTATCCTGAGACCATCCCGCTACCACCGCTATTAAAGGGATATTTGAGACTCGGTAGTAAAATATGCGGCGAACCAGCTTTAGATGAAGAATTTGGTTCAATCGATTTTTTGATGCTACTTGATACTGCTGATGTACCAGAACGGTTTCGGCGTCATTTTAAATTTGGTCAACATTCATGATTTTTTTGAGAAAAATTTTCCGTCTGATAATGATAGGATGCTGGCTGGCAATTAATGCCCTGCCAGCGTTCTATTATCATGTTTTCGGTGGCAGTTACTGGGAAAAAGTGTTAAAAATCTCTAAATGTACACGAAGATGGGGGAAAGGTATTGCTAATATTATTGGGATCGACATTAAAATCCATGGCGATGTTTCAGATGCCGACGGTGCTTTGATTGTTTCCAATCACTGTGGTTATTTAGATATTTTAGTGGAAGCTGCTGCCTTCCCGATTAGATTTATGCCCAAAAATGATATTAGGAAATGGCCAATTCTTGGGTGGTATTTGGGACTCAGTATGCCGATCTGGGTTAAGCGCGAATCAAAACAACAATCACTAAAAATAATGAAAGCGTGTCGCGATACTTTGCTCCACGGCATCAATGTTCTAATCTATCCAGAGGGCACCACTACTGACGGGAAATCAGGTATGTTACCGTTTAAATCCACTGCTTTTGAAGTGGTGTGTCGTCACGATATTCCAATTTTACCCGTGCTTATTTTGTATCATCCCCATCGGGATGGATTCCGGTTGCCGTGGATCGATGATGACCGATTACTGCCACATTTCTGGCAACTTATTGGTTACAAGCGTACAGTAATAGAGATCCATATTTTGTCAAAAATCTATCATCGCGATGAAAACCGCAAGGAGTTGGCTGTTCGCGTTCATGATTTAATGGAAAAGAAATATAACTGGCTAAAGTCAAGAATAACAAAACAAGGAGAAATGGTATGAAATTCAACGAGTATACAAAATATTTCAGTGCTGCATGGGAGTTGTTGATAGATTTGCCGCTTCCGAAATTTCTAAAAAAGGAAGAAACCGTTAAAAAGTATGGTGTCGAAGTTCAGTATGCATTGCCATTAGTTGGCCTGGCATTGGGATTCCTGATTGTAATTGCGGGAGTTATTCTTTCCGGGATGAACCAAATCGCAGCGGCGATGATCTTCGCCGTTTCTATGGCTATTTTGATGATTATCAAAGATTCAGGGCGTGGTCTCGGCGCGCTAGTTTCGTTTTTTGAGCTCAAGAGGGAAAATGTTTCAACAGTGGCGGCGCTCTATCACATGCGTACCGAAGTGCGCAATGTTCAGTCAATGCCTGCAATAATCTCAATTGTTATCATCATGCATCTTTATCTTCTGGCATTCTTCCTGGTTTCATTTTATAATTTTTATTATTGGATGATTATGGTGTTGGTTTTTAGTTTTACAGTGCAAGCCGCATTGGCAGCATTGCCGCTACATCGCAATAAAACTCCGATTATTGCCACCCCAAGGCATGGACACAATCATCTATGGACGATTGCTGGTTTTATTGCATTATTTATATTTATTAAAAGCCCTTACGCCACACTGATTACTGCTGCTCTAGCATTTTTAGGGACTAGGCTTTTAAGCCGTTTTGTGATGAAGAATCTTAGAGGAATCTCTACCGAGATAATTGGGCTGGTCGGGTTTGTCTTTGAAATTGTGGCTTTGTTAATTGGTATCGTTTTTTTACAGACGTGATCGTAATCAATGCGTAATTACTTAAAATTATGGGCATTGGCGTTACTATTAGTAACGCTGATTTACGCCGCCGAGGCTAAAAATCCTTACAGTAGAGCTATCAGAACAGCACAAAAGTCTTATAATGATAGAAAATATGATTTAGCCTTGGAACAATATCGGGCAGCGCTTGACTTGTCGCCGAATGGTTGGAATGACGCGTCATGTATGACCATGATTGGGCGATCCATGGCCGCATTAAAACGTTATGACGAAGCGCTGAAATGGTTTGAACTAATTGAAACCCTACCTGATATCAATCAAAATACACGTGCGCGACGTTTTGACTACATTGGCGATCTCTATTATTATCAACTAAAAGATTATGATCAGGCGCTGGAAAACTATCAAATATGTATAGAACAGACGACTGATTTTCGGCATTGGGCTGCACTTCAAGAGAAGATGGCGCGAATCTATCTGACAACTAAAAAACATCAGGATGCCGTTAATTATCTCAGAAGCGCAACTATGTGCAAGGATCCGTACTATTACGCAGCAATACGCGCACGCCGCCAACTAGCAGGACTGTTACTTGGTGAACGGAAGGACGAAGAGGTCATTGAGTTATTACGTGACGTTGATTTTAAGAAGTATTCAAAAAATGAACGTGTTTTTGCCGCTAGATATGGCGGAATAGCGGCGTTCCGTGAAAAAAACTACCAGTTGGCACTGGAGTTTTTCGAGCAGATTGATCAAAAGGATTCGGTCAAATCAATCTATTCCGGGAGAGCTTATCTAGCACTGAAAGAGTATGGTAAAGCACGCGAACAGTTGTTTGAGTTGTACAAGAGTAAAAAAAATAATCAGCGCGATCGCGGGGAGGCCGGGTTGTACATTGGAGACAGTTATCGTTCTGAAAAAAATCTCAAAGAGGCACTGAAAATTTATAAAAATACACTTACTATTACTAGCGATGCTAGCTTAAAAAAACAGTTATCACACCGTATAAACGCTCTTAACCCGCCCCAAAAGTAGATAAAGATACAAGATTAAAGCGAATCATCGGCGGATATTGTTCCCAAATAAAGAATACCACCAAGATATTTAATAGCCACAGAAGAGTTCGCAAATTTATAATATAGCCTTTTTATTATCTAGGCAAAATACTAAAAATTAGGATAGTATGATAACTAACAACACGCACCCATTAACAGCTTCTAAAATATGTATTGCGCTATTTGCGGTCTGGCTTTCTGTTTGTAATGTAGCAGGTGAATCGTTCACTTATCGTGACAAAATGAACCGTAGCATAAGCGTCGAAATACCAGTCAAACGGGCAGTATTACTGAATGGTACCGAATTGTTACCGATAACTGGAGCGTGGCAACGAGTTGTGGGTTTAAGCCGAACCGCCCTAGGGGCTAATGATTTGCTGAAAGTTATCAAACCCGACTTAGCCGAGCTAATCCCTTCGGTGGGTAATAATCATCACATAAACGCTGAAAAATTATTAAAATTAAGACCGGATATTGTTTTACTGTGGTCAGCTAATCCTGAAATCATTAATTATCTCAGTAAGAGAAATATTCCGATTATTGCCGTATTCCCTGAGAATATCTTAGAACTGTATGAGATGATGCGCTTACACGGGAAACTTTTTGCTAGCGAAGCTAATATTGAATCGGCAATTGTGAAGATGAGAACAATGTTTTCTTTGATCAAAAAGAGAGTCGGAATAATTCCGGATGAACAGCGCAAAAAAGCTTTGTGGATTTTCAGCAAACCGACTCGTATTGGTGGTGGCGTTGGGATTTACAATGACATAACTTCAATAATCGGGCAACATAACCTAGGGCAGAAATTTTCACAGCATACCGTTGATGTTTCTCTTGAACAACTCTTGGCCTGGAACCCTGATGTGATCTATATTTGGGGACATGCTCGTTATTCAGCCGCAGATATTCTGAACAATCCGCAGTGGCGCCATATTACTGCGGTTAAAGAAAAACGGGTTTTTAAGGTTCCGAAATGGGACACGTGGTCGCCACGGATGGCGCCATTGGCTTTGTGGCTAGCTGCGGCAGTTTACCCCGAACAATTTGAAGATTTAAATATAGATCATGAAATCGATCAGTTTTATCGCGATGTTTATGGTGTAACCTACAAAGATGTGCAACAAATTGAAAACTAAATCTATAATTATTCTACTGTCGCCCTTCGTGGCCGCAAGTTTAGCGTTATTTTTGGGTGCTTACGGAATGACGCCGGTGGAGATAATCAAAATTTTATTTAACGCTTTCAGTGGCATTGATACACCTGAAGCAACGATTATTCTGGAGATTCGGCTGCCGAGGATTATTCTAGCCGGATTAGTGGGCATGGCTCTCGCCACATCCGGAGGCACCCTTCAGGCGGTTTTACGTAATCCATTAGTCGATCCTTTTATTCTCGGTATATCAGCAGGAGCCGCTTTCGGCTGTGCGTTAGCGATAAGTTGTATGCCTTGGATCTCTTTGCAACTTATCGCTTTTGTGTTCGGTGGAACTGCAGTTATTTTGGCTTGCGGTATTGCACATGCTGGAGGAGAGATGTCGAGGCTTTCACTAGTTCTGTCTGGAATCGTTATTTCGGCACTGTTTACGGCATTATTGTCTATGATTAAATTCCTAGTCGATCCGATGAAATTACAAAGTATCGTTTATTGGTTAATGGGCAGTTTTGCGCTGGCGGACTGGTCACAAATCAGATCGTCAGGAATCGGTATTCTTTTGGGCTGCTTACCGATTTTTCTTTTGCGTTGGAGATTGAATATTATGAGCATGGGTGCGGAAGAAGCGCGTTCATTAGGCGTTAATGTCAGTCGTAAACGAATTATTTTTATCGCATGTGCTACTTTGGCGGTCACGAGTGCGGTTTCGGTTAGTGGACTGATCGGTTGGGTTGGGTTGATGGTTCCTCATTTGGTGCGGATGTTGGTCGGGCCGGATCACCGCCGTCTGATTCCGTTGACCATGGCTGGCGGGGCCGCATTTATGATTTGTGCCGACACTATAGCGCGAAATTTGGGTAGCGCGGAAATTCCTGTAGGAGTGATCACCGCTCTGGCAGGTGCGCCGTTTTTCATCTATCTATTGAAACGGGGTGGCAAGGAGAGTTGGGGCAGATGATTAGAGTTGAAAACCTCACCTTTCGACATTATCGTGGCGCTAAACCTGTAGTCAATAATGTCTCTTTCTCGGTAAAAAAAGGACATCTTGCCGTACTTTTGGGGCCGAACGGTTCAGGCAAAACATCATTGTTTAAATGTATTGCCGGACTCTGGACACCTGAACACGGAAGAGTGCTATTCGATGGCCGTGACGTGGTCAATATCTCGTTCAGGGAACGCGCCAGTTTGCTTGCAGTCGTGCCGCAGGAACACACTCCACCCTTTCCATATTCGGTATTTGAAGCAGTGCTGATGGGGCGCGCTCCTCACGTTGCTCTGTTCGCAGGGCCATCCGTTGCTGATGAATGCGCGGCCAAAGCTGCGTTGGAGGCTGTTGGGATTGGTCATTTAACTGATCGTTGTTATACACGTATCAGCGGTGGCGAACGCCAATTAGTTTTAATTGCGCGAGCCTTGGCGCAGGAAGCGCCGTTGTTGTTATTGGACGAACCAACGTCGCACCTAGATTTCAGAAATCAGCATATGGTATTGGAAACCGTGCGGCGAGTTGCCAAAGCAAAAAATTTGACGGTCCTAATGACTCTGCATGATCCGAACTTAGCTTCATGTTTCGCTCATCAAATATTTATGATTAAAGAGGGAGTAATCGTGACTAACGGTACTCCAGAGTCGACACTTACCGAGGAACATCTGGGCGATCTTTATGATATCGGCGTCGGAGTTTCAAAAGTTCAAAACCGACGCTTCATCTATCCGTCAACAAATGATTGAAGAATGGGGTATTTCTCATTCCTAATTCGCGCGCGCATTATGCGCGCGTGAATTTAAAGGCATAATTACACCGTTTTAGGAATAGATTTTGTGGACAAACTTTCCATGCCCGACTCTTTCGTCCCTTCTTTGTGATTACTGCCTTTTACTTTTTCTACATTCTACCTTTTTACTTCTAAATTCTCTTGTGGATATTCGAGCTTTGTGATGTCGAAACCCCACAAACGGATTTTGTCCAAATAATCGTCTAAAAGCTGTTTGTCCAGCATTGATGCGCGGGCTAAAATCCACAGATAATCTTTGGTGGAACTGGTTACGATTGCGCTGGAGTAATCCGGTTCTAACCAGATAATCCGGTAATCACCGTAAAATGGCCAAAAAAACGAAACCTTCAACTCGCCAATGTCGGAATCTCCCTTGAGGTGCGCTACGCCATGTGCTTCCTTTTTTTTGCCATCGCGCCATCCAGCGTTCAACACGGCAACTTTACCGTCTTCACGTAGCGTGTAATCCGCAGTAACCTGGATCATATCGCGTTCAAAGCGATGAGGTAATCGGGCAATTTCATACCACTGCCCAAGATATTTTTCGACCTCAAAATTCTTAACCGCAGGAATTGACGCAGTAGATTGCGCAGAACGACAACCAGCTAAACAGGACAAAATCCCTAAACCAAACATCAAAAACCATTTCATATTTACCTCCAAAGTATATAGAGTGATACAATATTATCGGCTGTTAATTTTTCAATCTGCAATAAATTTCCATTGCTTTAAAGCTTGCGTCGAATGATTTTTTCGCTATATTTTAAATTCTTCTCTTAACCCTAGTCTCATTTTAGCAATATTGTTTTATTTTTAGCACTTTTATGCTATTTACTAATAATACAATTCGGATATATTAAAGCATTGAATTATTATATTACCTCAAAACCAACCACAGAATTAAGAGGAGAAGAAAATGACTAAGATCACTTTTATGGGTGCCGGCAGCATGGTATTCGCAAAAAACGTTTTGGGTGACTGCATGTCCAGAGATTCATTACGCGATTCACATATCGCGCTCTATGATATCGATCCAGTTCGTTTGAAAGAAGCAAAGCAGATGTTGGATATTCTTAATAAAAACATCAATGCTGGCCGTGCGAAAATAACTACGCACCTCGGCGAACGCAATCGTCGTGCGGCACTGAAGGGTGCTGGATTTATAGTCAATGCCATCCAAGTTGGTGGTTACGAACCTTCCACCGTTATCGACTTCGAAATCCCTAAAAAATACGGACTACAGCAAACCATTGGCGACACTATCGGCATTGGCGGAATTTTTCGCAGTCTGCGGACAATTCCAGTGATGTGGGAATTTGCTCGTGATATCGAAGAGGTCTGTCCTGACGCCTGGCTACTTAATTACACCAACCCGATGTCAATGTTGACCGGAGCAATGTTGCGCTATACTGGAGTGAAAACTGTTGGCCTGTGTCATTCTGTTCAGGTTTGTTCCAAATCTCTGCTGGAAACGCTCGGCATGGAATACGACAAAGATAGCATTCGCGATCATATCGCGGGAATTAACCACACAGGATGGTTGTTGGAAATCGAACGTAACGGTAAAGATATTTATCCTGAAATTAAAAAACTCGCCGCCAAAAAACTAAACGAGTGGCGCAAACCCAATGCCGAAAAGAGTGGCAATATGGTGCGTTTGGCGATGATGCTTCATTTTGGTTACTATTTCAGCGAATCCAGTGAACACGCTGCCGAATATTATCCTTATTGGATAAAAAAACAGTATCCAGAACTGATTAAAGAATTTAATATCCCACTGGATGAATATCCGAGACGTTGTGTTGATTCGATTGAGAGATGGGAAAAACGACGTGTCGAATTGATAGAAAATCCGACCCTGGAACATGAAATGACTAATGAATATGGTTCGGCGATTATCAACGCAATTGTTACCAATAAGCCGATTCAGATCGGTGGCAATGTGATGAATAATGGTTTGATTAGTAATTTGCCCGCTAATGCCGTAGTTGAAGTGCCATGTTTGGTGGATTCCAATGGTGTCCAAGGTTGTCACGTTGGCGATTTGCCAACACAATGCGCAGCACTAAACCAAACCCATGTCAACGTTCATCTACTGACCATTGAAGCGGCAGTAACCCGCAGCAAAGAAGCTATCTATCACGCAGCGATGCTCGATCCACACACCGGTTCCGAGTTAACCCTCGACGAAATCCGCAAAATGTGTGACGACCTGATCGTCGCGCACGGCGACATGCTCCCCGAATACCGTTAAGAGTTTGTTGAGAGATTAAAGTTGCGGTTTTAAGTGATAGCTTGTAACTTATTTTGCGTGCCATCAGCCACATACTTTCTGGTACGTGGCGAACTGGCGGCGTGAATTTTTTGAACATTCCTAGTCTTGGATGAGATTTCTAAATGGCCAATTGACAAAAAAGTCAGTTCATGTAAAAAAATTTGTAAGTTTATGGTGTATGCCCAGTCGGCTTCCCCAGCCACACTAAGCGTACACCTTTCTTTGTCAAACTAAATGCTCTCGCTTATTTTTTCGTGTGCGTTTACTTTGTCAATTGACTTGAAATTTATTTGTCATTTATTTTTGTACTCAAGATTGATAATTCTGTAATTTGGCGATATTTTATACTCCGGTCTACCGGAATTCTCAAAATGAATCTCCGCTTGTCCATAAATAATACTTGAAGCACATACTTAACGAAAGGATTGTATCTATGCCGCACCGCACTGACATCAAAAAGATTATGATTATCGGCTCCGGCCCAATTATCATTGGGCAAGCCTGTGAATTTGACTACTCCGGAACTCAGGCTTGCAAAGCACTGAGAGAAGAAGGTTACGAAATTGTTCTTGTAAACAGTAACCCTGCAACCATCATGACCGACCCTGCAATGGCCGATCATACTTATATCGAACCTCTGACCGTCGCCAGTATCGAGAAAATTATTATCAAAGAACGGCCAGACGCGTTACTGCCAAATCTCGGCGGACAAACTGCGTTGAACCTCGCCATTGCGCTTGACGAACAAGGCATTCTGGTCAAACATAACGTCCAAGTTATAGGTGTTGATCTTGACGCAATTAAACGTGGCGAAGACCGCATCCAATTCAAAGAAACCATGAGAGAAATCGGTATTCCGGTAGCAGAATCGGAACCGTGTTTTTCTGTCGAAGAAGCTGAAAAAGTAGCCGAAAAATTGGGCTATCCGGTGGTAGTGCGTCCAGCCTACACGATGGGTGGTACCGGCGGTGGTATCGTTTATAATATCGAAGAACTACGCCAGATCTCCGCACGCGGAATTGCTGCCAGCATTATCGGACAAATATTGATCGAAGAGTGCGCGCTAGGTTGGGAAGAACTCGAGCTCGAAGTCGTTCGCGACCAAAATGGCAAAAAAGTCACTGTCTGTTTTATCGAAAATGTTGATCCAATGGGAGTTCACACTGGCGATAGTTTCTGTGTAGCGCCAATGCTAACCGTACCACAAGAACTACAAGCCCGCCTTCAAGAATACGCTTACCGCATTGTGGACGCCATCGGCGTCATCGGTGGCACCAACGTTCAGTTTGCGCATAACCGCGAAGATGATCGGATTATTGTTATCGAGATCAATCCACGAACCTCGCGCTCCAGCGCACTCGCATCTAAAGCAACCGGATTCCCGATTGCTAGTATCTCGACGCGCCTCGCTACTGGTATTACGCTCGATGAGATTACTTATTGGCGCGACGGTACACTAGACAAATACACTCCGTCTGGCGAATATGTTGTCGCCAAATTCGCGCGTTGGGCATTTGAAAAATTTCCACAAGCAAAAGATATTCTGGGAACCCAGATGAAAGCTGTTGGCGAAGTTATGTCGATCGGTAAAAATTTCAAAGAAGCGATGCAAAAAGCGATTCGCTCGTTAGAAATTAGCCGTTACGGACTCGGTTTAGTCCCAGAATACGAAAAGTTAAGCTTGGAAGAACTACGCTCAAAACTCAACTTCGCCTCAAGTGAACGCTTTTTCATCCTCTATGAGGCGATGAAAAAAGGCTTGAGCGCCAAAGAAGCTGCTACCATCACGGATATTACACCTTTCTTTGTCGAAGAGATGAAAGAACTCGCCGAGTTTGAATTAAAATTAGCGACCTACAACTGGATGGCGTTACCTGACGAGATGTTTATTGAAGCTAAAAAACTCAGCTTCTCCGACCGTTATCTTGCTAAATTGTTCAGCATCGCAGAAAAAGATATTAGAACACGTCGCTTTAAACTTAATTTACATGCAACTTTTTGCAAAGTTCCAGTAAGTGGCGTCAAGGATGCGGAGTATTATTACTCGACTTATTCCGGCGCAAAGGATGAGGTCAAAGTCTCAAAAAAGAAAAAAATTATGATCCTCGGTGGCGGTCCTAACCGTATCGGACAAGGGATCGAATTTGATTATACCTGTGTTCATGCGGCTTTTGCTCTACGCGATAGCGGATATGAAAGCGTGATGGTTAACTGTAACCCGGAAACCGTTTCCACCGACTATGACACCAGTGATAAACTTTATTTTGAACCATTAACAGTCGAAGATGTAATGGCGATTTACGAGAAAGAACAACCAGACGGAGTAATCGTGCAGTTCGGTGGACAAACTCCACTAAATATCGCGCAGGAACTCAAAGATCTCGGTATGAAAATCATTGGAACTCAGCCAGAAGGAATCCGCCTTGCTGAAGACCGTGAATATTTCCGTGAACGTATGATCGCACTAGGAATTAAACAACCTGAAAGCGGTACCGCTCGTTCATTAGATCAAGCAATAGCACTCGGCCGCAGAATTGGCTACCCCGTAATGGTTCGCCCATCCTTTGTCCTTGGTGGTCGCGGCATGGCGATCTTATATGATGAAGAAAGTCTAAGCCGTTATGCTGTTGAAGCAATCAAAGTCAGCCCGGAATATCCGATGCTGATTGATCGTTTTCTCGATAATGCGATTGAAGCTGAAGTCGATGCGCTTTCAGATGGTGAAAGCACCTTCGTCGCCAGTGTTATGGAACATATTGAATTAGCGGGTATTCACTCTGGAGATTCCGCATGTGTTATCCCTCCAGTAATCATGGATCCCAAACATATTAAAACGATTGAGGAACATGCCGCAGCAATTGCTAAAGATTTTAAAGTTATTGGTATTCTTAATGTCCAATTCGCCGTTTACAACGACGAAGTCTACATTATTGAAGCAAATCCACGCGCTTCACGGACAGTGCCGATTGTGGCGAAAATCACCGGCGTCCCACTGGCTCGCATTGCTACACTTTTGATGCTCGGCAATAAACTAAGCGAATTCAATGAAATCTTAAGTAAGAAAAAACGCAACTACGTCGGAGTCAAAGAGGCGGTATTCCCGTTTAATATGTTCCCCGAAGTAGATCCAGTACTCGGCCCAGAAATGCGCGCCACTGGCGAAGTCATGGGGATTGCCGAATGTTTTGGCTTGGCATACTTTAAATCGCAAGAAGCCGCGGGCGGACGTCTACCACTCAGTGGCACGGCGCTGTTAACGGTGTTAGAACGCGACCGCAAACACCTGTTGCCAGTGGCCCAATGCTTAATCGAGCTTGGATTTAAAATTACTGCAACCGAAGGTACAGCGCTATTCCTTAAAGATAATAGCGTCGAGTGTACAGTCGTTAAAAAATTGACCGAAGGACGCCCGAATATTGGTGATATGATCAAAAATAAAGCGATTAATTTGATTATTAATACACCGAGTGGACGTGCCGGAAAAATTGATGACAGCTATATCAGAACCATGGCTATTCAATACAAAGTGCCGTACGTCACCACTATGGCGGCGGCTCTGGCCACTGTCGAAGGAATAAAATCAGCAACCAGTGATAAAATAACCCTGAAATCACTTCAGGAATATCAAGCCGACTTATAAGCCCTGTCGCTGACAAAGAATGAAAAAACAAAACCACCGCTGAACTAAACATCAGCGGTGGTTTTTTATCGGTTTAAAAAATGGTGCCCCGGGCAGGAATCGAACCTGCGACCACCTCCTTAGGAGGGAGATGCTCTATCCACTGAGCTACCGAGGCTAAGCCTGATAACCTATATTCAGAGTGCCCGAAATACAAACAAAACCACCGCAAAATAATTGATATTTTTCAAACGCTTATTGGTCAGTTTTCATTCAAAACTCCTGAACTCCTGACATTGCGATG
>DLIO01000082.1 GCA_002483765.1 Lentisphaeria bacterium UBA7640 | reverse complement strand
ATAACGGTGAAAGTTGGGTTAAGTTTTTCGAGAACGCAGACGCTAGTTCGCAGGCAGAAGGTGCCACAAAACAAAATTGAAGACAAATTGCTTATTTTAATTTTTTACGCCTCACTTTATTTATTTAAGATAGTAAACATGGCTATTTAAACAATTAATGAGCAAGAAAAAAATAAATTAAAAGGGCCAGACCCTGATAAATCTGCATGGATATTATTGTGGGTTTTTGTTCAGCATCCGCCTCTAGATATTTGCTATCAATTGGCAAGGTTAGATTCAAAGGTTTCCATGTAAGAACAGCAGCAACGCCTGCAGTTAATTTAGTGAGTATGAATTTCTTTTACCTCTACGTCGTCCCAGTTAAGTATCCCCTCGCCTGAAAACCAAAGAGTGAAGAGCGCATCTTTTAATCCTGCCGGAGCAATAAAATCAGTTTCCACTCTCGTCCATTTATCAGTCGTAATTTCGAAAGTAGGGAAGTGATTTTTATTTTTGCTATTAGCTTCTTTGAAACGAATAGCTATTCTTCCGGTAAGCGAACACTTTTTCGGGGAATCCGTTTTTAGGAAGTACCAAGCTGCAAAGCGATATTTTTTACCGCTGATCAAGTTTATAGGTAAAGTGTTGTAGCTAGTGATACTGTTTTGCACGGAAGATTTAAAACATAATGATACAGGAGCTGAATGGAAGTTTTCCTTGTCCAGCCCGAATGTAACCTGAGAACCGCCGGGTAGGGTTTTTTCTGTTTCGTTAGATTTGATGCCTGTCGAAATTAGCCATGTAGGCGGTAAACCCTGAGTAAAATCACCATTATTAATAAGATTTTCGCATTTTACAGACAACGTTGTTAACAGTAAAATTCCTACGAGACTATTTTTTAATGAGTTTGAAAACATTTCTTATCTTCGTCCTTGAATCCACGGAATAATTTCCAGATTCTTTTTTGTTAATTGTTTGACTGGGAAGCAGTCAATTTGGTTGATTTTGGTAGTGTTTTTAATGTAGCCAACACCTTGTTTTTTTATCTAGTGTTGTTTTTGACATTTTAACATGCATGAAAATTCTGAATTTTAATACCTCTCTCTATATAGGTCTATTTCCCTTTTTGTTAAATGATTATCTGGTACAATGCATTTATTCATATACACTTTAATGATAAAATTTCTTTTTGAAAAATTAAAATTATTAATGTTTTAATATAAATAATTCTTATTAAATCAAGTCCAACAATATCCCTCTTTCTCACGGATTCAAGACATATGTATAGTTTTTGGTTTTATTGTTTAGTAGCGTTGCCTCTAGAGAGGCTATGGAATATATTTTTATTTTTCATCTTGCCATTTGCGAAGTTCGTTGCTGAACTGTTGGTCGTCTTTTATGTTCGATAAACCAATCATATAAATATTAAATAAAACTTCTTCTCCTGGTTTTATCTGAAAGGGTTTGGCTGTAGCATTAGGATCCGTTATTGCTGCAACATTACTACGATGTGGCTCAATAGTATAACCTTGATTATTTTTGGAGTTGAACCAAACCATAACATGTTTTATGCTTGGCGGTAGAATAAATCCAAAGCCAGTTTGAGACTGTAGGTCATATGCTCCGACAAAGTTTTCACTCAATGGTATTGCTCTATTGCAAAAGTTCTCTGGAGCTTTGCATGAATAAAGAGGGCTGAATTTTGCAGGACTACCTGGAACAACCAATTTGTCGCCTTCAGGATCACCGTTGATCGCGCAACAAGTCCATCCGCGCCAGTTATAACTATTCAATGCAGGATCATCAGTTGCGAATTCTTCTGGAGTAATGTTTGCAATCGAGTAAGATAATCCTAATCGTGGATCATTTTCATTTAGCGTCATAAGACGGCGAATGCGAAATTTTTTATCTGGTGTTATAAATTCGGCAGCCATAGTTATTTTATTAGGAGATACTTCAGGGAATGATATGTCCCAGTCGGCATTAGACCAGACTTCTAGTTCAAGACCAGCATCTTCAAATCCGCCAAGTATAGGCTTTGCTTTGTCATCAAGTTTACTTACTAGTTTGCGTGCTCTGTCAATCTCAGGATAATCTTTTTTCAAATCGTTTTGTTTGAAACATTCGATGCCCTTTACTTTAAACGAGAGAATACGGCCGCCTGATTCTAGTATGGTGATTTCCACCAAATCATTTTTAATGATGAATGCTTGATGACCATCTATTCTACACGGTAATAAGCTAACAGATGTGTTATTAGGCATGTCAGGTGCTTTTCTATATGCCTCAAGGTAGTATTTGCAGCGTTCTATAAGATCAGTTTGAAAAGCCCAACGAGCTCGTTCAATAAAATATTTTTTAATAACTCCAGTATTATCAGGCAACGCGGAAATTTCTTGTTGTAAGCATAACTTTTCTAATTGAAAACACATCTCTTCGACTTGGGAAGATTCTGCTTCTCCATACTTCTTTATATTGCGAACTTTGTTTATTAGCTCTTTTGCAGAAATATTATTAATCTTAAGTTTGTCAGATAGTACAATTAGATCTTCGAGCCGTTTTATATTTGAATCATCTAATAAAGTGAAATAGCGTTTTATATGTTTTGTTTTACCGTCTTTTTTGATCGATATTTTGACTGTATTGTTGCCACGTTTATTCAAAATTACGACACTAGTGAATTCTCCATCTTTAGCGATAAACGATTTTTGATTGTTAATTGTTACTTGCGCTCCCTTAGGACAGATTCCATAAAGAGTTACATAATTAGATGTTATATGTGAATTATCTTGAGGAACACTTTTAACCAATACTTTGGGATGTTGGTCGCATTGTTCAATCTCATCCGCTAGGACGTTTCGCAGTGCGTACAAAAGAGAAGGGTCATTTTCATATTTAAATGGATTTTTAATGATTAAAGAATTTAAGATTTCTCTGACCCTATGTGAACCAGCTTCCGGGAAATCACGGTTGATGCGTTGTTCAAGAATTTTCATGTAATCAAAATCGTCGATACTCTCTTTTATTAAAGCGAAACGTTGTGAGGAGCAAAGTTTTTCTTCTATACCGCGCGGGGGATACATCAAAGTTGCAGCGCCATTGTCATAGGTACGATTAATTTCGTCCCATGGGTTTGCCCCAGCTCTGGTGTATAACGTCGCCCATAATAACCCCCCAGAACCTTTGGATGCATAAATTTGCCAAGCAAACAATCGGTTTTGTATATAACTAGGCTTATCTAATCTTACAAGCCAATTATAAAACCAGAGTTCTTGGCCATTTTCTATTGCTTTTTCTTGAAGTTCTGCGTTGAAATGACCTGGCGACATCGGAACACACCAGGTATCAATATTCTTCAAGTCTGAACGCACTCTGCTGGTAACAAAAATTTTCATTTCAGGACAGCCTTTTTTGATTGCTGTTGATATTTTATTAACTGCTGTAATTACTGGCTCGGTGTGCGGTTCGTCCCAAATATAGGAATTCATATAGCTGAATCCTTCCTTCCCTTTCATGTGTTCGCTAATAGCCTTCGTATACTGTTGAAGCAAGTTTAGGCCATCTGGAGAAATAACACTATGACCCAAAAAGGCATCTTGTGATATCCAGCGCGATTCTTTTAATTCATCGGTGGTGCCAAACCAACCAAGGGAAGGGAGGCGGAGCCAGCGTATTCCATATAGCGTTGTCTGTTCATGAATGAAACTATCAAAAGCCGTCCAGTCAGTAATATTAAGTTTTGCATTGTTAATGGTATATCCAGGGAGAGGCGGAGCGACTCCTTGATTTCCAGTTATCCTATGAGACTGAAGTTGCTCATAAGCGTCGCGCATTTGTATTTCCCACGGACGGTTGTCAAACTGGCCCATTTGTGTTGGAAAGAAGCGTGTATAAAATGCGGTTTGTAAGAATGGAATTGTTGGAATCGCAAAATTTCTTACCTGCACCCGATAAGGAATGGTATAGATTGTTTTATTGTTGGAATTAACTAGTACTTCGCCGGTATAAATTCCAGGCAGAGCGTTTTCAGGAACCTTAACTTTTATCCAAAAAGGTTGATTTTTATCGGCATTGCATGACATGGTTTGTTGATTTAAAAGAGGATCGGCATTCCAGCCGATGATATTTGGATTAGAAGATGTTTTGACATATATAAAACCGACAGGATTATAGCTTACGCAAGAGGACGGAAGTATATTGTCTCCCTGTCGTAGATCGCTAAATTTTAAGCTGACATTTTTCAATTCTTGTTTTGGTTTAATAACCAGTTGAAAAGGCTCTGATTCATTGCGAGCGCAAGATATTTTTATTGTGTCAGATGATAATGATGGGACGATTTGGCGATCAATTTTTAAGTTTGGCGAAGCCTTCCAAATTAGAATTTCTTCATTCTGAACTAAGTTGCAATTCCAATTAAATCGGGAATTAACTTCGCGCTCATTTATTTCTTTGACTTCGATATCATCCCAGTTAAGTATTCCTTCGCCTGAGAACCAAAGGGTGAAAAGCGCATCTTTTAATCCTGGCGGGGCAAAAAACTCTTTTTCTACTTGTATCCATCTGTTAGCTATGATTTCAAAAACGGGAAAGTGATATTTATTTTTACTATTTGCTTCGTTGAAACGAATAACTATCCTTCCAGACAGTGAACATTGTTGGGGAGTGTCTGATTTTAAGAAATACCACGCCGAAAAGCGATATTTTCTACCACTAGTCAAGTTTATAGGTAAAGTGTTGTAGGCAGTAGCACTATTTGGTACAGAAGATTTAAAGCTCAATGATGCCGGTGCTGAATGAAAATTTTCATTGTCAATCTCAAATGTGACATGTGAACCTCCAGGCAGTGCCTTTTCTGTTCCGTTCGATTTTATTCCTGCCGAGATTAGCCATGAGGGTGGTAATCCTTGAATAAAATTACCGTTTTTAATAAGATTTTTGGCTCTTCTGCATTTTGTG
>DLIO01000145.1 GCA_002483765.1 Lentisphaeria bacterium UBA7640 | reverse complement strand
TCAAATGCAGAAGAACCATTTTAACTCAGCCTTTTTGGAAGTTGCAGACGCATATGAACCCTCCGCGATATTTTGCACACCAGAACGCGCCGCTTGAATCATCTGGTCTTGGGTACGGCTGAATTTGTCGATATAACGCTCAACAAAACGCACCGTAATATCATAAACTAGTTGTACCACTTAAAAACTCTTTAATTTGCGATAACCGCCATGCTTCGGGATCAATTCAGACATACAAATCATCCGTCTTGAATCATAAAAATACTCATTCAGCTACATTTTTTGGTATCTTTTAACATTTTGTTCGCCATACCACTTTCACTGTGAAATATAAACTCCGCCAGCTTCCGATGCAGAATCTACTTTTGAGATAAATACAAAAACAACGCAGCAAGCAAACAATATTTTGGCAATCGTTTTTTCTCCTAGGTTCAAAACGGATTAAATTACATATCATGCTATCAATTAGCAATTTCACCATTTATTTTATTTGCAGTTTCTTCGGCCAATTTGTCATAATGTCCTTTCCGTTCGTATGTCGGCTGGACTTTTCCACTTAAAACCTTGAGCTCTTGTATGACAATATCAATTTTGCCCTCTTCAAGTTTTTTTATCGAAGCATCAATCAACTTCCTGGTAGCAGAACTATACCAGATATTATAATTTAACCGGTTTAGCTGTCCTACCAAAAAAGCAACACCAAAACTCGATAAGATTGCCAGTATTCCCAGTGTACAGCGTAACCATTTATTTTGTGTTTTAAATTCCGAAAACAACCATGCAAGTGGCAGAATGATAACTAAGCATATAATTAAAATTATCATCATATCTGTAAACATAAACCACTCCTATTGATCAATTTTTTATAATTTTCTAGAAAAAATATTTTTCGCTTTCATAAAAATATCGTATGTTAAAGAAAAAATCAATTCAAGAGATATAATTCCTCTCATCAACCGAATATTAATGTTGGGAAACTATCCCCCCTTGTCCTCTCATCGCCAACGCTTATATTTTGAATGAACACTTTTTTTGCGCAATTTTAGTGATATTGTAAGAGATTGTAATGCGGAAATCGTTTTTTGACTGTTTCCAACCCTCTTAATCATTGTAAGGAATTTAACCATGCGTTTTGTACTTATATTGCCGTTATTTTTATTGATAAGTGGATGTGCTCTTTTTAACGCTCAACCTGAAATAATTATTGGTGTAACCCTGCCACTCAGTGGGTCCGATGCTGATTATGGCCAACGAGTTTTGACTGGAATTAACTTAAAATGTTCAGAGTTGAATGAACAAGCTGGTAAGGATGAGCCCAAAGTTAGTTTGCGGGTTATTGATAATAAAAGCACTTCACTCGGTTCTGCCGAGGCTATCAAATCTTTGGCCACATGGTATAAAACACCTCTAATTATCGGGGCTTACAGCTCAAGCTCTACCTTCGCAATGCGTCCAGAAGCTGAAAAATACCAAGTTCCAGTCCTTGCCCCAACTGCTACTGCAGACAACCTGACTTTAGGCAACGAATATATTTTCCGCACCTGTTTCACTGACGCAACACAGGGAAGATGCTTGGGGTCATACGCATATCATCAACAGAAGATGCGCAAAATCGCCATTCTGGTTGACGCTGACGAGGAAAACGCACAGAACCGCTATCTAGGCTTCGAAGTCAAGAAGTCGTTCACTGAGTGCGGCGGCGAGGTCGTACTAATGGACGGTTTCTACAATCACGAATCCACTTTCAATCGTCAACTACGCAATATTGTTGAAGCCAAAGTCGACGGAATTTGTTTCCTCGCGGATGCACAAAATGCAGTACGCTTTATCAAAGAATCGCGAATATTCGGATTTGATGGCTTTATCTTCGGCGGAGACGGCTGGGATGAAGAAAACATCTACACCGATCTTGGCACAAATCCTGGAAAATGTTTTTATTTCGGCATGTTCTCGCCGCATTACGAATACCCAGAAGTGAAAACTTTTGTTGAAAACATCATGAACATAAGCGCGCGAGTTCCAGCCGCCTGCGAAGCGCAAGGATATGATACACTCGGCATCGCTGTGAAGGCCTTAAAATCCGGCAAAAAAGGCGCAGAACTGCGACAGGAAATTTTAAATATTAAAGACTATCATGGCGTTGGAGGTACGATTTCGATGCGCCCAGACCAAAACTCCGACAAACTGATTTTCGTCAAAGGAATTACCGTTGAAAACGGAAAAACGGTTTCAAGACTCAACAAAATAATCACCTTCGAGGTCGATAAAGGAAAAATGTCATGTATCAAATAAAAAAAGTAAAAAAGTCACCAGCTCTAAATGCAGGATGGAATTCCTCAGATTGGAATGTCGCCGAAACGGTTAGCATCAATCAAGTCCGTCCGGAATCAACTGAACATCATCCGGAAACTCAGTGTAGAATGTTACACGACGGAGAAAATATTTATGGATTATTTCAGGTCAAAGATCATTACGTGCGTGCTGTTTCCAAAAAATACAATGACTCGGTTTGCCATGACAGCTGTGTAGAATTTTTCGTTGAACCACCCGGTGGTTATGGTTACTTTAATTTTGAATTCAGCGCTAATGGCGTATTTCTTCTTTATCATGTTCGCGATCATCGCCGCGCCCCAACTGGCGGTTTTGCCGACTTCAACCCGGTAAGCGAAGAATCCGCTGCACTTGTGAAGATCTTCCACTCATTGCCCAAATGCATTGAACCAGAAATTACCGTTCCGACCACTTGGGAATTAGGGTTTAAAATCCCGCTGGCATTATTTGCCGCGGAAACCAAACATGATATCGGTGATATTTCAGGACAAACTTGGCGCGCTAACTTCTACAAATGTGGCGATAAAACTTCACATCCTCACTGGATAAGCTGGCAACCCGTGGGCAAATTAAATTTCCATCGCCCAGAAGACTTCGCAACCATCAATTTCGAATAAAGTCATTAAAGAGCAAGCGCTTAAAGTTAGGATAATTTGCAGCTGAATTCACGCGCGAATTATAAAACCAATTAAGATCATTTTAACACCTGCGCATATCTGCATAATTTATAAATAATTCTATGCAGGCTTAGTCCATGAAGACCAGCTTACTCTAATGTTCTGGTTGTTATAAAGGCAAAAAAAAATCGGCCGAAGCCGATTTTTTATTTTCGTAGAAGAGATCTCTAATTAAAGAGTAATCGCCTCGACTGGACATTCGCCAACGCAGGCGCCACAATCAATGCAATCTTCGTCATTGACTTTTGCTTTGCCGTCATTCATTGCGATTGCATCGGTAGGACATACGCTAACGCAGGCCTCGCAGCCTGTGCATGTTTCCTGGTCTATTTTTGCAGCCATTCTACTTCTCCTGTTTTTAAGAGCACTCGCAAAACAATCTGTAATTTCCGCGAATACTCTTGAGTTTTATTATTTTCCCATCATCTGTGGGAATACCTTAATTATACTGTTTTTAGAGGAAAATTCAACCTTGATTCAACTCAAAAATATATGTTTCAAGAAAATATCGACACGTGTTGCACAATTATTAGGCTGCCTTAAGAAAAAAATATAGATTATTACACTATTTTTTGATTATTTATTTGTAAAAAGCGGATTACAGCTCATTGTTATAGTTTGAAATATTAGAAAACTAAGGTGCTCAAAGTGATCAACAATCTTTTATTACGCATGAAGTTATCAAGCGGCGACCCCGAAGTCCGTTTAGCTGCTCTGGAAACGATCCCGACATCTGATCAGGAAACACTTACAGAGTTGGCGCTTAATGATGCTAGCGCAAACATCCGACACCTCGCCGCGCTGAAACTCGACAAAGAAGAACTCATGGAACAAGTCTGCGATGCTGAGCAAGATAAAGAATTCAAAAAAATATTGCGTAATAAATTAAACCGCATTTATGTTGGAATGTTACTTGAAGGCAAAACGATAAGTACCCGGCTCCTTGCTAAGATTGATGATGAAATTTTATTAGTTACTGCGGCATGCGGCGCACCTTCTTCAGAGGTTCGCGCGCAAGTTGCCAAGTTCGTTAAATCCGATAAAGGTAAACTACAAATTTTGGAAGATACTGATGATATTGCGTTTGGAACAGTATTAATGGCGCATTTCGATAATGATGAAACTATACTAAGCCGACTTTCTGAGTCGACGAAGTCCACAGCGTTACGTCAATTAGCAGAAAAAAAACTCAAAGCACTCCAAGCGACAGAAACCGATACCCAAGTGGAAGACCAGCTTCCACAGCCCAAAGGCATTGCCGCGGAACTTAAGAATAAGCTTCGCGCATATGAAAACATTATCGCCGAAATTAAACGTTTATCTGGTAATATCAGCATGAACGCAGAAGAACGACTTGCAGGATTACGTAAAAAATGGTTAGAACTACCAAAGATTTCTCCCAGTTTTATGGAAGTTCTTGAAATTGAGTTTAAACAAGCTTGCGAAAAATTTACCGAGGATATTGCTGGCGCCAAGCAACGTCAAAAACAACGTCTACTCGACATTGAACGTCTCGACGAAATCTATGCAGAAGTAGTCAGAATACAGACAGAAAAAGTTGTTAAACGCGAACAATTTAACCGCTTGGTTAAAGAGTGGGAAGAAATCTCAGTTGGTCTAGATGCGATAGAGCCACTGCAAGAACGCTGGACTAAACTACGTTATGAACTGGAAGAGCGCATCAGTGAACATCAAGAACGGCTCAATGAAAGTCTCGAATTTCTCGAAAAAATAAATACTGAGCTGGCAATACAAGCAAAACTAGAACAGCCTGAAATCACCAAAGAACGACGTATTGAACTAGAGAAAGAAGTTTCTAACTTGATAGAAAAATTCCCTGATAACCATCGCGTAAAAACTGCAAAAGAACTTTTTATCGCTTTAAACAAAGATATTAGGCGCAAGCTTCATGATCTTTATGAGGTCCGCGATTTAGGGCGTTGGGAACAATATTCTCTGAAAATTGTCATTTGCGAAGAACTGGAGAAGTTGCTCGAAGAAAATGACCCGCACAAAGTCAGTCGAAAATTCAGCGAAATTTGCAAACGATGGAGAAATACCGGTGCACCTCCGCGAGAAAAGATGGAAGAAATTAATGCACGATTCCGGACTACTGCTGATGAAATCGCCAAACGATGCGATGAGTTTTTCGCCAAATTAAATCAGCAACGAGCAATTATTGCTGCTGCCAAAGAAGGTTTGTGCGCTGCGGCAGAAGAGTTGCAAAACTCCACCGACTGGAACAGTACTACCGCTCGGTTCAAAGAAATGCAGCACCAATGGCGTGAAATAGGTTTCGCCAAGCCTGAACAAGAAAAAAAGTTATTTGCGCGTTTCCGAGCTGCTGCTGACCAGTTTTTCAATGCTCGCAACGCGTCGCGTGATATTGAACAACAGCGTCGTGACCAAGCTGCTAAAGAGAAACTTGCACTTTGTGAGGAAGTCGAGGCTTTATCCGCATCAAACCCAGGTGAATTATTGCGTAACTCCAAAGGATTTTGGAATCGCTGGCGTTCAGCGGGTTTTTCTGGACGAGGCGACAATGAGCTCTATGAGCGTTTCAAATCATTTTTCGACCAAATTTATGATCGCCGTCGCCAAGAACATGAAGACAATTTAACTGAAAAAATAACGATTTGTTTAGAATTGAATGAGTTGCATGACCAGTTTGCTAAAAACAATGATCCCAAATTATTGCAAGAACAGTTTAAAAAACTAGAAAAACGCTGGACTGAGGTGGGACCTGTTGCCTATGAAGAGGATAAAAGCATCTTCAACGAATACAAAACCGTAGCAGATAAAATCAAACTCCACCTTAACGAACTACGCCGTGATGAGTTTAAAAACCTGATTGACCAGATGGAACGGCTGACCATGGCGATTTCTAAAGCCTGGGCTACCACCGACCTGGACGCTGTGCAAAAAGTAAAGAATGAACTTGAAACAGCTCCAGCTGAACTAAAATGGATGGATGCTGAACTTGAACAAATCATCGAAGCGTTGGAAAATAAAGATCCCAAGGTGTTAGAAAATATTTCTAATAAGCAAAACAAAGCGTTGGAAACAATGAAAAACATCTGTGCCGAGTTAGAAACCATCAACGGAGTGGAAGCACCTACAGAATCTTCTTCGGCGCCTGATGATATGCTGGTTGATCTTGCCGCCGCTCTACAGGGTGGCATTGGTGGATTTACTGGAAACCCGGTCATCTCCTCCCGTGCGACGCCTGAAGAGCTACGCCAACGCTGGTTTACCACTGGAATTCCACCTCATCAAGAGGTCGCGGAAATATTCGCGCGCTTCCGTGACTCACTGAAAATGACTTAATGAAACATTGTCAAAAAGCATAATCCATGCTATATTTGTTAGTGTAATTTACGAGTCTTCAAAGCAAAATAATTGTTTGAATGACAAAAATAAAACCACTAATTCCTTGAGGAATAAAATATGTCAGATAATAAAAAATATGAATTTATGGATACGGAATATCCTCCCGGCAAACTGCTGGTTTGTCCACAGTGTCGAGAATATATTTCATATATAGATATCGAAACCTTTCCCAATTGCCCTTTCTGTAACTTCCATTTAGCGCGCGACCCTGAGCTTGAGGATTTTATCCTGCAACCATTAGTAATACGTTGGATCCGCCAGTTTGGAAACCACGGGTTCTAACAATATTAGCTATGGCGAACGCTGGACTATATTGAATTATTGAGTCTTGATATACTCAACAATAGTTTTAACTGTATTCGAGAATACAGAAAGCCGTCCCAGCTCAAAGCCATGGCTATTTGTGCGTACGTGACCTAGAAAGCCTACTTTTGGGGCCAATCCGGCATTATATACCGCACTGGCGTCAGAAGCGGCGCTGTCATAAACGGCGATTTGTAACTCTGTACCTGCATGTTCCGCGGCATCAACAAAAGCTTTGATTAAATCCTGATTATAATTACAAAAGCGATCCTTACTCCAAGTAGCAGGAGAGCCATCAAGCTTAAGTCCATCCTGTTCAAGCACGGGACAGCCATCAATTGCTATGAAAATTTCTGGTCGCTCTTTAAATGCTAAAGATTTCGCTCCATGACAACCACCCTCTTCATGCACTGTAAAAGCGATTATTAATGGATTTTCTGGTATGATATTTGCTGTTTTTAATTCCTCAAGAACAATAAGAATTTCTGCCATACCGGCACGATCATCAAAAGTCCACGCCGCACACATCGGATTATCCTTTGGACCAAAACAATACGGGCCACGTCCATCTTTTATCGGAACTGCTGGAGAACCAACCCTGACCCCTGCGATTTGCAATTCTGCTGGCGTCAGTCCTGTTTTTATAGAAACATTACTCCACGATGGCGCCCATTGCCCCGTTCTTGCCTCAGTAGTGTGCGCAGAACCCATGGAAAACAACCCTTTGATCGTGGTGTCGTTATCTGTAACTATTTCAACCATGCGCTCGCCAAGTTTGCAAGGCACTAATCCTCCCGAATTAGTTACCTTAAGAACACCTTCAGCCGTAATCGCGGTGACCACCATAGCAATTTCATCCATATGCGCAGCCATTATCGTTAATGGCCCGTCTGGGTTTCTCGCTCCGATCCGAACAAGAACATTTCCAGCCGCATCTGTTTCGTGCTTGTAGCCCAAGAGATCCAACTGTTTTCTAATAAATCCAGCGGTCTTTTTTTCGTACCCAGGGGGGGATGGGATTTGCAATAGTTGAGCTAAAATTGAGAGAAATTTCGTTTCAATTGTTTTACTATCCATAATCGTGTCTTTACCTTTTTCATATTTATTGATTTTAGAAGCATCACTATTCAACAGTCATAACAACGATACAGCGACGCAGTAAAAAAGTCAACCCTAACAATAAAAGCCCTGATCGACACATTGCGTAAATTCGTTATAACGTAACGTAACAAGCGTTATTAATTCGCGCGCGCATAATGCGCGCGCGAATTAAAACCATGAATTACATCATTTAACCTTTACGGTTTACATGCCTCAATTATTGCTATAACGCCGAGTTACATTGTGTGCGCTAAAACAATTATTCTGAGGTTTCTTTGTATTCAGATTACAGATTTAATCTCTAGTTCAAGGCTATCATCCGATTGGCGATAGATCATCCTGGTGGCCAGTTCCACCGCTACGATCGCTTTTTTATACTCAGCCGGAATGCGGTCGAGCCGATCACTGAATTTTTCTCGGAAAATTCTTGGTAGATAATCCAAAATTATCTCATCTTTAATAAATTTTGGATGAGCTGTCAAGTAGCTTGAAATAGCGACGGTTTTATCATTAATGTCCCGGCTAAGCTTTTCAGTTAACGTCGTCAACATAGTCCCCGAAGCTTTAAACTGTGAGAACAACCAATCAGCTTCTCGCAACGAGCTACTCTTCAATTTGTCCATGATTTCGGCCACCAGCTCTTTTTTGACGGTTTTAAACTCTTCAGGATCCAACATCAAACCACTCAATATTTCAAAAGATGACGTAATAACCCCACATTTGTTAGTCGACGCATCTTTTACAATCCAAATCCCTTTATCTTGGAGCTGATCGCGAGCTTCAGGAGTAATGAATGAGTTTGCTCCTTCAATAATCGCGCGCGAACTATTTTTACCATCAGGACAATAATTCTGCCAATTGGAGATGTCAATTGTTGATGGCCTACCACCGCAAGGGATAAAAACATCAGCATAATTGCAAAGATTATTCTGAAACAACTCCATAAACTCATCCCGACCCAGCATCTTTTCTTGTAATTTTCCGCCACGGCGAGAAGTCATCAGATGTTTCCCTATACCATTAACCATTTGGGTTTTAGAGTAAACAATATAAGCCCCATCGCCTTTCAATTTCTCTGAGTTGAAGGCGTCTAAATTGGACTTCAAAACCAAACTCGACAGCTCATCGCGGTCAATACCGTCGGGATCAAAAAGTGCGGCTGGCCCATCGGTAATCGCTACAATTTTTAATTCAGGATAAATATAGTGACCTTTTTCTTTTTGCAAAAGTAGGCGCAATTCGTTGCCAGCAACGTCGCCAAATGGCCCTCCGGAAATCTTCACAGAAAAAGAATCCTTTTCTGGATTAATCTTCAACTCACTCAAAGTTTTCAGCAAATACTGATGTATTCCGAATGAAGTTACTCCGTACTCTTTATGGTTTATTCCTATATCCTGTTTGCCAGAGATAAATCCCGACTTAAGTGTATATTTTTTTTGTTCAGCATAGTTAGCAATCCATTCAATCATGGGAGTTAGCATGTTTTCGTCAGGGCCAAGCTCAACAATTTCTTTATGATCAACATAATCAACAATTTTCGGATCTTTCAGTTTACCATTCTTGTTATAGTTAATCAGCGACATAAATGCATCGCAAATTGTGCGTTGCGATTCAAACAAAACAGCTTCGAATTTATGATTATCAGTCAGATCTAACAGAGTAACCATCTTTGCGCCACCTTCATAAATATCTTTATTCTTCATGTGTTGGGTATGAGCAAGCACAAATCCTTCGCGAAAAACCTCGTCCTTAGCAAATTCGTAGTCATCACGCTGTTCCAATTCATTGGCACGGCTACGTGGGATAACTGTTCGCCAACCACCACGCGCAACCGCAGCAAAACTGATATGAAAACCAATCGTGTTTTCCCTGAAGAAATAAAAGACTCCAAACGGGCGATCTTTAGGGAAAGAATCGCGATATTTTTCGGAAATAGATTCATGAAATACCATGAATGCTGGATCAAGGCGAAAAGCTAGCGCGGCTTTATCATCAACAAAAAAATTAGTTTTGCGAATATGTTCCAAGAAATTAAGCGCACTACGAAAAACCGTCTTGACCACAATATCTTTCTCGCGCATTCCTGTATTGATTCGATCAATTTTTCTAGTAATTCTTCGAACTTGAGACAACACCGCTTTCTCATTTCTTGTTCTTTCTGGATCAAACTTGAGATAAAAATACGCAATCATATCAGACAGAATCGCTGGATATAGTGCCATGTAGCGAGAAATGTCGTTACTGCTATAAGCATTGCGATCAACAAATGATAGTTGAGTATGGATAAATTCTGCAATTGCCCTGATTAGATTGGTATCAGCCAAAGAAAACGAAAGCTTTGTTACCAATTCACGATGAAAAAGATCCAGCATGTCAACCCAGTTGACCAACTTTAACTCCTGAAGCATTTTATCAATTTTCTTCGAATCAAGCGCGATATTTTTGTCTGATGTCAAGTAGAGCGTATTTACGAGTGCCGGCATCCGAGTAAAAGCATAAACGTCATCTTGACGGGTCAAATCGCGAAAATATGCACGTTCGATATTAAACCCATTGAGGCGTACTGCTTCAATTGGCTTATATAAAAAAGCAGTGCTTTGTGCGGCACAAGTACGGACAAGACTCAAGCGCAACTGGTGTTCGCTAAACTTTTCAATGCCGGTAGTAACCACACTTTTACCTTGTGCGTCAATCGTCCATTTCAAACGTTCAGCCAATTTTTCCGCATTAAGATCTGACACACCAAACCAATTGATACGTTCATAAATTTCTTTAAGTTCAGGGCTTACTTTTTTGAATTTTTTCTTATATTCTTGAGCCAACTCTGCGAATGAAAACAATGGGGCGCCACTTGCTGATGTCCTATTTGCCAAATCATAACACTCAATAACCAAAGTGCGCGGACTATCATTAACAATTATTTTCTTTTTGGACTCATGGACTACCGCACCGGCGACATTGAATTTCCGCATCATTCGGCTAGTCACTAATAGGTTATTTTCTGCGCTCTTAAGATAGACCAGAATAATACTCTCTTCATATTCGACTCGTTGAATTCCTGACTGAGTAACAATGTTGAATAGATGTGGAAGTATTTGTTCGATTTGCGAAGGACTGAGAGTTTTGAAAAAGTAATCTGGCATGATTTCATTTAATAAGTCATACCAATAATGTAGATTTTCTGCATATTGTTTTACCATTCCAGCCATTAAATTCTTACTAAATTCCATCATCACCCTCATTATATAATTAATTTTATTTAAACTTTATTCAGAACGTTTTGCGTCTCAAAATTAAAGAATTTGATCTCAAAAAAACCTTTTTATCCATCTATTAGCCCACCCGGAAATATCCAGAAATGTTTATCACATATCACAACTTCATGGATTTAATAACAAATATAAGAATTTTACAGGTAAGATGCATAAAATACAGCAATAAGTCAGAAAAACCAACCCAAATGCCCAAAAAAATTATACCGCAAAACGGAAAATGAAGCCAAGCTGCAAACAAAAAAGGAGTTGTTGCCGACATTCCGAAACGAATATGCACACCTAAATTACACGCTAAACGCGCAACGTTTTTTAGCCTTTATTTTGAAGAGATATCCGTTATCACAGCACGGATTTAATCTCTAATGCCAAGCTATCTTTCGACTGGCGATAAATCATCCTGGTAGCCAGTTCTACTGCCACGATGGCTTTTTTATACTCAGCCGGAATGCGGTTGAGCCGGTCGCTGAACTTTTGACGAAAAATCTTTGGCAGATGATCCAAAATTATCTCATCATCAATAAGTTCTGGTTCAGTGCTTAGATAACTGGTAATCGCGACATTTTTGGCGTTAATTTGCCGGCTGAGTTGTTCTGTCAACGCCGTCAACTTTGTTTTGCTCGCTTTAAATTCCGAAAATAACCAGTCAGCTTCCCGACAAGCACTGTTTCTTAAGATTTCCATAATCTCGACGACTAACTCTTTTTTGATACTTTTAAACTCTTCTGCATTAAGCATCAAACCGCTCAATATTTCATAGGAAGAGGTGATAACTCCACATTTATTGGCGGAAGCGTCTTTAATGATCCAGATGCCTGCATCTTGGAGTTGATCTCTGGCTGCTGGGGTAATGAATGAGTTTGCGCCCTCAACAATCGCCAAAGAACTATTTTTTTCATCTGGACAGTAATCCTGCCAGTTGGATATGTCAATCGTCGACGGTCTGCCACCACAGGGAATAAAGACATCAGCATAATTATAAAGATTACTTTGGAATAGCTTCATAAATTCATCTCGACTCAACATTTTTTTCTGTAGCTGACCACCGTGACGAGAGATCATCAGATGTTTTTCTATATCTTTAACCAATTGCGGTTTGGAATAAACGATATAAGCCCCTTCACCTTTGATTTTTTCAGGACGGAAGATATCAAGATTAGACTTTAACACCAAATTTGAAAGCTCATCTCGGTCAATGCCCTCGGGGTCAAATAGCGCGGCTGGCCCGTCGGTAATAGCTACGATCTTCAATTTAGGATAGATATATTCGCCATCTTTTTTCTGTAAAAGCAGACGAAGTTCATTGCCAGCGACATCGCCAAATGGACCACCAGAAATTTTCACAGAGAAAGGATCTGTTGCCGGATTAATCTCCAATTCGCTTAAGGTTTTCAGTAAATATTGATGTACTCCGAATGAGGTTACGCCATATTCCTTGTGGCTAATTCCCTGATCATGTTTGCCGGAAATAAATCCTGACTTGAGGATATAATCTTTTTGTTCAGCATAATTGCCAATCCACTCGATCATAGGTTCAAACATATTCTCATCTGGGCCAAGCTCAATTATTTCTTTTCCGCCAAGATAATCAATAATTTTTCCGTCTTTGAGTTTACCATGTTTGTTATAATTAACTAACGACAAAAAAGCGTCACAAATCGTGCGTTGTGATTCAAACAAAACGGGTTTCAACTCGCGGTTTGCGCTTAGATTTAATAACGTAATCATCTTTGCGCCGCCCTCGTAGATATCCTTGTTTTTCATGTGTTGGGTATGAGCGAGCACAAACCCTTCTCGAAAAAGTTCATCTTTAGCGAATTCGTAATTATCGCATTGTTCCAATTCATTGACGCTACTGCGTGGAATCACAGTTCGCCAACCGCCACGAGCGACCTCAGCGAAACGGATATGGAATCCAATTGTATTTTCGCGGAAAAAATAAAAGATCCCAAATGGCCGATCATGAGGGAAAGAGTCACGATATTTGTCCGAGATGGTTTCGTAAAAGCACATAAATGCTGGATCAAGCCGAAAAGCAAGAGCGGCTTTATCGCTGACAAAGAAATTAGTTTTACGAATGTTTTCCAGGAAATTCAGCGCACTACGGAAAATAGTTTTAAGCACCACGTCTTTTTCTCGCATGCCTGTATTGATTTCACTAATCTTTTTTTCGATTTTCCGAACTAGAGCGATAAGTTTTTTATCGTTCCTTTCATTTTCCGGATCAAACTTAGCGTAAAAATACGCGACCATGTTCGACAAAACAGACGGATATAATGCCATATAACGGTAAATGTCATTAGTGTCATAAGCGTTACGGTCAACAAAGGAGAGTTGAGTATGGATAAATTCTGCGACAGCCCGAATCAGGTTGGTGTCGGCTAGAGAAAAAGCGAGCTTTTTCACTAGTTCACGATGAAATAGATCAAGCATGTCTATCCAGTTGACTAATTTCAACTCTTGCAACATCTTGGATATTTTCTTTGAATCTAGTGAAATATCTTTATCAGAAGTCAAATAAAGCGTATTGACAATTATAGGCATCCGATTGAAAGCATAAATATCATCCTGCCGGGTCAGATCACGGAAGTATGCGCGTTCAATATTAAACCCGCTAAGATGTACGGTCTCAATAAGTTTGTATAAAAAACCGCAACGTTGCGCGGCACATGTGCGCACCAAAACCAAACGTAATTCGCGACTACTAATTTTTTCAATCCCAACAGTGACTGCGCTTTTATCTTGCGCGTCGAGAGCCCATTTTAAACGTTTGGCCAATTTTTTTGCATTAAAGTCTGCAACTCCAAACCAATTGATACGTTCATAAATCTCCTTTAATTCCGGAGTAACTTTCTTGTATTGTTTTTTATATTCTTGAGATAATTCTTTGTACGAGAGCGTCGGAGCACCGCCCAACAATTTTTTATCAGCAAGAATATAGTATTCAATAACTAGAGTGCGTGGGGTATTATTGACGACAATTTTTTGTCTAGATTCATGGACTACCGCGCCTGCGATATTATGCGTTCGCATCATTCGGCTGGTCGTTAACAAGTTATTTTCGTCACTTTTGAGATAAATTAAAATGATGTTTTCTTCGTATTCGATCCGTTGAATTCCTGACTTAGTGTCGATGTTAAATAGATGTGGGAGGATCTGTTCAATTTCGGGCGCACTAAAAGTCTTGAAAAAATAATCTGGCATAATCTCCAATAATAAATCATACCAATACTGCAATTTTTCCGTGTGTCGCTTTACTATTCCATCCATCAAGTTCTGATCTAATTTCATAGCTACCTCCATCATTTTATTTTAAATGAAATAAATATACAGCGTATTCCCAAAAAACAACTTTCATTGTTCCAATCCAATAATAAAAACACAAATGATTTTGTGCGCCCTATTATCCTCCAGAACAGTCGTTTTTTATTTACATACGTCTTATTTGCTCGCTAATTGAAAAACATCCATCTACTTCGTCCATTTTGCAGCCTTCGTACGTAAAATTCATTTTTCATCCATCAGAGATTATTAGTTCAAACTTTTTATTGTTTCCTTAAAAATAAATTTAGCCGTTAAACTTGCTTGACACCAATTTTATGCTTATATTAATTTCTGATGATTTTATTCTGACATGTCTTGGTAATGACACAATTAGGTTACTGTGCGTTATCAGGTTACAATCATGGATAATTCTCGAATTATGCCGAATGGTTCGGCATAAGAACAAGCTCATCTATGAGCAAACACAGCCAAAAGTAGGAGAGGGAATCATGAAAAAAATGATGTTGTCCATGTTGATCGTCGGCAGTTTTGCATTCAACGCAGCGGCTCAAGTCGCTACGACCCCGACAGGAACTACGGAAGAAATTGTTGTCGCTTCTGAAGAACTGGAGAATCCGACATCTGCAATCCAGTTCGGTTTTTGGTTCGATGTTCCAGGATACACCAAGCGCAATGATGTCCACGGCTTTAGATGGGGTCTGCCATTCTCCGGAACCTCTAACGTCAAAGGCTTTGATTGGTCTTTGTTCGGCTCTCATATTGAATCTCTTGAAGGTCTTCAATTAAGTGCTGGCTATTGTGGCTCGCAAAAAGAAAGCTACGGGGCACAAATATCACTTGGGGTATGTTTGAGCCACGAAAGTCTTGATGGTGTTCAAATAGCGCTTTTCAACAAAGGCGTGATACACCGAGGCTGGCAATGCGGTGTGGTTAATGTAGATGAACAAGTTAGAGGCGTTCAGCATGGAATTGTCAATGTAATAGATAGCCTGAAAGGATATCACGCAGGTATTGTGAATATTGTATTGGGAAGAAGCATAGGCCCGCAAATTGGTTTATTTAACTACGCCGAGCGTAGTGATTTCCAGTTTGGCTTGATTAATATCAACAAAAGCTCCGTTATGCCGGTTATGATATTCGTTAACTTCAGCAACTAAAAACGCCAATATTTAACACGCGTAACTCACGTATTAAATTCGCGCGCGCATAATGCGCGCGCGAATTATAACGATAAATTACTGAATCAGATTACAATTCTAAAACGCGGATCGCGTTTTCTTTGGCGATCTTTTGGAATACCGACTCGCTAATTTCGCCGCTCTGCCGCAATTCCAGTAAATAGTCCACTAACGGTGTTGGAGTATTTGGCGCGCAAATATCAGTACCGAAAAACAAGCGATCTTGAAATTCATTCATAAAACCGATACCGTATTTGCGGTCGCGCTTCACTGCATTGCAGCCGCTACCGGCAGACAAATCACCGTACAAATTCGGATATTTTCGCATCAGTTCTGCAATCCGCCCTTCGGTTACTGGATAATTCGGATAGCCGCGGCGGTCAGCCTGTGGATTAGGCATTGTGCCAATTTCTGCCCAAAATGCTTGAGAATGGCCGAAAAACTTCAGTTTTGGGAAACGTTGCAAACTGATTTCTAACTGTGGTAATCCGGGTTGGTCATAAAGACCGTAACAGTTGCCGATCTCTGGCCCAATATGAAAAGTCAGCGGTAAACCGACATCTTCCGCGTGCTTGAATAAATTTTGTACCATAGGGTCGAGAAAATGTAAATTAGCACAAACTTCGCCGATTCCTTTAAAACCACAATCCTTATACCAGCGCAACAGATCTCCAAGTGGCGCATGCGCATTATTAGTCAGCGAGCGTGGATCGACATTACAGAATGGAATAAATCGCCCAGTACGATTGGCGACTTCAAGAACCTCTTGGTTGGACTGAGGTACATATGAGCACTCAGGATTGACGCCGGGCAACACAACCGCTTTTTCGATGCCGAGTTGGTCATAACGCTCGATCAGTTGTTCAGGTGTTGCATAGGCAGGGTTACCCCAGCGCGGAAAACCTGGTAAACTGCGGAAATGGACATGAATGTCAATAAACATTATTACGACTCCTGTTTTTTATTAAGGTTTGGATGAACATTAAATCTACGATTATGAACTCCTGAAGCCCAACCGTTGCGTTGCGCCCAAAGATCGATAAAATCATCACTATGAAACGCTATCGTTTGATAATCAACACGTTCCGCGCCAATTTTTTCCATCGCATCAGCAATATTAGGGCACATATTTTGAACTTCCATAGTATATGGCGCTAATATTTTTTTTATTGGAAATTTACTTGCATCTTGCGAAAACTTTTTAAGAGCCGCAGCAGCCACTTTCTTCATCTCTGGATACAACAACCCGAGCGGGCGGTTGATCACTGTATAACGCGCAGTCGCTTGTTTGGTCGGTACAGTGCAAACAGATTTGCCAAAAAACTCTATGGCTTCACGGCAAGCAGCTTGGTCTCCAGATACCAAAATAGTCGGAACATTAAAATATCCGCAATATAGACCACAAACCCCGATTTCGCCGATCAGTTCACCGTTAACTCGCATCGCCGCCACTGCATGACTGTTAAAAGTATGATTAAGATATCCGTCGGAGACTCCCTGCATGGCATGTGCGCCAAGTTGGATCACTGCGTCATAACTGGCATCAACGATATTTGCCGGAGCCATTACTCCTCCGAGAGTATGCAGCGATGCCATCGGATGCAAACTCTGTATCTCAATTGAATTACTGCCACCATGCCCGTCAACCACGACGATCTCTTTAGCACCACTCTCAATCAAGCCCTCGACGCAGGCATTGACTTCAGCAGTTAGAGCCGCCGTTGCCGCAGGTAGATTGATGATTTTGTTGCCAATGCCGTCACTGCGTCCATTAACGCCCGCAGGGCCTTCCAAATCGGTGATAATTAAAATTTTCACGCTCTCGTCCTCCGTTAAATTTTTAAATATTACTTTGACAACCCGATAAACTAAAACGCACATAAATCCGTGGATTTTTGGGGATTAAAATTAATTGGTAGTTGTAAAGGATTTAATTCAATATAACACGAGTCGCCAATCATCGCCAGATTTTAAGTGATTTTTTTGAATTATTCTTATTTTCATGGATTAGGATATTTTAAAAACGTTAAAAAATAAAGCATACAAGCTGGTTGACAAACACACTGGAACAGTTATTTTAATCCATCCGGCAACCCCAACTCGTTAGGAGAATTGATCATGGATTTGGTAATAACCGACAATAAAACGAGCGACACAACGACAGCACCAACTCGGAAGGGTCTAAAGCAGCAATTAAATCTTCTTTCTGAGTCTTTTCAGGTGTTGCAAATATTTACTATTAAAACGGATTGATTGTGCTATGAGTGCCGAATACGATTGGAAATCGATTATATATCGCGGGGTGGAGTCCGATGAACTGGATTACAAAGCCGCGCTGGATTGGAGCAAGTTAAACCGTGGTGGACGCGCGAAGTTCGCGCGCCACTGCTTGGCAATGGCCAATACGAAAGGTGGTTTTGTGGTAGTTGGTGTCGGAGAAGATGACGCCGGACAGCCAACATTATTCACCGGATTAACCGAGGCACAGCTCAAATCATTTGATCCAACCAATGTCGGGAACTTCGTCAATCGCTTTGCCGATCCTCAAATAGATTTCACCATCGAACGTCCCGAGGTTGATGGAAAGCGTTATGCGGTGTTTGTAATCCGTCGTTTTCAAGGTCTCCCACACGTTTGTCCATTTGGTTGCGAGCATGAATTGTTGCAGGGAGTATTTTATATCCGGACAGCCGACGCATCAAGCCGTCCAGCTTATCGTAGTAGCGAAATCCACGCATTGATTCAACGCGCTCTACGGAATCAACGCGAACTGCTTGGCAGGATGATTCGTGGAATACTTTACGAAGGACACATGACGCCAGCAGCCGAACAAGCTCAAAGTCATTTTAACGAAGAGATTAATCATTCAGCCCAATTTTTCGGAAAACGTTTTAAAATGCTTCCAGAATTTTTCGGAGTTGATTTTAGCGCGGCTCCGTCAGAATATATCGGTGGCAAGTTTAGTTTATCTGAACTGCGTCGCAGTGCGGAAACCGCGTCCACACCGCATCACTATCAACAACAATTCATTGAGGCCGAAGAACTAGAAACCGCATACTCAACCAATGTTTCATTGCGTGCGGTGCACAAAGATGCACAAAAACAATGGCAATTATTCCAATCTGGATTATTCCATTTTATCAGCTATTATCCTCTTGAAAACAAGAATATTTCATACCAATTCATCATCCAATTTTTCGCTGGTGCCATCACTTTTATTGCTGATCTTTATTCAGAGTTGGGATACGCCGAAGAACCCATTCAAATTAAGGCTACACTCAAACAGGTAGAAAACACGGCATTATCAGGTTTAGGAAGAAAAAGCAAAGAGGTTTTTATTTGTCGTATTCCTGAAATAACGGTAACACTGAGTAGGGCCGCAGCCGATTTAGCATCCGACCCAGCTGCCCATGCTGCGCAACTAATCAAGCCGGTTTGTGAACGTTTTAACGTGCCGGATGGACGTTTCCAAAAATTATTGCCAAACCTTCGTAAATTTATCAATTAACCCCCCCATTCCAAATAATGAACCCCAATGAGTTTTAATATTTTCACTAACAATCGGATGGAAAACCTCGCAGAACGTTTGATTATGCGTTTGGAAGAGTGCGCTCCAGTTTCCATTTTTGAACCGACTTTGATCGTCGTACAAAGTTCTGGAATGCAGCATTGGCTCCGTTTGAAGATCGCCGAATCCACCGGCATTTGCGCCAATGTTCAATTCAATTTTATTCGTGCGATCGCCGACAAAATGATGTTCGACGCTGATGTTATTGAAAATCGTCGAGTATTCTCAGAATCAAACCTGCAGTGGTTAATTCTTCAGCTGTTTCAGGATGAAGAACTCTTGTCTCAGCCAGAATTGAGTTGCGTCAAAAACTATTTTGAAGGAGGCGAACCGGAACGAAAAAAACTCCAACTCGCAATGCAGCTTGCCGGAGTATTCGATCAATATATCATTTACCGTCCTGAATGGTTATTGGATTGGGAAAAGAACCTAATGCCTACAATTCTTCGCGATGATCCACACGCATGGTGGCAAAAAAAATTGTGGTGGGAAATTACTCAGTCTGCAGGTGGTTCCTGGCACTATGCAGCTTTTAAAGAAAAGTTCCAAAAACGCCTTAACGAGCATCACGTAGATTTTTTACCGCCACGGATCAGCATCTTTGGAATCTCCAGTATGCCACCATTTTTCCTCGACGTTTTTGCCGCTGCCGCTAACCATTGCGAAGTTGATCTGTATTATCTTAACCCATGTATGGAAGATTGGAGCTTCGCCTATTCCAAGCGCGAAATTTCCAAAATCAGCAATGCCCAAATTCCCGACAATCTACAATATTTATATAGCGGCAACGACCTTCTCGCGTCGCTCGGAGGCGTCGGACGCGATTATTTCAAAATATTACTAGATAAAGTTGAACTCGGCTTTGATGATTGGCTGGAACAAGATGGTGATTTCGCCTTAAATGCCAACCAGTCACATCCCTCCATGCTGCGACAGATGCAGAGTGACATTCTTAACTTGCTAAACCACAATGCTGGAATTGAGAAAATTCTATCTGCAAACGACCAAAGTATCATTATTAATTCTTGTTACAGCAAACAACGCGAAATTGAGGTTTTGCTTGATCAAATTATGTTTCTAATTAAAAAACACGGGATCACGCCCGATGGTATCGCAGTTATGGCACCGGATATCACCGCTTACGCACCGTATATTGAAGCTGTTTTCGGCAACGCCAGCGACGGTGAAGCCGTCATCCCTTACACTATCGCTGATCGTTCGCTAACCGACAGCAACCGCGTTATAATAGCATTTTTGAAAATTGTTGCAATGCACAGCAAACGTTTCACCACGCTGGAAGTGATGGACATATTCAGAACTCCCGAAATTTATCGCCATTATCAACTTGAGGAGCAAGATCTTCCAATTATTCGGCAATATATCGCTTCTACCAATATTCGTTGGAGTTGGGATGCTAAAGATAAAAGCCGATTTGACGTACCAGAAAGCAATGAAAACAGCTGGAACTTCGGCTTTGACCGTCTTTTAATGGGTCTGGCTGATGGGCGAAGCGAGGGCTTGATTCACAACATCGCCCCCTGCCCTGAATTCGAAGGTGCCGCCACTTTGGCCGTCGGTGCTTTTATGCGCTTTGTCAGGGAACTCAATGAATATATCAGGTTGATGCGCACCCCGCATACGCTCCCAAAGTGGAATGAAATTTTCGATACCGTAATCGATAAATTCTTTGGTGAAGACAAAGATTCTATCGAAGACATTCAACAACTGCGTAGTCAACTGAAAGCGATGAATTTAAAAGATTCCCCGCTTCAGACCACAGTTTCCCCCACCGCTATCAATGATTTTCTAAACATACGTTTAACTCCAGCGTCGCAATCCGGTCGCTTTTTTCGAGGTGGCGTCACCTTTTGTTCGCTCGCGCCAATGCGCTCGATCCCTTTCGACGCGATTGTGTTAGTCGGGATGAACAACGACGAATTTCCACGCAATCCACGTCGTGCTGGATTCGATTTGCGTGAACAATATCCACGCCCCGGCGATCTCAGTAAACGCGCTGAAGACCGTTATATTTTTCTTGAAGCTCTGATTTCGGCGCGAAAACATCTGATTATCTCATATCTCGGGCGCGACCTTAAATCCAACGAGATTATTCCCCCATCCATCGTAGTCTCTGAATTATTAGACTATCTCGATAAAACCTATGCGCCTAAACCGAGCGAAACAATCATTCGCCATCACCCGCTCCAATCTTTTAGCATTGAATATTTTCGTGAAAATTCACAGTTTGTAACCTATTCGCAATCTGCATGGCACGCTGCACGTGCCCTGAATAACCGCTTAGACATAGCCGACCAACCGATAACTGAGCAGTGGCAACTCTCCAGTGGGAAAAATACTGAAATAATCTATCTACATGATTTAGTGGCATTTTTAAACAATCCGGCAAAGGCATTTATCACCAAACGAATGAACGCGCGTCTCGAAATTGATAGCGATGAAGAATTGAAAGAATTTGAAGACTTTGAACTCGATCCACTCGCCCGCTGGCAGTTAGCTGATGAGATAAAAAAACGTTTGCCGTATCAATCCAAAGAGGATTTATACCAGCAATTACGCTCGTCCGGCTCCCTGCCCTACGACCAAGCAGGAACCAAGATCTTCGATGAAGTTTATCAATCATGTTCTGAGATGAATGAACGAATCACTGAATTGACCACAAAACAACTAATTTTGCCGCCACAGGAGATACAAATTTCGCTAGAAAGCTGTGAATTGCACGGTTCGTTAGATACAGTTTATCCGGAACTGCAAATATTCAGTCATTGGTCTGATTCATGGCACCGTTATTTAATGTCGGCTTGGGTTAATCATCTTGCATTGCATGCCGCAGGACTTACGCCTAGGCCGACTTGGTTGTTATGCCGTAGTGAAACCCGGTACATCAAGGCGCTGAGCCAGGAAACCGCGATCGCCGAATTGAATAATTTAACCAAATCTTTTATGGAAGGAATGAAATCACCATTATGCTTCTTCCCTGCGACCTCATTGGAGTTGATGATTAGTTTAGCGGATGGAAAAAGCGAAAGTGCGGCGTGCCATGCTGCATCAAAAGGATGGCATACATCAAATTTTTCCCGTGGCGATAATGCTGACATCTACTATCAAAAATGCTTCGGTACGGAATTACCGGATTGTGAGTTGCTTAAAGTAGCCGCAACGCCTATCACCGCAGAGCTAATTAATTCCTTTGAAAAAGTAAAATAACCGCAGTTTACCGTGATTCCTAGGGACGAAACGCAAAACCAGTCGTGTTGATCCGTAAAAGCATTTCAGGATTATCTTTCGTAGCCTTAAGCCACTCTTCACGATGTTTCTCCGGAATTTGTGACAGCATCTCTGCAACAACTTTTGTAAGCTGTTTGCGTTGCTCTTGACGTTCGTCGAGCGTCCTTGGCGTCGTTATCCCCCCTGCGCCAATCATCAGCAACGAAAAAAGAGCAATAACCGCAAAAATCAATAACTTTCTCATAACATCCTCCCAAAATTTACTCTTTCATCAACAAATCGCCAGCCATTTCACTAGCACCTTTGGCATTGGCATGTTCGTCCATCTTCTCTAGTTCAGCGTTCCAACGCTCAACGTTCCAAAGCTCAATACCAATTTCAACGCCAACGACTAAAACTTCTTCGCCGGGACACAACAAACCATAATCGCGAAATCCCTGCGGAACTGTCAAACGCCCCTGTTCAGAAATTCGCGCCGAACTACTTAATGCTCCAAAACGGCGCATTTTTCGACGAAATACTACGCTATCTGCAGCCATTGCTGCTGCCGCCTGCTCATTTTTACGCATTTCTAAGTACGTGTTTTCTGGATAAACAGCGACCGCACCTTCAGGTAAACAGTGCATAACGATTTTGCCAGCATTTTGTTCCATAAATCCATCAATTAATTGTGGATTAAGTTTCAATCTACCGTTGGCATCCATTTGACACCGATATTGCCCGCAAAACGTTAACATTTTTTGTAACCTCTTGAAAATGACTCGCACTCCAACATATTCCATTATATTCCATTTTTTTCCAAATGCAACCATTATTTATTAAAAAAACATAAATAATAGCAGAATCATGTGAAATAGCACCAAGCCACCAAATTTATTAACGAGCTATGCCCGATCGGCTTAATGAACAATTCTGTATTTTCACGATAAAACAATGAATTTGATTTGAATTTTACATTTTCAGCGGTATTATAAGCGTTCTGTTAAAATGACATCAGCTTGCGTCCCTTTCGTCTAGAGGCCTAGGACACCGGGTTTTCATCCCGGCAACACGGGTTCGAATCCCGTAGGGGATGCCATTTTTACAAAACTATCTCTTGCGTCCCTTTCGTCTAGAGGCCTAGGACACCGGGTTTTCATCCCGGCAACACGGGTTCGAATCCCGTAGGGGATGCCATCTTTTTAATTTATTTCTGTAACTCACCGCCAAACATCGCGTCATAAACGCACGCTTAAATTCACGCGCGCATAATGCGCGCGCGAATTCGAAGATGAAAGTTACACCCGAAAAAGTCTTTTATCCTGAAATAGGTTGAGTGGTCTGGCTCCTAGAGGTAATTTTATACTGCAGAAATATTCACTTAAAAATATATTTAAATATGAACGAAGGTTTTGACCCTACTAAAACTATGCTCCCAAATACTCGCTTTCGCGGGTATACTATTTTTTACTGACATCGTCCACGCAAATCAATGGCCCAGCAGTCAATCACTTCGTTTTTACGAACAACATAGATCGAATCGAAGAGGTTAATAGTTGGATCGCAGTGCGATGCGCACAGTTCGATAATAGCTCCGAGCGCAGGTTTAGTTTGGCCGGCAGGGATATTAATCCGGCCGAACTCGTCGCCAAACCAGTCATACCTCCAACCCTGTTGAGATGGTGGATTAATGGTCAAAGGTGGTGCCTCTGGCGTGTAATATATGGCTTTAAGTCCGGCGTCGATTGTTACAAAATTATCCTGATTGACGCTTATCACGCTGGAAAGAATAGTCAGAGCGGGCTGAAAAGCCTCAAATCGATTTGGATTATCCCGGCTTCCCAGTTGAAAATATTCACTATCCATTACGCAATACGAACCGACCTGCAAGTCAGTCATTTCTGGAATTTCGCAATCAATGTCAAATGTCCCGGTACCGGTACCAGTAAAAATGTCGCATCCCAATCCAGACTCTTTGAATTGGTTGAATACTTTAGCGGCGTGGCGCATTAGCCGCAACGAGGTGTCACGGCGCTCCTCAAACCCAGAGATATGTTGCACCTGGCCAGCATAACATTGAATACCTTTAAGTTTCAGATTAGACTGGCCTGTGATATATTTCCCCAATTCCAAAGCATTGGCAAAGTCAACTCCAGTGCGCCCCATTTCCGGATCAATATCAACCAGCACTTTCAAGATATTTTTCCGCCTCGCCGCCTCGGCATTAAGAAAATCGACATGGTTAAAATTATCCACAACCACAATTAAGCTATCGCAAAGCGTGGCGCAATCGAACATTTTTTCGATTTTCTTCACAGTGGTTACTGGCGAAGTGATCAGAATATCCTTAATTCCGGACTGTGCTAACACCCATGCTTCCGAAACTTTAGCAACACAAATCCCTGCACAATTTCCCGACTTTAACTGCCGTCTTGTCATTTCAGAACATTTATGGGTTTTTGCATGAGGACGAAGTTTTTTCCCAGCCGACATGGCATGATCGCGCATGGTGTGTAGATTTTGTTCAAAAAGCTCGATATCCAAAACTAAGCAAGGCGTGTCAAGATCATTTTTAAATACGGTTGATTTTATCATAAGACCAAATTTTGTTAATATTTTAATATTCAAGTTTTCTTAAAAAGCACCGATAAAAGAAAACTACACCTACTCCATAGATTTGTCCATTACAAATATTAGATCCGGACAAATTGATCCGGGAACGACTCATCTCTTTAACACAAAAAGATTTTTATTCCAATATTCGGGCAGTAGATTAACTAACCATGGTGATTCTTCGAATATCAAAAGAAAATTTAATTATTTGGGAAAAGATATGAAAAACAAAATTATGCGCACTGCCGCTGTTGTCCTCTGTTTCATTTTAACAGTTCTGACTTTTTGGGGCATCCTTGAACCCGTAGTTCAGCGTTGTGGAGTCGGCGCGCTTCAGACTCAAAATGATCAATATTTAAATCGAACTTTTAAGAAAGCACTCGCTGGTTTCGCGACGATGTCTGCAGTTAAGGCCGGTCTTGCGGTTATTGAAGGCAGCACTGCGGGGGTTAGTGTAGGCGCATCTTTCAATCTACAAGTTGGCGACATAGTACAATCGGCGTACGACTACGTCGATATTGCTTGGCGGACACTGTTAACTGGCTGTATAACGATTTTGTCAATTCAGTACCTGCTCAAAGCGGCAGCAATCGTTGATGGATATGTTTTAAGCGTTACCTTTTTTATGCTTGGAATCAGTTTACTGCTGCGTTGGCGGGCTAGCGGCTGGACAAAAGTGCGAGAAACAGTTCGGGACATTCTTTCATTATCCATCGTTGCGTCACTCGCGGTTTTGTATATACTCCCAATTTCTGTATGGGGAGCATCTCATTTGTCGCGAATTATCACCGCTCCAGCCATTGAAGAGGCACAAAGCGGCTTTGCTGAAGCTCAAACAAAGCTATTTCCCGAGAACAGCGAAGATTCTGACGGCATTATAGCCAAAGTTAAACAGCTTCCGGAACGATTCCAACTAGTTGTAAGATACCTTAAACGGAAATCAACTGAGATGGCTGTCTGGAGCATCAAGTTGATTGTTGGATATATTTTTGACTGTATTGTTTTCCCAATAACCTTGTTCACTCTTTTACTCTGGCTCACTCGTTCCATCATGCGCTATATATTTCATAGAAACTTCCAATCATCGCTACGCGATGATCTGAAGCGAATAATAATCGAACAAAATGATAGTGGCGTCGCAAAATAATGACTTCTTGGTAGTCCCTAACGTTGAGCATCAATCAATATCGCAAAATAATGCTTGAGCGCCGCTTCGGCGGCATCTGGTAGGCGTTCTACAATTGATTCACATAATTCAGCGTGGACCTCTAGCATTAACTGCGAGTGAGAACAAACTCCAAAAACATCAAGACCTTGCGTCATCTGCATAATTGAAGTGAAATATCGTTGGAGTAAACGGTTTCCTGAATATTCAACAATCTGCTGGTGAAATCCAGTTTCAATCGCCTGTGCGACGGCTTCACAATTAGCAATACGCATCTCGCCAATATAACATTGCAATGTCTTTTCTTGTTCCATGGTGATGCGTTCCGTGGCTAGACGCACGGCCTCCAATTCCAGTCCACGACGCATCTCCAAGATCTCCATAATTTCTTTAGCTTCCGTTTCTTCTGTAATCACGTGTGAATGCGTTATGACGTTTGCCTGTTTACTCAAAACAATATTTCCTGCCCCACGCCGGCTTTCCAAAATGCCAACCGCCTCCAACGCTCTAATCGCTTCACGAATTGAACTGCGCGAAACCTTGAACTGTTCGACCAGTTTACGCTCAGAGGGTAATCTACTACCTACCTTGAAAGAATCGTCTTCGATTAGTTGATGAAGTAACTGGGCAACCTGCAAACGGAGTTTTAACGCTTTTTGAGGTAATGTCATTACTGTGCCTCTGGTCTAAGTTTTTTTATTTTTATTTGCGAGCTAATTTTCTGTACAGTTGGAACCAGTACCATTGCGGCCATAACAGCGAGCAACGGTAACGCTGGAAGATGGTAACGTGGCACCGTTATCGGGCCTGGTAAAAATAGAAAATATTCCACAAAAGCGAGAAATAAAAACAACATGAAAATCTGCTTTTGAACAATCCACTTGAACAACTGCCATGCGGCTCCGGCATAACAAATTGACGGAATCAGTAACAACGGTAGCAAAGCAAAAACGATGCTAGTACGTCCACCAAAATAATGTTTTGTCGCGGCAATCAAACCATCGGACTTCAGCACATTAAGAGTCCCTCGATCGCTCGAGCTGATGCCCAATAACTCACAAAAAGTCGCCACGTCTGGCAACAACACGTAAGGCGAAAAATGAAGTGAAAAATAGGTGAACGGATGCTTAAAAACCAATTTCCGAAATTTTGTTATTCGATAATCAACCCTTGACGCGGCATCTGGATATTTATCAAGATTAGCAAATTCGGCGTCAAGTTCCTTCAATAAACGCTGTTTTTCATCTTCATATTGTGTGCCATTGACTTTGGCCAATAACATCGCACCATTTTGATGATACATCGCTCCAGTATTGGTATCAATACAAAATCCAGCACCACAATTGTAGTTGCGCAACATCCATGGCGTTAGTATTGCATAAAAAATAATCAGTGAGCCGATTGCTGCCATAATTTTATTTCGAGCATTCATTTTTGGCATAATGGCGATCAGAAATAAACCGGGAAAAATCCACAGCATCGCGATTGGCCGGATCAAAGCTGACAACGCCGCTATCGCGATAGCGACAAAACACCAACGCAATCTTTTAGTTTGGTGAAACAAAAGAAAAAAATAAAGTTGCCACGCCGCAAAAAAGGCAAAAAGAGTATCCGTCAACAACATCGGACTCAATGCGATAGCCGTAATATTCAACGCAAACAATCCCCCCGCGACAGTAGCAACAGTATTACTGCCCCAAAGCCTTCCGCATAAATAGACCGGAATAACCGTTAATGCGCCAATTACGGATAACATCACAATCAATGCTGGATATGATTCCCCAAAAACCCTGAATACTAGAGCAATCAACAACGGAAACCCGGGAGGACGCCCAGCCATGGCTTCTCCAGAATCAGGAGCAGAGTCAAAGCGCCCAGTTTCAACCAATGCTAACGCCGGCGACAAATATCCGCCAGTGTCAGGACGGGAAAAACGCGCTGGCATATCGTAAAATCCAGGCGTAGCCACTGCTAGTCGTATAATTAGAGCTAATACCGTTAAAGTAACAATGCCAAAAATTTCACGGCGATATTTCAGGCTGAATTCTCTTATTGTCATAATCAAAAAATTATCACAGTTTCCCACAGTTTCAAACCTTCAGTGAAAAATGAGTTTTGGCTCTCACAAAGAAAAACTCACCAAAAAGCGACATATATCATTTTATTTTAAATAAAAACATATTTCACTCTTGACAAAATATTGACATGGCTATATAATAGCTTTAGAATTTTAAACTCATTAAGAGCTTATTGATGCCAAAATCAGTAACTTGCCATACATTAAACGATATATGTTGTTTTATTTTAAATAAAAACATATTTCACTCTTGACAAAATATTGATATGGCTATATAATGATTTTAAGCTTTTTATTTAGGAGCAAAAATGATTCTGAACGATTTAACATTTAAGAACGATTGCGTTTCCAGTTTACCAAAATATAAACGTTTGGCAAACTCGCTAGAGAAATGGATTAAAAACAGCGAGTTACCTCTTGGAGCCAAACTTCCGAGCGACCGGCAACTGGCAGAACACCTAAACACTACCACTGTAACCATCAACAAGAGCTTCAAACTATTAAGTAAAAAAGGTATGCTAGAACGGAAGGTTGGTTCTGGAACCTATGTGACTGATTCTTCAAGCCGGACTCCCCGTCACTTGCGCATTGGCATTATTTGCCATGAAATTATTACTTCCGATCCCGCGTATGTTAATCCCGTCATGTCCGAATTTTACAAATATTGGGAAAACACGGGCTACCAAATAGTATCTTTGAACGGCACCCCTGAACAATATGAAAAATTGATTCATGATTATGAACTATCTGGCGCAATGATTTTCGTACCACGCGAAGAGTTTTCCGCCAAGATTAAACAACTTTGCGATATAGGCGTGCCACTGGTTACCATCGGGGGTTTTGCCAATCCTGAATTACCGGAAATTGCTTTCGGTACTGATCATATTCAAGCAGCAGCTCTAGCAGTTGCGCACCTTCAAAAGCTTGGACATCGCCGCATCGGAATTATCGCGAGTGATTCGAAGCGTAGCTCAAATGTCTTAAGAATACGTGGTTATGAATCAGAAATGTGGAATGCTGGTCTTCCAGTAAAACCAGAATGGCGAATCGTGATAAATGATGATTCGGATGGGGATGAGTTGAGGATAGAAATGCGCCAAAACGACTGTCCAACTGCGTTTATTATTGCCACTTTAAGTAGCGTAATTCCAACGTACAATGTAATGAATGAATTAAACCTAAATATTGGCAAGGATATTTCTTTACTCGGCCTTGACAATACCGATTTTCTTGAACAACTTGCACCTCCTTTAGACACCTTCGCGCAAAAGATTAAAGAATTTAGTTTACAGGCCGCAATTCAACTTGAAAATATTCTTAAAAAACGTCCACTCAATAAATTATCTCAAGATGCATTTTATCCATATTTGGTTGAACGCAGCTCGTCATGCAAAGTGAAATTATAAAGGTTTAATGTTAAAAAACAAAACAATAAAGTTGGAGGTAAATAGTACATAAAAAATGATAAAATACAAAACAATGAATATATTCCCAAAAAGTGCAAAACCTTAAGCATGGAGGCATTATTATAGAACAAAAATCACCAAAGTACGTAGGTCTGAAAATAAGTTTTCAGAGATCCAATTTCGATATCAAATTATTATAATGAATTCCCCTAAAAACGCAGCCGTAACAAACTCGGAGAAATTATGGCTGAAAAATTGCTCAAAGACAATCGATCTAGAAAAATAAAAATAAAAATGTTTAGAAAGTTAACTTTTTAACACTAAACTATTACCAGAAAATGGAGACTGTTAAAATGAAGAACGAAGCAAATAAAAAAAGCTGTAAACCGTTGATGTTCACACTGATAGAACTTTTGGTAGTAATTGCGATAATCGCTATTTTAGCGGCAATGTTGCTTCCTGCTCTAAATAAAGCGAGAGACAAAGCGAGGGCAATCACATGCACTGGAAATCTCAAGCAACTCGGTACCATGATAATGCAATATTCGCAAGATTATGACGATCGAATTTTTCCATATCTTTCGTCCGTCAATGGAAGTAATGTCCAATGGCCAGAATATCTTGCAAATTTTACAGGATATGCACCTTGGGATCCTCTAACCGGCTATCTGACAGCCATTTTTGCATGTCCAACCGTAAAGCAACCTGATGCTGTTATTGCTGGACAAAAAAGCAAAAATCATCCGATTAGTAAGTTTGAAAGCTATGGAATGAACGTCTGCAAGCCTAATCAACTAGAAGGCATAAAAGAAAGTAATGCTCATAATTTTCTTAAAGTAACATCAATTAAAAAGCCATCACAATATTTATATATTGGCGATAGCCTTTTTCTTTCACAAAAAACTCAAAGTTACTATTTTGTCCCCAACTGGAGCGATAACCGGCATTTAGGACTATTCCACAGTAAAAAAGCCAACGGAATGTTTATGGACGGTCATGTCAACGCAGTAAGTGGTGGCGAAGCAAAAGAGCTCGGAATAACGTATTCATTTACTTGGAACAATTAATCTAAAAAAGGATAGAAAAATGCTTTCAAAATTATTTAAAAAGAGTCTTTTAGGAGCCTTGCTGCTAACCGCATTGTCTGTGAAATGCGAAAATCTGGTTCTTCTGCATTTGATGTAA
>DLIO01000128.1 GCA_002483765.1 Lentisphaeria bacterium UBA7640 | reverse complement strand
AAGAGGCTATTTCCCGGTTTGAAAATTGCATCGCCCTTTATGCCGAGAAACTGGAAAATGTTCCAAAATAATATTCTTTTTTTACTTATATGTGAAATTGTTTAAGTTGTTGTCTATGTGACAGCGATTTTAATGTACGTGCTATCTATCAGCAAATTACACTTACTTTTTGAACTTGTAAATTAGGGTCTGCTGAAAAACTCTCATTATAATGATAATAAGAGAAATAGTGCGAATTTTAAACAGATAAATGCAATGGTTTTGAGCAAAATTATCGAAAAACCTTGCAGATTGATAAAGAGAAAAGTATAAAAAGAATATGAAAATTCGTTAGTTTTATGCACGCCATCTGCTTCGCCGTCTTTAACTCGCAGTATTTCAATACTGTTTCGTTTTTGACGGCTTGCATTCGCCAATTGTCGGAGACACTTTGACGCACCTAAAACTTTTTCAGCAGACCCTAAATTAGATATCAATTTTAATTATGTTAAATAACTATATAGTATTGTTATATGTATTTTTAAATTGTATTTTTGTGATGTAATCTTTAAAACATATATCAAAATGAAACAAAACTATTTAGGGATACTGTTTACCTTATTATTAACAGTAGTAGCAGTTTCCTGCAATAACTCTGCAGTAGAAACAATTGAAAGTGATACTTCTGAAAAGGAGTGGGTTTTAATATTAGGAGAGAGGATAAGAGTAGCAAATAATATGCTATTATTTGAGAATGAGAAAGAATTCGATGCGTTAGTGAAGAAAATTAAGCTATATAATGATAAAACAGCGAGTTTTACCAAAAATGTGGATTTCGCAGTTTGGTCTAACGTAAGTAGTGAAATAGTAGAAAAGGGTAGTTTTACTTCTTTATATGATGTTTATTGTGAGGCATTAAAAACTGCAGAAAATTATTATGAAAAGAATGGAGGATATGAGGAATTCAAAAAAAAATATAAAACCCTTTACTTTCCTGAATACAAAGATGATTATTCCGCATATCTTCCTGTTAAGGATATAAATGTTTCACGTTTATTGAATATTGAAGGTAAAGTCTCGATATCAGGAGTTATTTCCGATAAAAGAAATATCAATTCTTATGAAGAATTGAAAGAATTAAGACTTTCTATTCCAGACATTGAAGAAAAGGAACCTTTGAATTTTGAGGGGACACCTCTGAGATCAGTTGAAATTATAAATATGACAGTAGGCAAACCCTATTATGACAATAATGGAAAGTTCAAAATTTGGATAGAACGCCCTGAATCTTACGGAGTTAATGTCTGTTTTAGAAAGAAAGGTTTTTTAGGAATTTGGTATAATTTCTCTTCAGAATCTAAAATAGATTGGTATTTATATTCTCAAGGTGTTCCACTCTCTATAGGTCCATCTATTGTTTCTAGGCAGTTTTCGGCGCATCATTACAGTTTCTTTGCGAGCCCACCAGTAACGGGTTATATTGACGTTACTCATCAAGAGACAGATCATCTTCATAGATATAGGCTCGGAATTTCTATATAATATAGTTCAACATTAATAAATAGAAGAACTGAAACTAATTATTGATACATGCAAAAACAAATATTTAAACGACACAAAATTTTATTTTGTGTCGTTTAAATATGTAAGTTCAATTAGTAAATGCAACTTTAAGGACAACCAGGAAGATAAGATTTTTTCGGACAAAGGAAGAGGAAAAACTCCCCTTCTCTTTGTTCCGAACGGATAAAATCTCTATCTTGGCCTTCGTCCTAAAAAAGTTGCAGAATGAGACATTTAACCGAGAAACAAAGGTACGTAATTTTTGCCTTACACAAAAGAGGCATTTCTTAAAAAGAGATAGCCAAAGAGGTTGGGTTCATAAAAGTGTCATAAGCAGGGAATTAAGGCGAAATGCAGGCAAGAGAGGCGGATATCATGCAGATCAGGCACAAGCTTTAGCCGATGAACGCAAGGAGCGCTTCAAACGCGCGAGACGTTTTACGCCCGGGATCGAAAAACTGTGTCGTAACTATATTGAAGAAGAACAATGGTCGCCCGAAGAGATTGTGGGCTATTGTAAGGCCAACGGTATCGAGATGGTAAGTATAGAAAGAATCTATCAGTTCATTCGTGCGGACAAGCGCAATGGCGGCACACTTTTCACCCATTTGCGACACAGGCTCAAACACCGGAAACGGGCTGTTTCACGGCGGATAAGGTAGGCATAAAAGACCGCGTGAGTATTGAACAAAGGCCTGAAAAGCCAATAACAGGGAAGAGTTCGGACATTGGGAAGGGGATTTGATGGAAGGCAAAAAACACAAGGGTTTTATTCCGGTAGTAACCGAACGGGTGTCCGGGCAGATGATGATGACCTACCTGCCCAAAGGCAAAAACGCAAAAGTCGTGGCACAAGCCATTATCGCACTTTTGCTTCCGTATAAGGAAATGGTATTATCCATTACGGTGGATAATGGCACCGAGTTTGCCGAACATGAAAAAGTGAGTAAGGCATTAAATTGTCAGATTTATTTTACTCATCCCTACTGTTCATGGGAAAAAGGGCAGGTAGAGAATACAAACGGGTTAATCAGGCAATACTGTCCGAAAAAAGAGATCATTGACGAATTGAATACTAAGAATATCAAACAGATACAATATAAAATAAACAGAAGGCCAAGAAAAAACTTGGAGTTTAAAAGACCCGTTGAAATTTTTTATAAATTTGTAAACGATAAAGTTGCATTTGCGGGTTGAATTCACCATATTTGTTTTTGCATGAAATAACATTTTTTTTAAAG
>DLIO01000034.1 GCA_002483765.1 Lentisphaeria bacterium UBA7640 | reverse complement strand
GCTTCGATATTAACCAATTCAAATTCAGTCTTCCTGATATCGCCAGGTAAAGCATAACCAATAAAAGAAAAATCAAAATAATCTTGTTCAAAACTGAGTTCTTTCTTTAATGGCAGATATACAAAGGATTTTGTTCGGGGCACTACTTCGCACAAGTCTAATTCACGAACAAATAGTGCATTGCCCAAGTTAAGAGTTTGATCTTTAAATTTCACCAAGACATCTTTAAAACCAAAGGTTTTTCCATCAATTAGAGATTCACATATTTCAGACATTAAATTTAGTTCATCCTATTTTAATTGTAATAATGATAATGATAATGATAATGATAGAGATTTTCTATATTTAAATATTGTTGCCTGAAGGATGAGGATTACCTCCGGACTGCACGAAATCAGTATATGAGACTTCCTCCACTGGTATGTTATGACGGACGGCCAGGGCGGCGCAAATGCCTGCTGCTTCGCCAACTGGAGCGGCATTACCAACTACTCGGTAACTTGCGTGGGCATAAAAATCACCGCATATACAGCGACCAGCCAACAACAGTCCTGATACATCTCGGGCAATCAACGCTCGTAGAGGAATATCGTACGGTTGAACTTTCATGCCACTTGAAGTATAGCCAGAATTACCATCTAAGGCACCATGAATATCAATGCTAAAGGTTGCGCGACAAACTGGATCAGGCTGACGCCTACCGTGAATCAAATCATCAACAGTCAACCGGTATTGCGCTGCAATCCGGCGTCCTTCGCGAATACCAATCTGTGCTGCAGTAACTCCGAGACGAAGTTCGGTCAGACGCTGATCGGTCAAGCGTAAGGCCACGATTTGGTTCCAAAGTTCAGATCTGGCGGATAATGTTACATCGGAAATAGCCTGCGCATCATCTGGGCGGATCTGGTACTGGTGGTTGGACATCAATAAAAAACCTTTGTTATTTAATGGAAATAGAGTAGGCATCGAATAGCTGGGAGTTGCACCGGATTTTTTCAATAGTTCATACAAATTACGCTTGCCTTCATCAGATCGTAATAATTCAGGAATTTTGGTTGCATCTACACCATATACTAAAGCGCAAAGGCTCATTGCCTGAAGCCTACCTGTTGAGTCACCCAATTCATAAGAACAACCAGCTAGTGCACCAAGATCACCATTTCCAGTCGCATCAATGAATACTTTGCCACGCCAAGCTTCCCGTCCTGAAGATGATTCGGTGATTATGGTTTCAAGCTGACGTTCTGGAGATACGATTGCCGCAACAACTCGTGAATGGAGTCTTACTTTGACACCAGCTTGATTCGCACGCCGTTCAAATATATGTTTAATAGCCTCGGGGTCGACAGAGTTATAACCTCCTGTCATTTTCATGCCTTGCAATTCTGTAATGATTTCGCATAATAGGCCACCTTTGTTAGCAGAATCAATAATATTTGACATCAAACCTGACGTCAAAATACCTCCAAGACATCCCCCCACCTCTAATAAAAGAACACTTGCACCACATTTGGCGGCAGCCAGCGAAGCACATACTCCCGCTGGACCTCCTCCTGCAATAATTACATCATACGTACCAGCGACAGGCACCTGCCTAGCGGACTCGGTAATAGTAGCCTCATTACGATTCGACGAGCTGCTTTCTTTAACTCCTGATATCCAATCCATTTTCGATTTCACACTTTCAATCATTATTAATCCTCGATTTATCTATGTTTTTATAAAATTAAAATTTTAAACTATAATCATATTTTTAGTTTGGTCAATTCCTGATATTCAGGAGCTGATTGTCGGCCATGTTTTCCCTGTAATTGCATATATTCTGAAAAACGATGCATAAGAGTTTCTGCTTGTGCAGTTAAACCTGCTTTTTCCGAACAACGCGATCTGAAGAAAATATTAGTCCAATATGCAATATCGATGTTTTCCCAAGAAGCTTCCCAAATAAGTTGTTTAATTGGAAAGAATTCAATATCTACCCAATCTCCTTTTTCAGCCCCCTTGGCAAAACATTCGGTCGCTTGTTTTTCGTCACCAAGCTTTAGAAAAGTTATTCCAGCTAAATAATACCATTTGGCTTCTTTATTGCCTGACGGTTTACCCAGACCAATATTTTCTGGATATTTGGTTGCTTTGAGATAAAAGTTTGCTGCCGCTCCATAATTTTTTTTTGACAACGCTTTTTCAGCTAGGGCGTCACAAGTTTTTTCATAAAGACTGCGGGAAAGTTTTTTGCCTTCGCAAAGACGGAAGTTACCGTTTTTTAATAAGTCAAAGGCTTTTTCCGGACAATCATTATCCAAAAGAACTTTTACCCTCGCAAGTTGAAGACGATTGTCAGTTTTTACCAAAACGCTATTCTCAAATAATTTCAGCCTGGTCTGTAAGTCTCCGCTTTCCTCAAAGAACATTTCCGCTTCCAAAAGAGTCCGAGAACCGGCATCATTAGCAAATGACGAAAGTTGAAAATGTCTTGCGGCTGATTCAATATCGTTTTTTATTTTCCAATAATACAAGGCTAGATTTCGCTGGGAATCACTAAGATATTGACCTGTTTTTATGGCATGCCAAAACGGAGTGGCTTCCTCCCAACGTTTTTTTGCAGCGAGTAAACATCCCAATTGATAACTGGCGGTACAATCTTCTGGTTGTATGCTCAAGGCATAACGGAGAATCGCTTCCATTTCTAGGCGAAATGCGAAACGGGCAGTCCATGGCGTTTTACTTGCCTCAGAAAGACAGTGTAGCGCTGCTTTTCCGTTGCCTGTCATGTGGTTTAGCCATGCATGATAGTAAAGAGTACTTGCATCAAGTTTTCCATCAGATTGTTCAAGCAGTTCCAGCGCAGCTGTATAATGGCGCAACCCAATTAATTCGCCGACTTCTTCCATTATTGAAGAAATGGGAAAAGTATTTTCTGATGAAATATTAGCACCAGCATAATCCATGTTTAACCGTTGCAGACAATATACTTTCAAGCGCTGTGCCCTAACATCTGGAACCCCATACTGGCAGATTTCATCAAAGATTGTTAAAGCACGCCGATAATTCTGAACCGAAACAGCACAGTATGCCAAATAAAACAAGGCACGATCACGAAATCGGTTATCATCAGCAGCACGGGAAAACGCTCTTTCCGCTAATGCTAAATTGTTATTACGATAATAAAGCAGGCCTCGTAGAATTAAGCCCTCGCCATTATTGCGATCCACACGCATGATATCAAGCAAATACTGTTCAGCCTTACTAAAACATCCCTGATCAAAGGCAATTCTAGTGGCGGCCAGCATACAAAACGGATCATTTGCAGAATGTTTTTCGTAAACGACGGTTGCCATATTAATATCATCCTGTTCTTCCAAATACTTCCCAAGCAACGCAGGTTGATAAAAACTAGTAGAATCATCAGGACTGCAAAGAAAATCTGGAACTGTCTGATGTGTGAAAATCGCCAATTGTTCGCCGTCCGCATTCAAAAAAGAAATAGAATCAAATTCATTTCCAGCCAATTGCAGTTTAACTGTTTGACATGGAGTAACATCAAAGTTTTGAGAAGTTATTCCTTTGCCATCCTTAAGGACTTTTACCACTGCGTTTTTAAGTTTGACAGTGGCACATAACTTTATTTCAATTTGCTCAGCTTTAGCAACGACTTTTGCGCTGAATTCTCGACAAGCTAGATTGAATCCATTAGTATTGGCTACCGGTAGCCAGTATTCTGTCTGGATATGCATACGTCCAGGTTGGAGCATACGATAATCAGATTGTAAGGAAAATGGTCCTGTTTGCAATTCACAATAGTCAAGTCCATCGTCAGACAGTTGGTCAATGAAAATACGTCCATCTCTAGCTGTTCCGAATGTCCATAACTTTCTACCTCGTACGAGTGAATGGTCAGCGACATGAACAACTCCATAATCCAGATTGTGATGATATAAACCAAAAAAATCTTCATCCATGTTTTCTGCAAATATGGGAAAATGTTGTTTAATATTTTTAAAAAAGCTGATATCACTACCGTTGTGAACGGGATAGTCAATTCTTGCTAAACGCGAAGCATCCATCGGAGGATGAGTTAATAGTTTGTGGGTGGATTGAGGAAAAATAAATTCTGTTTCGTCATAAGCAGCGCAAGCCGCATTAGTCCAGTAATAATAACGTTGCGCCAGATCAGTCGAGTTGTTGAGTTTAATTTTCATCTCAATTGCACTGGAATCTGGGTGCAATTTGCATTCAACACTCCAGCCCATGCGAGAAGTGTCATCAATTTCCCCGACAATTACCGAAGCGGAACCATTATCATATTCTTTAGTTTTACACTGAATGGAGTCAAGCGTCGTTGAAGTATGGCTGTTAGGGAAATTGAATTCAACGCCAACCGCCGCCCATGCCCCTCGGACAGCGAACAATCCTGTTTTTATGACTGGATTAGCATAAAACAACTCATTACCATTAACCTTGTCGAAAGCAGAATAAAGGCGTCCATTCAGCTCCGGGAGAAAGGTTAACTTAATATAATCATTTTCAAGATAAACAGCCTCGTATTCGCGCATAACGGATTGATCACTCAATACCTCTTGAGTTGTGTAGGGGTAGATTGTCGCACCACGGGGCGTGAACTCTGGCAACAAAGGCGGTTCACGATCTTCTGACGCGATCGGATAAGTTGGCAAAGAAAGTTTTTTTGTGCAAGTTTTGACTGTGTTCATTGTACTTGTTTCATATTGAAGCAATCAAGCTTGTTTTGTAATAATAAAATCACGGGCAGGAATTAGTTGCCCTTTATATTCGTATGAAGTTTTCCTGAAATTGGCAATAACGTTTGTCCCGTCACTAAAAACAGTCTTAGCGACACCATCTGACCAGAAACAGCCGTTAGAATCACGTTTAACATTAACTTTTTCAATAAATTCGTGGGATATCATTTCTGCCTTGTAAGTATCCCGCAGTTCGAGGGAGAGTTTTTTCGAGACATCATCAAACTGCGTTGGCAACAAAGCGTAAAGTGCCATATACAAAATGTATTCGCTACCGTAAGCCTTAAAAGTACTTTCAGAAGTATAATTCAACAAAGAATCATGATAGACCAACTGCCATAGTGGAATTGGAACTGGGATTGGTTCTGTTAAAGGATTTGATGCTGTCATGTGATAGTAACAGTAAGCTCCTAAATCAACAATATCCGCATAGCAATCTCCGGGAGTGCCTTCAGTTGCTACAGAACCCATATGTTGTTTTATAAATTTTAAGATAGTACGCCTACTAGCCACATCTTCACGTTTTCCCTGCGGATGTGAAGGGTTATGACATGATTCAAGTTTTGCACAGCCCAACACATCAATATAAATACTGCCTTTGCCAAGCATTTCAGCCAAATGAGGAATGTCGCGGGTTAAATACTTTGAACTTTGAGATGTACACATCAGATATGCTCTTCCACCACGCCAAATCCCTCCGGGTTCAGGACTGCCGTCTTTTCTAGTGTTTGTTTCGGAAAAATTAAATTCTGGAGAGTTGTCATAAACATCGAGATAATTATCATGTACTGAGTATATATAGTCTTGCGAAAGTGACCGGCCATAATCTGCGGCAATCTTAAACTGTTCCTCTGTTCCACGTTCTGGATTTGGTGGGAAACGAGTTGGATAACCGCTATCGAATCCCTTGTTATTCCAGCCAGTATTGTAAACACATACACGGTCAAATCCGCGCTCCTTTGCCGTGTCAAATACTTCTTTTGCAGTCCAGTTATTTGGTAATCCCTCGTACTCATTTTGTTCTGGATCAAGCATGTAAAGGCTGTAGTTTTTCTTAACTCCAGCCGGACGCTCTCCCGAGTAAACATTATGCTTCCAAATGACTGATCCAACCAGTTTCTCCACATCAGGGTTTTGATCAATCTTTTCCTGTAATGAAACAAAACGCTTTTCTTTCTTTAAAATGTGGCGATAAAGTTTTGCTAAATCAATATAATTCTGACCTTTCAGCATTGGATAAATGTGTACTTCACGAGCATAGTTGGCGTTTTTCCTTTCAAAGGAAAAACTGCTTTCTACTGAGGCCCATCCCTTGGTTTTGCTGTTTATACTAACTGTGGTATTCATATCATATGGATTTTTCAAATAAACACCCAATCCGCCCCCAGGTTCAAACAAAGCATAAAGCGGCAAAGAATATTGAGGACGTTCACAAGGAGTGGAATATATAAAATAATCATTTCTAGGGAATTCGAACATTGAACCGAAACCAAAAGGAAAAATCAGTTGTGCGGTGTTCTGAGAACTGAATTCGAGCAGCCCGTGCGGGAAGTTGACTGCACATTCTTCTTCATCCATATTCTGTATTTTTTCTGTTCTGAATATGATATGATCATCTTTAAGGATAATTGAAAATTCAAACTTCAAATCCGGTCCCGGTTCCGGTTTATGGTAACCATGTCCTTTAAAGCGCGCCCAGAATTCAAACTCGTCAAAATAAAACGTCAGTTTATCTGCGGTTCTTTTTATGCTGGTTTTGCAATGCTGTGGCAGATTGTAAGCATAGGAATTGCCGTAGATAAAGTAAAAGGGAGTTGTGCTTGAATAGGCACTTCCATTTATCTTGTGAATAATGTCTATTCTGCCTATAGTATTGTTATACGATACTTTCAATTTTAAATTTTCAATAATGAATATATTCGTTGTTGAAGAAGTACTCATGTTTTAAAACCTGTTTGAAATTTATTCGTGAACCTTAAAATAAGTGTTTAGGGCATAAATCTATAAATTAGTGGATAGTTAACTATTTGATTTTGTTTCAAAACTTTGGTTTTGAAAAGTAATTCCAGTGTACTAAACTTTTCCTTGTTGACAGCCCAAGTCAGAAAACCAGCGATGTCTGACAATTCAGTAGTTAGAGTAATTGTACTGTCTGAACTTTTCAACCCGAAACTTTTTTGTCCTTCATTATTTTCATAGGAGATAGCGCCTAATAGGTTTTTCACCATTGGGTCTTTTGATGTTTCATAATAGTTTGTCGAATTTGTATGACTTATATCTGTAAACAATTTGTCGCCTACTTCCAGTTGAGGATTATTTTTCCACATCCCAGCGGTGAAAGCATTCCAGTACCAGAACCCAATTGTCTGGAACGTTTTTGAATTGTTAATTATCTCGCAATTTACTTTAAATGATTTTCCGTCTGGCTCAAAATAGAAGCTTTTGCGTATAGTAATTTCAGAAAAAGTATGCTCAAACACTATTGCTAAATTTTTATCTTTCAACCCTTGAGACTTAAGCTGAAAAGTCCCGTTAATATCATTGTTATCTAATCTTGGTAGATAAAAGCGGTTTAAACAAATTTTGCCGTTTACTTGATCTTTGCCATCGACTATCCACTTAGTAATAACAGCCCCATCTTCAGGAACAATGTTAATTTTTGTATTTCCTGCATCGACTTCTAAGACATATGTGCCATCTTCATTTTTCAATGCGGTTTTAAATAAACTTGAATTAACAGGTTCAAAGGTTTTTGTGTTGAAAGTTTCTTTTCTTTTATTATTTACGGAGTTCAATCTGTGTTCGGCATCCTTTAAACGCTGTTCAAATTTAGCGTTAAGTTGTGGTACGTTTTTCTTAATCTCCTCTTTAATCTCCTCAAGATAGAGGTCTTTAAAGTCGCGATTGTCCTCATTAGCGGAGCACAAAATAAAACGTACAGTCATTGGAGGGATCACTAACTCTATATCTTTTAATTCCTTAGAGTTTAGTAATTCTGATTGCTTAGTACGAAAACGATGTTTAAGCCACGGCGCAGTCAAAGTATATTTACCGTCTGGGCGGGATATATTTAATTTAACTGGGACTGCATCAAGATAGTCAAAATTACAGAGTGCTATTAAGAGCTTGCCATCTTTCTCGAAATTACGAATAGCTAGTCGCTCTTTAAAATCTGCTTCGTCCGAATTAAATAATGTTGTTAACGCCAAAGCGGAAACAGTCTCATTATTTTGTTCGCCTGTCATTATGAAGTCTTCGAACATTGCGATCTTTGAATTAGCTTTGGCGGCCTCGTGCCAGTAGGTACCGTCATAACCCTGCGGGAAAAAATATAAATCAACGCCATCAGCACCACCAATAAATGTTGCCAGCATCTGCAAGCTTATCGCTTCTGGCTTTACTACCCAATTGCCAGCTTGGAGATTTTGCGAGAGGTGGATATACTTACGTTTTTCTATGTTATCGCGCTCGGATTGCGCCTTGAGGTATGAGACAATAGTTTCAACCTCGTGGAGGGTTTTAACGTGGCTTGTAGGGACAAGCGTTCCATGTGATTCAGAAAGACGATACCCGACATCAATAAGTTTTTGATTGTCTTTTTCAAGATAATCATTTGATCTGAAATAAACATAATACCATGATGATACTGCTCCAAAGTACTTGAGCCAGTCTTCAGCCATAAAAGTTCTACGGTAATGTTGTATCTTGGTCCATCGTCCTGTCTCTTTTAGTTTTGTTACTCCAGTAAGCAATTGTGCACCTGTGCATAACATTATCTCCAGAGGATGATTCTGTTCTTTGCAACGTTTTTCGATTAACTCCATCATTGATTTCATTGCCTGTCCACACTGGAAAGATTGAAACTTGTAGAATTCATCACGATATTGCTCTAACAGTTTATCAGGAGCAGTTTTAAGCACAATCGTTTCAGCAATGCCACTAAATTTAGCGAAGTCTTTAAGGGATAATTCCGTAAAACTACCTCCACCCCCTATAAACATATATGGTTCCCAGTTTATCCAAATACCTTTGGCTTTAAAGCGTATAGCTTGGTCAATGATCTGATTGAGTCCCTTGGCATACCATTCACCTTTACGGATCATGTATGCCGGATCAAAAGCATTCTTATCAATCTTGCCGTTAGCTCTTTTTATTTTGACACTATCTGGAGCATTTATTGTGGCTGATGTATAACGTAAAGTGTAGCCGTTAACCATGGCGTTTGTAGATACGTACGCAGAAACGCCTGCAGAATAAGCTGCTTCAAAAATTGGGCCTACATTGCGGTTGTCACGCATAGGATATAATGAACCAGCACGCAGAACATCTGGTAAATAAATAGTATTAAATCCGCTATTTTTATAAAATTCCATAAATCTTTTTAACGGAGAGCCATAGTATTCAATGCTAGTCGCAGAATGGATTCCTGTAGAAAACTTTTTTGGAGCTGTAACAGTAGGAACTTCAGGAATAATTTGTACCTTGAATTCTGATGGCTTACAGTCCAGCGCGTCGTCTTTGTAGTAAATATAACAGCTATACTTTTCCGACGAAGGAAGTGCATTGCTGGACAATAAGGGGATGACTGAATTATAGGCTGTTTTTGAATAGTCCGGCGAACGCATAATGGATTTGGGAACTGGCATGCTGAATTCATATCTTACATAACTCATGCCATTTTTATTAAATTCCTCAGCAGCTTTTATCTCGCGTGCGTCATAACCGCAACTTAATAATTTGATCTTTTTCGGAATCTCAAAAACAAGTCGAGGATTTTTAAATTTGTGCTGAGTCTTGTTCGCACAGGTCAGAAAAATTGGCATCGAACTATTTTGAGGTAATTCAAAAGTGTTTTCATTGATATAATAGCCAGGACTCATTCTGAACGATATTTCATCACCAGAACTAACTTCAAATTCTTCTATTTTGAAATCATCCAACCATACTTCGCCGGGGCCTTTATCAATGAAAATGGTAATTCCTAGTATGCCATCGCCGGGTACTGTCATTATTTTAGCAGTGTATTTTTTCCAATCGGTTGGGCCGTTAACAGTAATAAAATTTTTAAATAATTCCGACCGCCATTTCTTTTCTGGAGTGAGATGATTCTCGCGAATAATAAGCCTACATCCGCCATTAACCTTACACCAAAACGAAAACTCGAATACTTTCCCAGGTTGAACTTCACCTAGTGTGGTTTCCATTATGATAGTTTTTTCATCATTACCCAACTCTAGCTTTAAGGATTGCTTCCCTTCTTTAAAATCGTTTTGGTCCAAACTTCCCTGCAACCGAGCTACCTTCCCATCTTTTAGGATAGCTTTACCACCCCAACCATTTGGTATCCCTTTATATAAATTTTTCTCAAATCCTCCATTTTTAACCATGGGTGAGTTAGCGCAGATTGATGCGCTTAAAGAAAAGACAGTTAAAAGACTAAGAATATATTTCATGTTATGTTATCTCCAGTTTTTATGATTGATTGTATAATAGAGCAAAGTGTTATGGATTATACTTGAGGGCCACAAAAGTATTTTCATTAGGGTTTATCCTGAACGATATTTCATCGCCAGAGCCAACTTCAGATTCTTCTATTTTGAAATCATCCAACCATATTTCGCCGGGGCCTTTATCAATAAAAATGGTAATTCCGAGTATGCCATCGCCAGATACTGTCATTATTTTAGCAGTGTATTTTTTCCAATCGGTTGGGCCATTGACAGTAATAAAATTCTTAAATAATTTCGCACGCCATTTCCCCTCTGGAGTAAGGTGATTTTCGCGAATGGTAAGCCGACATTCACCCTTTATTTTGCACCAGAATGAAAATTCAAACACTTTACCCGGCTGAACTTCGCCTAGTGTAGTCTCCATTATGATAGATTTTTTGTCATTGTTTAATTCTAACTTGAAGGATTGTTTCCCCTCCTTAAAGTCACTCTGATCCAAATTTCCCTGTAACGGAGCCACCTTCCCATCTTTAAGGATAACTTTACCGCCCCAGCCATTAGGTATTCCTTTATATAAATTTTTCTCAAATCCTCCATTTTTGACCATGGGTGAGTTAGCGCAGATTGATGCGCTTAAAGAAAAGACAGTTAAAAGACTAAGAATATATTTCATGTTATGTTGTCTCCAGTTTTAATGATTAATTTATAGTAGTTGAAATATTATGGGTTAGAAGATGGTCTGCCCCAGAATGGATCTGTTGCAGGACTGAACGAAGGATAAGAATTCATCGCCTGTGCGTGACCGTCAAGATATAACACATTGAAGGCACCATCATTAGCCATGCTTTCTCCTTTTCCGCCATGTCGGCGTCCGATAAAATTATGGGACCCAGTTGCGTATGGATTAATAATAAGGGTTCCTTGCTGTTCTGTCGCGCTTCCTCCAGGAATAGCCTTCATATCCATAAAGTACGCTACCATGCTAGGTTTTCTGTAGCTACTGAGTTTTCTAGGCAATGACCAGCTTACCCCCCCACTAACAAGGGTCGTGTCATTAATATGGGTTCTTCTGCATTTGATGT
>DLIO01000018.1 GCA_002483765.1 Lentisphaeria bacterium UBA7640 | reverse complement strand
CCAATCTTAATGCGCGTTGACAGTCGCTGAGGTGGGGTTGTTTTTCTTAAAAAAACCACGGCGGAGGCGTTCTGAAAAAGACAATTTACCGGTGGAAGCAGTTTGATTAGCCGTATTGAGGGTCTCGTCTCCATAATTCATTTTTAAGGCCAATTGAAGAGAATCCTCATTTAGTTGCGGTTTGGTCAAGCGTTGGCTTTGCGGCGGTAATCCCCGTTCGACTCGGTCAAGTTCATTGAGCATCATATCCCAATCGCGGGGGCGTTCATCTGGATTAGCGGCAATCATTGCGTGGATTAAACGTGCGCATGATTTAGAAACTTCAGGATTTACCATTTCAAGCGGTTCAGGTGCATCTTTGAGCATATTGCCAACTACGGTCACGAGGTTATCGCCGGGAAATGGGTGGCGTTTGGTCAATAAAAAATAGAGTGAAGCGCCTAGCGAGAAGATATCAGAGCGGCAGTCAATGCGGCTACTATCGCGAGATTGTTCAATGCTCATGAAGTGTGGAGTTCCCACGCAGTGGTTGGTCATGGTGATCTTATTGGTACTGGAATCTAAACTCAGAGATTTGGCGATACCGAAATCCATCAACTTCGCTTCATTCTGTGAATTGAGCATGATATTGGAAGGTTTAATGTCACGGTGAAGAATTTTGAATTCATCCCATGCATAACTAAGAGCATGTGAAAGCTTTGCAGCAATATCAAGAATTTGAGTTTCTCGCATTGGCTCAGCATCTGCAACTACTGACTCTAAGTCTTTACCGTCAATATATTCCATAATAATGTAACAACTTTGATGGTCAATTCCTGACCCGTATACTTCAACGATGTTTGGATGTTTCAAAAGTGAAGACAATTTAGCTTCTTGTTGGAAACGTTTTTTGGTTAATCCTTGCGGATCTTGACCAGGAAAGACTAATTTTAGGGCAGTGAGTTGTTCAGGATTGTCAAGTGGATAGCATAAGAAAACTCGTCCCATGCCACCACTGCCGATTTGGCGAAGAATTTTATATCCATCAATGGCTGAGTGTGCGATTGAGCCCTTTGCACTGACATGAGCGCATCTCGGGCATTGATTGAGATGGTCCAATTCTGAATGCGCAGTCATTTGAGTTGAGCATTCTGGGCAAAGCGGGATCGTATTTAACATTGGTACAGTTTTATCAAAATCAGTGTTCTTGCTCAACATTGGTACAGTTTTATCAAAATCAGTGCTCTTGCTTAACATTGGTACAGTTTTATCAAAATCAGTGTTTTTGCTCAACATTGGTACAGTTTTATCAAAATCAGTGCTCATCGTGTGTTTCCATTTTAATTGCGATTTCGATGTACTGCAATGCTTGTAAGTCACTTTTGCGTAGGCGCCCTTTGCAAAGATTAACCTGCTGTTTTTTTTCACGGCACTGATGGAAAAATCTCTGTATCTTTCTGGAGAATTTAAGATTGAACAGCGCGAAAAACCGGATTAATTTTGAAGCTTTTGGTCTCTTGTCAGAGAGTCCAGCAGTGAAAAAAAAAGGGTAGACCAAATCATGCCCGCAACTTGTGCATTGACCTCGTTCTGCGCCAGATTCTAACTGAAAATCCATTAGAGCATCACAGGACTGACATCGAAATAATATATTCATTAAAGAAGGCTTAAATTATCATTCAAAATAGTGTCGTAATCTGGATATGCTACAATATAATTTTATCCCATGATGGGGTGGTCCGTTCGTATCTATAGTCATTATTATTCCTTAATATCAGGTAATTATTGTAAAAACTTTAGCTCATTAATAATGATAACAATAGCTTAAAAATAGAGAAAAACAATCTTTATCAAGCAGAAATCAGGCTGTAAATAGATTTTTAATGATAATTTTAACATCGGAAATACTAATATAATAGAATTCTTCTATTGACTTGCGAGGTTTGTGCCTTCAAGTTTTCAGCTTACTGTTTTACGGCTATCCAGTATAATAGATTTTCTGAGTTGGTTTTTGTCAGAGTTAATGAAATGCACAGATTGCGGTGACATTATCTTGGGCTCCGGAGCGCAGGGTGGAACGGATCAATGCATCAACTGCCTCGCGAGGAGATTCGGACTCTTGGATGATACCAAGGATTTGTGGGTCTGAAAGATGTCTGTTCAATCCATCTGAGCACAGCAGGAAACGTTGCCCTGGATGGCGTTTATGGATTTTAGTTTCAATTTTGATGTGTGGTGTAGTACCGATTGCACGTAGGATTATGTGTGAATAAGGATGTCCATTCATTTCGGAGGCTGAAATCATTTTTTGTTGGGCTAATTCCATCACTAAGCTATGATCCCGCGTCAGAAACTCAATCGTGGAATCTTCAAAGCAATAAAAACGACTATCGCCCACATGTCCGATGATGATGTGATTTGGCGTAAAGACTGCTACCACTAATGTGGTGCCCATTATTTTACTACCGTTCCGATTTTGGTTCATTTGGTTAATGAGGCTGTTACAGTGTGCAGCCTCATTGATCATGGACTGTTGGATTTTTTTCGGATCAACTTCATGACCTACTCCACATTCATTCCAAGCTTTTAGCATGATTTGACAACATAAACGGCTCGCCAAAGCGCCATCAGCATGGCCACCGATACCGTCGGCGATCATTGCCATTTGGTTAATTTCGTCAGCACGGCTTAGGTAGCAAAAATTGTCTTCATTGGTTTTACTACAGAGTCCTGTATGAGTTTCACCGGCAAGAATTAATTTGTAATTTTCAGCACTATACATTTTTTAAAGAATATCCGGCTGAGTGCCGGATATTAATATTCTCAGCCGACTTTAAGAGTTCGACCCGGGTAATGGGCATCTTCGAGCTCGCCAGTTTTGACGTTGGTGAGTTGCAGGGTTTCGGTCAGTTCTTTTATGAAGTTTTTACCAATTTCATCAAGATTTGCTTTGATTGTTCCAAGAATAACAAAACCTTCAATAGATTCGATTCCATTATCATTTTCGGCACAATGTCCATGGAAATAGACGTTATGCTTTTCAACGATTTCAGCAAACTTGGCGGTGAATCTTTCCCAGTCTTCAGCGGTGAAGTTAGCGAAAAATTCAAATCCGGCTTCCTGAAATTCTGCCACAAATTTTTTCTTACGCAGTCGTTTATTCATTCATGCTCCATTAGTTTTTAGTTGAAAGGATAAGCTATAAAATTTAGTGTGCTAATCCAATTTTTCAATCTGGGGAACGGTTTTAAGACAATCTTTACTCTATTAAGCATAGCTCCCATATTGCATAAAAACGATTCCTAAAGTTAGCGCGCGCATAATGCGCGCGTGAACTTCATCAGGGAAATATTGATGTCAATACATTGAATCATTGAGCCGACAACCAGCGCAATCACTGTTGCAATTCTCACAAAATTTTTGATATAGAAGCATAGCTCCCTGACTGGTGGCAGCATTGGCATAAATCAGTTTGTGATGTGGATGTTCGCCAAACCATTTCGCCGCAGCAGTGCGCGTGACAATGTTTTGTTGTATCGGTGGTAATTGTCGCCAAGCTTTGGCGGCAAATTCACTTAAGCCAGCTTCTTGATTTAATTTACCGTAAGCATGTAGCGCGGGAAGCACCACGTTCACCGCCAATTCGTTGGCGCGAGATTGCCCAAGTACTGCGTTTGGAACTTTGAGTGGCGTGTAGAAATCCGTCCAATTATTCCATAACAGATCATTCAGTCTCAGTTCTTCTAGCAGTTGACGGTTGAAAACGTCATAAGAAGAAGCGCTTTGGTGCATCTTAGAAAAATAGCGCAATGGCGTTTCGCCAAATTTTTTGATGATTTGAACTGCTGCCGCTAGTCTTCGTTCAGGTGAATTCACTGGCCGTGCGGAACTGCGTTTCCACGCTATTTGTGGGCGTGATTTTATTCGTATGCTCCACCAACGATCCCAGCAAGACGTTTCAAAATCTAAGAGTGGTTGTGCTGGCGGATTGACTGCTGGATCTGGCAATAATCCAGATTCACCCCAGAGAATTGCTTCATAATGTTCGCTACGAATATTTTCTGGATATTCATGGTAACGGTTAAACAGTTCAACAAAATTGCTGCGATTATTTTTATAGCCGATACCGTCAAACATGGCGCGTAGTGTACAAAATTCAATTCCATCTGCCAAAGCGTCGCGCATAATTTTAACGGATTTATTGGTGAAGCGTTCCATGCCGGCTTCTTCAAGAAAATGGCGAAGTTGCGATTCGGATTTTTTTATGAAAAGTGCCGAACAATCTCCGGGCTTTATCTGTGACATTGCGTCATTTGGGTGTTGATCAGCTTTAAGGATTAACAAAGGCGGTAACATCTCGCGTTGGATAGTTGTTAAATCATCAAATTCGGCAACATGTAAAATTACGTTGAAATAAGCTGGATTGGGTTCGTGATTATGACGGAACCAATCGGAAGCGCGGCAATGAATCTCAATATCGCCATCGATAATCTGATTTCCCAATTTGATGCGCGCGTGGTGGAAGTCTGGACCCGCTGATTTATTCCAAATTCCAGTTGAAATGATTTCCAATTCACAGTTATCTGCGGTTTTTAAAGTCGTTCCAGGCTCTAAAGAATTCCACCAATGCTGAACTCGTAACTCTTTAAATTTTGTCAAAATCCAAGTTCCAGTTGTTCGGTTTTGGTTTCTTGCGGAATAGCGCTCGGCGCTGTGCCGAGCCATTCCTCTAGGCTAACGATTTTTGTGCCGTTTTTGCGGGCTTTTTTTATTTTTGAACTGGAACCATTTGGATCATCGGCGACTAGCAATGACAAATTAGCGTTAACGTCATCAACCGGTTCGAACCCACGTTCGCGTGCTAATTCTTGGTAGAATGAACGCTTTTCCGGCATTTTTCCAGTAAAGCATATATGCGGAGCATTACTCGTAGTTAAACCCTTCGTGGTTTTTACTGTAACCGCTTCGAGTAGATCGTCAAGCAACAAAGATTGTGCTCGCAGTTCGCGTTCAACCGCATTGGCGCGTTCTGGACCGATACCATTTATTTTTGACAGTTCAACGGCATCAAGTTGGCGCAGTTCAGTCAGGTTGTATTCAGTCAAAATCAGTTTTGCGATATTGGGGCCGATATTGGGAATATTTAGCGCCGCCAGCAGTTGGTAATCATTGACGACACGCGCTTTGGCGATTTCGTTCAATAAATTAGTGGCTGATTTTTCTTTAAAACCCTCAAGTTTGAGAATATCTTCCATCTTCAATGAGAAAATATCTTTAAGCGATTTAACGCCACAATCGGAGATCAAACGGCGAATATTCGGTTCACCGAGCCGTTCGATGCCGATATTGCGGACCGCAGCATAAAGTAGCTGTACTTTGGTTTCTGGGCATTCAGGATTGGTGCAACTGAGGTCTGGACCACGTCGGGTCAACTGACTGTTACAGCTTGGGCATTGGCTGATCATTGGGTCTTTGCGTTCCACTCCCGGACGTGCTTCAATGATATAGGGAATAACGTCCCCAGCGCGCTCCACCACCACGGTATCGCCGATATAGATGTTTTTATCTTCAATGTTTTGTGCGTTATGTAAGGTAGCATGACGAATCGTGATGCCACCAATTTCGACTGGCTCAATCTCCGCGACCGGAGTGAGACAATTTTTACCAAAACTCCATTTTACGTTCAATAATTTACTTTCGCGCCGGACTCCACTGAATTTAAAAGCAATTTGACCGCGTGGATGATGTGCGGTAACACCGAGTGATTCACGATAGGGTTGATCAGCTAGTTTTATTACGATCCCATCAAGCGGATACGGTAGTTTTTCGATTTCAATAACAATTTCAGACCATTTGGCTTCAAACTCTTCAAGGGTCACCTGGTAAGTGATCATATTGTAATCGACTAAAGTTAATTTGGCTTTTTGGCGGGTCATGTCGGAGATATCTTTTAGTCCCATAATTCCGGCGACGGCGTTGCGAGAATTCTTATAAGAACTTCCTCCTTTTCTAACGATATTAGCATAAATATTTTTAAAATCGTCATTGCGGATCACTATTTCGCCACGTACTGGGCGGTCAACTGGACCGCGATAGCCGAGTGTTTCTAGTTCAATTAAAGGTAGTTTTGCTGTAATGTTTTCACCAGTTTCGCCATCGCCACGAGTCGCCAGCACGTTGTTTTCATAATTCGCCGAGATGCCGTCATACTTCGGTTGAATTAAAAATAGTTCGTTTTTATTACGCGCGTATTTGGTCGCCCAAGTCAGCACTTCTTTGACGGAATAAGCTTTATCGAGGGACAGCATCGCTTGACGGTGAGTGACTTTACCACTGCTTTCAACTTTTTGGGTACCAACAAAACTTAGCAATGGATGTTTTGGATTGAGTTTGCGCAGTGCCCGCATTAATTCGTCATAACGTTCGTCAGATATCTCTGGTTCCACGTTGTCCCAGTAACATCGGTTGTGATGTTCAACCAATTGTATCAGTTGAGCTTCGTTAAGCGTGCTGGCATTAAAATTGATATAGTCTAAAGTCATCGCGTGCTCCTTTGCGAAAATTGGAAGAAGAATAAAAACGGCGGAAACCAACATTATTGTTCTGCTAAAAAAACTCATAATACGTCCTCGTTAAGAAAAATAATATAATACGAGCAAAATGAAAAACAATATTTATAATATCTTTAAAGTCTTCAGTCAAATTCTTGCAATCTTAGATGAGTTCGGGGAAGGGGTGATTCTGCTGTGCCGATAGTAATTGTTGGAATAGAAAGAGCAGCAGAAAGTGGTCAATCGAAGTTGCTTTGACATGGTGTTTTTTTGTATATTTATGATTTTTACCTTGAATTATCTCCGTCTTGAATTAAAAGTTGGCTTTTCTGCGGTATGTCCAAATTAAGGCTAAAATAGCGGAAATCCCTGCAATTATATATGCGACGCCAAGTGATAATCCAAGTCCGGCAGGGCCACCTTTTTCCGGCGATACCCACAAAATGTACGAAACAACGATAAACACCATGAAAGCCGCAGGCACAGCCGCAATCCAGCTGATTTTATTTTGATGATGTAACCAGACGGTTCCAGCTAGTAACGTCGAGGCGGCTAAAACTTGGTTGCCCCAAGCAAAATAGTTCCAAAGATTGCTGAATGAGGCGGCGCTGAGATTTGACCACCACAGCAGCGCCGCAACGATAACAATCAATGGCAAGCAAAGCAGTATGCGGTTTTTGAAACTCTTTTGTTGGATATTTAGAATTTCGCCCAAGCTGAGGCGGAGGCTACGCATTGCAGTGTCGCCGGAAGTGATTGCCAAGACAATTATTCCGATAATAGTTAGCGAACTGAGAATATTTCCTAGAAAATGTGTAGTAATGGCTTTAAGCGCTGAGGTGGCATTGACCTGCATCAGCTCTGGGTGGAGGTTGTAAATTGCCATTCCAGCGGCGGCCCAGATCATGGCGATAATTCCTTCGATAATCATCATGCCGTAAAAAGCCTGTCGCCCTTGGCGTTCTGAAGACATGGTGCGCGCGATAATCGGGGATTGTGTCGCGTGAAAACCGGAAATAATACCACAGGCGATAGTTACAAACAGCGCAGGAATCACCGGAGCGGTGTTCATGTTTTTCTTGAATTCTAGGCTTTCTCTCAATATTGACGGATTGCCGATACTGTTCCACATCAGCGAGATAAAGACCGCAGAAGTGCCAATCAGTAGCAAAAAGCCGAATAATGGATAAACCTTGCCAATAATTTTATCGACTGGAAACAGTGTCGCGCAGATGTAATAAATGAAGATAGCGCTAACGGCGACCCAGAACATTTCTCCACTTGGCAACATCAGATTTATTAGTCCAGCCGGAATATTGATAAATACCGCAACGACTAAAAGCAGTAACACGGTCATGAACAATGAAAAGAAACGGTAATAATTGTTGCCGAGAGTGATACGGATTAAGGCTGGTAGATTGGAGCCACCATGGCGAATTGACATCATTCCAGAGATGAAATCGTGAACAGCTCCGGCAATAACATTGCCGAGCGGAATAATCAAAAAAGTAATCGCGCCGAATTTAATGCCAAGAATCACTCCGATAACTGGGCCGACTCCAGCGATATTGAGCAACTGAATCAGCATGTTTTTCCAGTGCGGCAAATAGAGGAAATCAACACCATCGTATTTAGTTTTGGCCGGAGTATCGCGTTCATCAATACCAATAATGCGTTCCACAAAGCGGCCATAAGTGAAATAACCGACAATCAATAATGCCATCCCGGAAAGAAAGAGTAACATTTTTGTTTTCCCATACTAATTTGTAAAATATTAATCTACCATCTGTTGGAATAAAATCTATAATAAGAATGCATTTTTTTGCTTCTTTAATGGGATAATTAAAACTGATAATTATAGTTAAATGATCGTCTAAATTTGCGCGCGCATAATGCGCGCGCTAATTAGGAAATGAAATTACATTATCTAATAAGGTTTTTCATTTCAAAGAATTTCTGATCTCTTCTTCGAATTTGCGAAGTTCTACTACGGTCGAAGTTTTGCGCGATTCTTCAGCGGCAAAAACCAGCAGATGCCCTTCGAGGGAATCTTTGATTGGAGTAAGGAGGATCGAATGATCATCGCTGACAATCGCATCACAGAAGTTTTCCATAATTGCGCGGTCACCACCACCGTGGGTTCCTTTAATTTGAACCGTGATCTCTTCGTAATAATTTGGTTCAAAACTCCAGACTTTTATTTTGGGTTCTCCACCGCTAAATTCGATTTCGCCGTTAGTCATGCTGATTTTCATCATGCGACGTTCGGTTCCATTGGTGCCGCACATGGTAAAAGATGATGTGGTACCGTCAGCGTGTTCTGCAATAACCACTTGATTATCAACGACATCGTTGTCGCTTTGATAAACGCATTTCCCGAATTGATGCTTCAACATTAGTTCGCGTAGGTGGTCTTTATCGCGAACAACGCCGAGCTGACGAATATAGGCCGGATCAGTGTCAGCCTCAAAGTAAATCTTCATAACATCATAAGGACACTCTTTGCTGTGCGGACAGCCTTCAAGGCAATATTGTGGCGCGCCGGGTGGGCAATTTTCGCGTTTAAAATGGTTGAGCGAGCCGAATGACGCTACTTTGTTGATTTTTTGAGCAATGAGGTGAGTCAGCATATCCATGTCATGACAGGATTTGGCTAACAACATCGGCGTTAAGCGCGAGTTGTTGAAATAGCCGCGAACAAAGGAATGCGCCATATGTGAATAACATAAATTTTCGCTGTGTTGAAGACAGGTAATGGTGCCGTAGCGTCCAGAATCGATTAAAGCTTTGATGGTTTTGTAAATTGGCGTCAAACGCATTTGATGGCTGACAATCAGGATTTTCTCATAATCTTTACACATGTCGTAGACTTCGATCAATTCCTCTTTATTGGTACAGAGTGGTTTTTCAACCAAAATATGCCAGTTTTTTGCCATCGCGATTTTTAGGGGTTCAATACGCTGATCCTCAATAGTGGCAATAACCACGCCGTCCAGACCGCTTAAATCGGCTTTGGCCATCTCTTGAAGATCGGCAAAACACCTTTCCGCTGGGATGCCGTGTTTTTGCGCGAATTGTTCGCGTTTAGGTTGGTTGGGTTCAACCACCATGCTAAACTGTGCACGATGTGGCATATCGACAGCGAATTGTCCGAAAATGCCTTGTCCGCGGTTACCCGCTCCAATTAGTCCGAGATTTACTTTTTCAATCATTCTGGTTTCTCCTTAGATGATTTGTGGTTGTTAGTTTTCCGGTTTTTATAAAATCGATAATTAATTCGATGCCGCTGGCTCCTAGAGTGGTAGCGCTGACACCGGTTTCAAGTGGGAAATCTATTAATTCTGGATAGATCGGGTCTTGGTCGTCGTTGAGCGGACTGACAATGATTGGACGTTTTATGCCGGTTTCAAAAATATAACGCGCCGCGCCGGGGAATGCTCTTCCTGAGATAATCAATAGATCAGGCGGGTTGTCAAGTTTCATCAGTTTTTTCATCCCCTCGTAACCGTCTTCTGATGGAGAACAGTATAAATATTTTTCTTCAATAGCAATGCCGTGAGTTTTTGCGATTTTTTTTAGCTCATCCAGTATTTTTTGATTTGCGTAAAAACGCTTATCACCTAGAATTACTCCAGGACGTTTTACTGATTTCTCAAATGCTTTGGTGATGCATGCGCCTTTAAATGGCGGTGGCGCTAAAATGTTTGTCGTTTTTTTTAGTTTATATGAACCCAGTATCAGATATGGAATGGCGCAGGAATTTAAGCGTTTCACAACGGTGTCAGTGACCTGCCCAGTAATCAGCAATCCATCGATGCCGTGTTCAACACACCAAACGCCGGGATTGATGTTAGCATCTCCGGGTGCGATGGTCAGATTGACTCCAAGTTCTTCAGCTTTGGCGGCACAACCGAAAAAAAGATTACGGTTATAAAACCACGCTAGACTGGAGATTCTGGCACAAAATGCGATATTTAATTTTCCGACATTGCTTAACGACGAATGGCGAGCGAAGGTACCGCTGCCGGCCTGTTTGCGTAAAATTTTTTCCGCTTCCAGATAATTGAAGGCGGATAAGACTACTTGACGGCCAACGTCTAGACGTTGCGCCAAAGTCCGAATGCTCTCAAGCCTTTCACCAGGTTTGATTTTTCCATGGCGAATGGCATTTTTAAGATATTCGACCACTTGTTGCGTTTTCGTTTGTTCCGTAATCAGTTTCATGTCCGTTTCCATATTATCGTTATGATGTTTTAAGATATGTCAATATATGACACTTTACAAATAAATAAATGAATTTTATGAATTTATTGTTCCTTGATTAAAACGTGTTCGTATCTGCGTAATGTGCGACATTGAAAAATTTAATCTTTATGGCTTTACGGACAGCTATTTTGGCAACATCGGTAAATACTAATCTCGTATTTTATTTTTATGTGATAAAAATTACTGATATTCGTGTAACAAATGGTAGAAAATGGTAGAAAAATCAAAAAAGTTTAAAAATATTCGAATTATGTCTTGACAAAACTTTTTTTTACTGTATAATGTAGTAAATGGGAACGTTCCCATTATTTTAATTAAGGATGTGTCCATGACAATTCTGAGTATAGCGGCAGAGACTGGGTTTTCTAAATCGACAGTCCACAGAGCATTGAGCGGCGACTCCAACGTCAGCAAAAAAACTGCTGAAATCATTCGTAAATACGCCACCGAGTGTGGCTATGAGCCGAACCTGCAAGCTCAAGCATTAGTAGGAGCTCCAACTTATTTGACTGCAATATTATTGCCTAACTTAAGAACGATCGAATATGTACAGATGTTGCGTGGTGCAGAGCGCACTGCCGAAAAGAATGGTTACAGTATTCTGGTTTTTTCCAGTGAAGATAATCAACAGCGTGAAATGGATATGCTGTCACGAATCAAGCGCCATGGAGTACAGGGAATGCTAGTGGCAGCTATTGATGGAGTTTTTGACATACTTTTTAGCCGACTAGATGAGCTTAAAATTCCATGTGTGGGAATCTATAAATCAAATTTTCGTAACGCCGACTTGGTGGAGAGTAATATTGAAGCAGGTGCGATATTAGCGGTTCGTCATTTATTAAAGTTGGGGCATCGTCGAATTGGGTTTATAACCATAGATCAGCCGAGCGACATTAGTATCCCAATAAAACTTCGTGGTTACCGCAAAGCACTTCAGGATGCGGGAATCGAATTCAGGCCAGAGTTCGTCGGTGGAAATGAAAAGTTATATAGTTTTGACGCTGGCTATAAAGCTACCATGGCAATGTTGCAACTGCCAGAACCACCAACCGCGTTTTTTGTATTATGCGACCGACTTGCAGTCGGAGTGGCAGATGCAATACATGATTTTGGTTTAAAAATACCCGAAGATATTTCGTTAGTTGGCTATGACAACAAAGATTTTAGCCAAGTAATGCGGCCACCATTAACTACAATAAAGGAGCAAATTTATGAAATTGGAGTTGCGGGAATGGAACTATTACTGGAGAAAATAAAATCCCCAAGTAAAAAAAAGGCCCAACATGTTTTATTCACTCCGCAACTGGTCGTTCGTGGAACCTGTGTATCAATTAAAAACAAAACAAAACGAGGAAAATGAAATGAAAAGAAAAAGTCATAAGTGCTTGCTAGGACGTAAGTTCACTCTTATCGAACTCCTGATAACGATTGCCATAATAGCGATTTTAGCGGCGATGTTGCTTCCAGTCTTGAACAAAGCTCGGGAAAAAGCAAAAGCCATCACTTGCGTTAATAATCTAAAACAACTTGGTACAGCACACTCAATGTACCAAACGGATTATGACCGCCTAGTTCTGCCGCCGGGTGGTGCGGCTATTTGGTTTGTGTTACTCTTTCCTTACCACGAAAATTCTGTGCTTTACTATTGTCCGTCTAACAAGATGCAATCATATAAAATGACCGGCGTTGGAACTGCAGGTACTCTAGCGCAGTATGCGAGTGGTATTAGAATTCCGACTGGACTTAAAGAAGGGCTTTCTTATTTGGTAAACGGAGATACTAGATTTTTCAATGATTATTTTAGACGCAGTAATTTTTTTAAATTTCCTTCTAAAACGATGTACGCATCAGATGGAGGAGGACATTTTAATCCAGTTGGATATGCCCATGCGACAGCGGCTAAGGATATTAAAATATTACGTACTGCAGCTAATCTAGTCTCTAAATATGAGGCGAGGCACAATAGAAACATAAATTCTTTAATGCTTGACGGTCATGTAGATACCTATACAATCAGTGATTTCCCGATCGATCGAGCTGATTTGTCACTACCGGTATCGGATGTTGACGTTAATGTGTTTTGGCGTGGGAAATGAAATATATCATAAAAAGTACAGATTTTTAAAATTTATTAGTTGGCAGAAGAAATGTATCCCAAGGATAATATCGGTATTCGGTCTGTTATTAGTATGTCAAAAATAGTTTTTGACGTAAATGTAACTCTCAAAAATAATGCTTAATCATGGAGGTATTATGACATAGAAAATTATTTATGCATGTTAACCTGAAGAAATAAGGTTTTTTCAATGGAATTATTTTTAAACATTAAATCATTATTGGGATTTTCCCAAAACAACACAAAGGAACCGTATATGTATACCTCGCTAAAAACAACAATTATTCTCTTAGCTGTTATGTTTGTCACTCAAATGACAGGACAAGACGCGCTGCCCATTGCTATAACCGGCAATTCTTACGGTAGACATGAAGTCAAAATCTTAATCAACAACGCTATCGTTGTTGATCAGTCAGAAACTTATGTTTACAAAAGCTTCGAAGGTGAGCTTCCTTTGGATGAGCTAAATCAATATGGAACGCTGATTATCGCGCATTCACTAAAAACCCCTCTTGACGATAGCGCTATGAAAAAGCTTAAAAATTGGGTTGCTTCTGGAGGTACGTTGATTCTGATGAATCATGCTCCGAATGGTATATGTGGCGGCCCAGCAAAGCTTATAAAAGATCAAATGCTGGCTTGGGCAGGAATCAAATCTATTGCGTCACGCGGTAGCGATGATTGTAAAGTCTTAGTACAAGATCATGAGATTATGAAGGGGATCGAAACAGGATGGCTTGGCAAGGTCGTGCCGCTCGCAGTTGTCGAGCCTCCAATGCAATCAGTGATCGGTAATGGCCAGCTATGCCTATTCGGAGTCGCGAATGTTGGCAAAGGACGGGTATTTTATCTTGGGCCGGAGTTGTTCAGGATGCGTACTAAAAAATTACCGCTAGCGGACTCTTATCTTGCGCTTATTCGTAACGTAATTCGGACAGCAAAGCCGTTGAATCAGAGTCATAAACAAGAGAATGTCGACTAAGTTTTGAATACTAGTATATTAAGAATTGTGATAAAAAACAACTTTTACCGCTAAAATATTATAACAAAATAAAGGAACCGTATATGTATACCTCAATAAAAACAACAATTATTCTCTTAGCCGTCATGTTTGTCACTCAAATGACAGGACAAGACGCGCTGCCCATTGCTATAACCGGCAATTCTTACGGTAGACATGAAGTGAAAATTTTGATCAACAACGCTATCGTTGTTGATCAGTCCGAAACCTATGTCTACAAAAACTTCGAAGGTGGGCTTCCTTTGGATGAGCTAAATCAATATGGAACGCTGATTATCGCGCATTCACTAAAAAAACCACTTGATGATGCTGGCATGAAAAAGCTTGAAAACTGGGTTGCTTCCGGAGGCACGTTGATTCTGATGAGCCATGCTCCAAACGGTATATGTGGCGGTCCAGCGAAGCTTATAAAAAATCAAATGCTGGCTTGGGCAGGAATCAAGTCTATTGCGTCACGCGGTAGCGATGATTGCAAAGCCTTATTACAAGATCATGAGATTATGAAGGGAATCGGAACAGAATGGCTTGGCAAGGTCGCGCCGCTTGCAGTTATAGCGCCTCCAATGCAACCAGTGATCGGTAATGGTCAGCTATGCCTAGCCGGAGTCGCGGATATTGACAAAGGGCGAGTGTTTTATCTCGGGCCGGAGTTGTTCAGGATGCGCACTAAAAAATTACCGCTAGCGGACTCCTATCTTGCGCTTATTCGTAACGTAATTCGGACAGCAAAGCCGTTAAATCAGAGTCACATGCGGAAACAGCAACTGAATGCCTCTGACTATGGCGATCGTAAAATACTTTTCTGGAACCGGGAATGGGATCGTGGCGAAGAATACGGGCCGCGTTTCACGCCGCCACTACCAGCCGTCGATGAAATTATTTCCAACCTTTCAGCAGATATGGTAATTGGCGAATATGAAAGCTTACAACTAAACATTACGCCGTTAACTGCCATTGGGCACGCTTCTTGCCGAGTGGAATCGGACTCTATTCCTGTAGGAAATTTAGAGTTTCGGGTTCAGTCCAAGCCTGATACGATCCCTTGGAAACGCAAAGGCAAGGTAGCCGAGTATCCTTACTGGTTAATCCCACCCGAATATGTATCGCCGAAGGGGGATCATAAATTTGAGTTACCTACGCCTGGTCATACCGTAGTTGTATGGTTACGGATTAACTCACAGAAACTGTCGGTTGGGGAACATTCTGTAAAACTTCATTTTGACTTTGAGAATAACTTAGCGAAAACTGTCCCAATCACGGTTCGGGTATATCCGGTCAAGTTGCCGCACCAACGACTAATCAAACTGGCAGCAGCGGGACAAGTATATGGAACAGTGTACAATGTTCCCGCCGCATTACGGTTTGCTCGCGATTTAGAGTCTCATGGCGTGGAATGGTCGCTCATTACCCAGATTCAGCCGTGGCGAATAGGGATTCGTGGTACTGATGTCATGTTGACATACAACGAAATCAAGGCTAGAAAAAATGATTTTGAACAGGGGAAATTTCCTGAACTGGATTTCAGAATCCTTGATGATTGGTTGGAACAGGCAATATCTCATGGACTTGTCAACTTTTATGCTAACCCGTTAAGTTTTGTGAACGACACTAAGTTGGGACTAAGCGAAAGAGCAACGAAAGAATTTAAAAAATGGTTTGCGGAAGCGGCTGCCACCCATTTGCGCGAAAAGGGAATTGATATGTTAATTGTCTCTAAAGGGGACGAATTAAGCATGGATGAACTGAAAACAATTTGGCTGCCTTGGGCGAAAGAAATGACGTCATATGGTTGGGATTGCTCAACTACATTCAGTCCGGGGCGGGTTAATGCGAAGTTTTTTAATGAGATAGCGCCACTAGTTCGATTGTGGACATTTAATCAGCGCTATGGCTCTGAGTTTGTGACTCGAGTAAATAGTGGCGAAATAAAAATCCGGCCAGATGCGGTCATCGGTTCTTATGGCGCTGGCGAAGGGCGCGGTTCAGAATTCCGCAAACCACTTTACCGCAGTCGTTATCTTGGTTGGCACTCCTGGCTCAACGGCTTGCAGAATTGTGCGGTGAATCCATACTTTAAAGGTTGGCTCTATTATTGTGATTATGGCGACCGTGGAGAGGCTGGAGGCTCTGGAGGCGAACGTTTTGTTTCCTACATTGTGCAAGACGATTATTCGGTGCCAATGGCTTCCTGTCCTTTCTGGGAAGGGGTTCGGGACGGCCTCGAAGAGGGTAACCTATGCGCTATTGCCTCTTGGTACGCGGACTACCAAGAGAGAAACGGCTTCAAGGAGCAGACTACATCAATCAGGAATCGGTTGAAACAAATTATTGGGCCAGAGGGCATTCTCCGCACAGCGAAAGAGACAAAATATGGCACTGCAGGGCAGAAAATCGCCGATCCATCTCCTCAGGACTATCCAAAAGCCAAAAAGGCACTGCTTGAACTCTTGGTTTCTATTAAAAAAGAAACTGCTGGTAAAGTGAAACCTTCACTTTACTGGAATCGTACCGAACTGATCCGTGACGGTGAAATCCGTGCGGCAATCTATTACGGAAACCTGAAGCCTGATGCCATGATTGCCGAAATTCGCGACCTGACTGGCGTGGAACTTCCTGCGTTCCAAAATGCAAAACTTTTGGATCCTCGATATCCCATAGCAATTATAATCGGCAACGCCAATCAAAACCCTCTGAGTGGACAACTGTTGAAAGCTCACAAGGCGAAGGATGCGGACGCGTCTTATCCGGGGAAAAGCAGTTACTTTATTCGCAATCTCGACAATTCTCTGTTGATTGCCGGTCCTGATAACGAAGGTACGACGAAAGGCATACAGATGTTTACAAAGTTTCTCCGTAGCGAAGGCTACTGGTTATAAATAAAAACAAAGATAAAGGAATGAAGGTTATGAAAAAAATAATTCTCTCGATGATTTTGGTTGGAGCCTCAATGTGGCTCACCGCAACAGAACGAATGGTAGTGTATCCAGCCAAGCCTCTACCGGTGGAAAAATTTGCCGCTGAAGAACTAGCGACATATCTCAGCAAAAGTACTGGACAACCTCATCGTGCAGTGACGGAAAACACTGCTAAAGCTACAAATGCAAAACTTTTCGTCGGCCGCTGTAACGCGCTTAAAAAACAGCCGTTTTTCGATGATCAACTGGCGAACGAAGAGTTCATTATCACATTAAAGGATGGTAAGCTGTATATCTGTGGAAGTGACGGGCCGGGTAGACCCCTGAGTGGCACCACTAATGGTGGAACTCTTTTGGGGGTGTATGATTTTCTGGAAAAAGAACTTGGAATTGCTTGGCTCTGGCCGGGTCCAGATGGCGAAGACATTCCTTCCATAGAATGGGGTTCGTTGAAAGATTTCAGCCGGCGCTCCGCTCCGGCTTGTGCAATCCGCGGAATGCAGCTCAGCTATATGAAGTATGAGCCAAAAGCCATCGCTAACGAATTGACATTATGGTGTCGTCGTCAAAAGATTGGCTGGGGAGCACGTGCGTGGTTTGGGCATAGCTGGGATTATTATGTTCGCAGGACTGGGATAGTGAAAACACACCCAGAATGGTTGGCGTTGTACGGTGGGGAACGCCGAATGCCGCATTGTTGCACATCTAATCCTGAATTTCGTGATTACATCGTAGAACAAGTATTTAGCTACCCAATTAATAAAAACAAGGATATTGTTTCAATTTCTCCTTCCGATGGTTACGGATTTTGCGAATGTGAAAACTGTCGCAAGCTGGACAAACCCGGAACTGATTACGATCATGGAGTACCCAATCTCTCTGAGCGTCATTGGGATTATGCTAATTACATTGCTCGTGAAGTTAAAAAACGCGACCCCAAACGTGGTGTCGGCATGTTCGCTTATACTGCCTATAGCGAGGCACCGGACAATATCGATACATTTGAAGATAATCTTTATGTATCCATGACTTTCAGTAAAGCCTACTTCGTTAAGCCGGATATTAAAAAAAGGTTTTTTGAACGATTAGCCAAATGGCAAACCAAAGGAGTGAAAATAGTTGGGCGCGAATACTGGGGGATGCATTATTGGCTTAGTTTGCCATATGTTTTCACCCAACAAATCGGCGAAAGCATGCCTCTTTTGTTTAAAGCTGGGCTTGTTGGCATGTATGGAGAAATCCAAAAAGATTTTTCCACCCAGGGGCCAAATTTATTTCTTGTTTCACAGATGATGTGGGATCCATCCGCTAATCCTCAGAAAATTCTTACTCGTTATTATCAGGGGTTTGGTCCAGCAGAAAGTGCCATCCGTGCTTATTTTGATACTTTTGAACAGGCCATTTTGGATCACCAGAGCGCGATTCCGAATTATTCCTATCGTCAGCTGATCTATTCTTGGCCGGAGGTTTTCGACGTAGCAACATTGAAACAGGCTGGAGAAAGTCTTGATCAGGCAAGACAAAGCGTGTCCAACGCAGATGGTATTTACCGCCGTCGGGTTGAGTTCATCGGCGTCGGTTATGAATACACTCTGATTATGATGAAGCTACTGACGCTTTATCGTCGTCTGGGGCAAGCCGGGGTACCATTGACCGCTTTCAGCCTTGCAGGCGACCAAATAGAAGCTGATAAATATAAAATCCCCTCATTGCCCGGCGTCGTTATAGAATTATGGAAATCACGTCCTGAAAAGCCACTGCCTAAAGAGGAGAAAATTGCAATGCTCAAGCAGGCAATAGAATTTGGAGAGGCGCGGGCACAAATTCTTCAGGATAATGCCGAGAATGCCGCTGTATCCTTAGGCATGTATCAATTTACGATTGATAGAGGTATCCGACCGTGGCATCAAACATGTATTGACGAACTGGCACGATTGACCGAGTCTCGATAATTCCAAAGTATTTAGTTTTAATTGATTCGGGATATCTAAGTAGAAAGCCCATATTAACTTGAATCTGTGAAGAAATCACGGCGATATATCCACAGATTCAAGATTAATTGTAAGGATAATTGCAAAAATGAGTTTACTTGATTGGTTGATTATACTAATTCCAACCGCATTCGTTGTAGGCATGGGATTTTATTCGCGACGTTATATTCGGGGAGTTGCTGATTTTTTATCGGCTGGGCGTATTTGCGGACGTTACGTTATTTGTATTGGAGATGTCGCCAACGGCCTTTCTATTATTACGTTAGTAGCATTTGTTGAGGTTCATTACAAAACTGGATTTGCATTGACTTTCTGGACAAATATTTTGTTGCCTCTCGCAGTTATTATGGGTTTAACTGGTTACTGTCATTATCGATTCAGGGAAACCAAAGCTATGTCGATGGGGCAATTCCTAGAAATGCGTTATAACCGTCCTTTTCGAATTTTCGCATCTGCTCTGCGCTCTGTTTCTGAAATGTTAGCTAACATGATCATGCCTGCGATTGCAGCAAGATTTTTTATTTATTTCCTTGATTTGCCGCATCATGTCACTCTTTTGGGATTTGAGTTTCCTACTTTTATGATCATCGTAGCATTAGTTTTAGTATTGGCAATTTCGATTATCTGCATGGGCGGTACCTTAGCATTAGTCATCACCGACTCCATTCAAGGAATGTTTCTCTATCCATTACTAGTGGTTTTTACCATGTTTATCCTCTATAAGTTTTCATGGAGTAATGAAATTGTGCCAGTGATGCTCGATCGGGTTTCAGGAGAAAGTTTCCTCAATCCATATGACATTTCAAAATTACGCGACTTTAATGTTTTCTTTTTGATCGTGACGATTTTTGCAACGATTCTGCATAGGGCTAGTTGGGTTGGCGCAGGAACATCTTCCGCTGCTAAATCAGCGCATGAGCAAAAGATGGCCGGACTGCTTGGTACCTGGCGCAGTATTCTCGGCATGGTTTTTTATGTGTTGATTGCCATTACAATTATTACAGTGCTCAACCATAAAAATTTTGCTAAGCAAGCCAAGAGTATCCGAGTAAATATCTCAAGCCGTGTTGTAGGAGAGCTCGTAAAAAACCCAGCTACCAAAGCTGAACTACTTGAGAACTTCAAAAATATCCCAGTTCACCATCATACTATCGGAATAGATGAACCGATATCTGAGAAAAAAAGTCTTGATAGCCCTTATCTCACAAGCACTCATGAAATCCTTCAACAGGACAAAAAGGGCAATGCAATATTCCAGCAATTTAGAACGCTATACCATCAAATGATGATGGCAGAAACCATGCGTAGTATATTGCCAACAGGAATGCTAGGCATGTTTTGTCTTTTATTGGTACTCTCGATGATTTCTACTGACGACACGCGAATCTACAGTTCTGCTCTCACTATTGCGCAAGACGTGGTATTACCGTTAAAGAAAAAAGCTTTTACTCCTAAAGGACATATCCAGATGATCCGGATTATTTCCATATTGGTTGGGGTGTTCTTTTTTGTCGGATCATTCTTCATGGCTCAGCTTGATTACATTAATCTGTTTGTCACTATTATGGTTTCAATGTGGATGGGTGGTTGTGGGCCAGTCATAATTTTTGGTTTATATAGCCGTTTTGGCACCACAGCCGGAGCATTTACCTCGCTCTTGACCGGGATGTTTCTCTCGATCGGCAGTGTTCTAATCCAGCGCAACTGGCCGGATTACGTCTATCCATGGCTGGAAAAGATGAATCTGGTCGATTATGTTGGCGCATTCTTGACCAAGGTTTCCGCGCCATTCAATCCATATATTGTTTGGACCATGAATCCAGTCAAATGTCCGATTAACTCATACGAATTTTATTTTATGACAATGCTTATCACGCTATTCTTATATTGCGTTGTCTCATGGCTGACCTGCAAAACTCCGTTCAATCTCGATCGCATGCTGCATCGTGGCAAATATAACGTTGATGGCAAAAGCGTGCCACATATAGCATGGAGCTTCCGCACTGTAATCTCTAAATTGATTGGGATTACTTCGGAATATACCAAAGGCGATCGAATAATTGCATGGGGATTCTTTATTTATTCCTTTGTCTACAAATTTGTGCTGATCTTTTTAGTCGTAGTTATTTGGAATGCATTTTCACCATGGCCGATTGAGTGGTGGGGACATTACTTCTTTATTGTCACCCTGGTAATTCCAGGAATCCTAGCAGTAATCACCGTCTTTTGGTTCGGTATTGGTGGTGTAATGGACTTATTTGCCCTATTCCGAGACCTTGAAAAACGGATTGTAGATCCATTGGACGACGGACGCGTCGATGGCAATGTATCACTAGCAGACAAAGCAATATTAGACGCTATCGACCAGGTCAAGTTAGATAATTCCAAAAACAGGGACTAAGATTTTAAAATGGTTATCAGTCGGCTGGTGGTACATCACACCTGCTCCGCAGCTTTATCTTAAAAGCAATTAAGTGAAAATCAAGTTAGAATATATAGCAAGAAAGTTTAATTAAATTTAAATATGAAGTAATAGATATAATAAGGATTTGAAAAAATCCAATAACTAAGAGGAAAAACAAAATGTCTTTAAAAGTAGCTTATTTTCAAGCCGATGCGACCCCACCAATTGACAACGATATTATGCTTTGCTTTGGTGGAGTACCTTCCACAATTAGAATTGCTGACCCTTTATCGGCGAGAGGAATAGTAATTTTTTCTGACGAGTTGCCGGTCGTGCTGTGTGCTGTTGATTGGGTTGGAATAGCCAATAAATCTCACGATGAATGGCGTAAAGTGTTGGCGATTGCTGCTGGAACTTCTCCTGAACGAGTGAGCGTCCATTCCTTACATCAGCACGACACACCAAGTATGGATAGAACTGCCTTTGAAACTATTGCGAAAAAATCTGGAAATAAAATTCTTAAGAATATTGACTTTGAGGATCGTGTTATCAAATCTACTGCTAACGCATTAAAGCTTGCATTAGAAAATGCTGAAGAAATTTCTCATATATCAGTAGGTAAAGCGAGAGTAGATAAGTTTGCTTCCAACAGAAGGATTCAAGACCCTGATGGAAAAGTTATATTTACTCGCTTTACTGCTTGTAGTAATGAAATATTTCGTCACCACTCTGAAGGCATTATTGACCCATTTGTAAGGTCTGTCTGTTTTTATAATCAGGAAAAACCTCTTATCTCTATGACTTATTACGCGACTCATCCACAGAGTTTCTATCGAAAAGGAACAGTCAGCGCGGACACTGTCGGATTAGCAAGGTATTTACGAGAAGCCGTGGAACCTGAAACTAAGCATATTCATTTCTGTGGAGCTGGCGGCAATATCGGTGCAGGGAAATATAATGACGGCTCGCCCGAAAATCGTTTTAAACTTGCTGAGCGTTTAGCCAGAGGAATGAGGGAGGCTTGGGAAACTTCGGTAAAAATCCCAGTTATAGCGGCTGATTTTTCATGGAAATCTTTGAACTTGACTCTGCCAATTGATAATAAATATCTAGGGAAGGAAGCTGAACTGAAAATTCAACATGAGATTTTTGAAAATAATTCATTGGGAGAGGCTCGAAGGCTTTCATACCTGCGACGACACAAATCAGGAAAAGGAGTTGACCTTTCCTGTATGAGAATAGGCCCAGTTTCGATGCTCCACATGCCAGGAGAACTCTTTGTTGAATATCAACTTGCGGCTCAAGCAATGCTCCCAGGAGAAATGGTGTGTATGGCAGCATATGGGGATTATGGGCCGAGTTACATTGGGACGGCAGAAGCATATGGACAAGGAGGGTATGAGGCTAGTGCCAATATTGGTTGTCCTGTGCCAGAAGTTGAAACCGTTTTAATGGAAGCAATGCAGGAACTTTTGAGCCGATGAAAGAAATAAAATAAAAAATTAACCCAGATGTTCATGAAACATGCGGGCCAAAGGCAATACGGCAAAATATGAACAGCATAAAGGGCACAAAGTAGCTTGGTTTTAAAAGAACTTTTAGTCTAGACAATTGCGACTTAATCAGAATATGGATATTTCCTTAGTGCTCCGCGATTCCAGATGAAGTATCGTTATTTTGTGGGCGAGATTATTGTAAAATTAAGCAGAGAATTAGAGAAAATCAGTAGTGATGGTGACGATGCTGGCAAGCAAAGGAACTGGCTCTAAATATAACCTAGAAGCTATTTCTACCGAATTTCGAATTCCGAAATCACACCTTACTAATTGTGTGGCAGTGAAGGATTTATCGTAGGCAAATGTGTGATATTAATTGCCCGTTAAATTCACTCGCGCATTGTGCGCGCGAATTTATATGCTATCAAATATGCGGCATCCGCGTGAAATATAAAAATAATTTTTTTGTCAACGACTCAAGACCAAATTGGCATTATGGATAGGTATCGGTAATGAACGTCTGATCAGCGATTATTTTGGATACGGAACAGGGTTGCCTTCACGAAATTATGCGGCTTGTTAAATGATTTAATTATAGTTATATTGTTGCTGTTTTTAATCCATCTTGCCTTGTTGATTATTGAATATGAGTAATCAGATATTTTTTGAGATGAATTTTAGATATTTAAAACAACGAAGAACGATTTTTTTTAGATTTATCAATAAAACTAAAATTTGGAGAAGCTAATGGTGGAGGATTTAAATGGCATTTCTTGATTGGGCGATTGTTGGTGGTGTTATGTTAATACTTATTGCTACGTTATTTTATTGTCAGCGGTTTGTCAAAAATTCTGCGGATTTCTTAGCGGCTAACCGTTGCGCTGGACGTTATGTGCTTTGTATTTCCACTGGGATTGCGGGTTTTGCGGTCGTCAATTCAGTTGCCAATTTTGAATTGTTTTATCAAGCGGGTTTTGCGTCGATTTGGTGGGGAATGTTGATTGCGCCTTTGGGTTTAATTTTGGCATTGGTGGCTTGGGTCACTTATCGTTTGCGTGAGACCCGAGTATTTACCATCTCACAATTTTTTGAACTGCGTTATTCGCGACGTTTTCGCATCTGCGCCGGGATTGTTGCTTGGACCTCTGGAGTGATTAATTACGGGATTTTTCCAGCGGTTTCGGTGCGTTTTTTTATCTTCTTTTGTCGTTTGCCTGAACATTTCAACTTTTTGGGGATGCGCTGGGAAACTTATCCGGTGATGTTAACTTTCGCGATTGGGCTTGGCGTGTCATTCGCCATCTTTGGCGGACAGATTGCGATTATGGTCACGGATTTTATTCAGGGCACTTTCTGCAATATCGCATTTATTGTTTTTATCATTTTTATGGTTGGTTTTGTGTCTTGGGAACACATTGAAGGCGCATTATTGACTGCCCCAGAAGGAGCGTCGTTGATTAATCCGTTTGACAGTTCCAAAATCAAAGATTTCAATATTTGGTACTTTTTGATCGGCATTGTTGGCGCGATTTATGGTCGCGGTGCGTGGCAGGGCGGTATGGGCTATGCCGCCGCCGCCAAATCGCCACATGAAGGGAAAATGGCTGGGATTTTGGGAACGTGGCGAGCATTAGCTCAGGGTTTGATGATTATGATGTTTCCGCTCGGCGTGATTGCGATTATGAAACACCCTGACTTTGCGCATATAGCGATACAAATCAATGACGCTGTAGCGCAAATCAGCGATCCGTTGCTGCAAAAACAGGGCTTAGTGCCGACGGCGTTATCGGTCATTATGCCGACTGGAATGATGGGGCTTTTCGCCGCAGTGATGTTCGCCGCCATGCTCAGTACCGACGACACCTACATGCATTCGTGGGGTTCAATTTTTATTCAAGATGTGGTTATGCCATTCAAGAAAAAAACTTTTACGCCGCGACAACATATTATTGCATTAAGACTTTCTATTCTTTTTGTAGGTATTTTTGCATGGTTCTTTAGTTATCTATTCCGGCAAACTGAATATGTTTTTCTGTTTTTTGCGATTACAGGGGCGATTTATAGTGGAGCAGGTGCAGTAATTATCGGAGGATTATATTGGAAGAAAGGTGGAACGATCGCCGCGTGGGTGACTTTGTTGGCTGGAACAGCGATTGCGACTGTTGGAATTGTGCTTCAACAGACTTGGCATTTCAAGGATGGAAATGGGCTTGCGTTATGGCTTACAAACAAATATGGCTGGGCGTGGGTGAGCAACAACATGACTACGTTTCCGATCAATGGACAATGGATATATTTTATTGGCATGGCTTCCTGTGCAACTCTTTACATTGGAACCTCTCTAATTGAACGCTATATTTTAAAAACACCAGACTTTAATTTAATGAAGATGCTTCATCGCGGCAAATATGACGTGGCAGGCGAACACGTCACAAGATCTGAACTTAGTTGGATTTCGCGACGTCTGGGGATTACTCATGAATTTACGCGTCGCGATAAAACGTTGTATTACGCGACGATTGCTTGGACACTGTTTTGGATGGCATGTTTCTCATATCTAACAGTCAAACATTTCACTGCCGGAGTTGGCAGTAGTGAATGGCTGGCATTCTGGCATTTTAAAGTTTATGTAACCTTGATTTTGGCCATTATCACTACCGTATGGTTTTTAGTTGGAGGTACTATTGATGTTTATCGTCTCTTCAGAGATCTCAGGTTGGTTCATAGCGACGACACTGATGATGGCCGCGTAATTGATGGTCGGAATGCTGGCGAAAAAAATGCGCTTCAACCGAAATGTTAATTGTATTATTGTTTTTTGAGTATTTTTAACCATAAAATCGGAAAAGTATCTTTATTTCATTGGTATTTTTTCTTATTGTTTCTATATTATAGACATTGTGGAAAGTTTCTATTAAAGTTTAACGTCCCTATAATCAACATCTTTCAAAGGAGAGAACAATGACAACAACAACTGGAAAAGGCGCTATTGCGCTGGAAGGTGGAGCCAAGGTTTGGAATGAAGCGTTTCCAATGTGGCCTTCATTTGAAGAGTCTACGATTCAAAAAGCGATGGAGCCATTGCGTTCAGGCAAAGTAAACTATTGGACTGGCCCAGTCGGGAAAAAATTTGAAGATGCGTGGGCAAAATGGATGGGAATAGGTAATGCAATCAGCGTTTGTAACGGTACTGCAGCATTGCATGTAGCCCTTGCCTCAATGGGCATTGGCGCTGGTGATGAGGTTATCTGTCCTTCATATTCATTTATTGCCTCCTCATTTTGTATTCTTCAAGCTGGCGCGCTTCCAGTTTTTGCCGACGTTGGCAAAGATCACTTGATTGATCCAACCGATATTGAAGCGAAGATTACCGAACGTACCAAAGCGATAATTGTGGTTCACCTTTACGGCATGGTAGCGGATATGGATCCGATCATGGCGATTGCCAAAAAACACAACCTAAAAGTTGTTGAAGATTGCGCACAATGTTTTGGAGGAATTTACAAAGGCAAAATGGCAGGAACTATCGGCCACGCTGGTTGTTTCAGCTTCTGTCAAAGCAAGCATTTCACGACTGGTGGTGAAGGTGGTATGGTTGTTACTAATAATGACGATTTAGCTTGGGAATTCCGTTCTTTCCGTGATCATGGTTATGATGTCAAAGAGCGTCTTAACCTACTTGAAATGGAAGGCAAATTGCTTTATATCCACAAACGTGTTGGATTCAACTACCGTATGACCGAAATGCAATCGCAGATCGGACTTTGCGAACTTGAGCGTTTCGACAGCTGGAACTTGAAAAACCGTATTCGTAACGGTAAAATGTTGCTTGACCAACTCGGAAAACACCCATTGGTTCTGCATGCTCCGGTTGATACAGAAGAACGTCAAAATTCATACTGGTGGGCTCCATTCGTGCTCGACTTAGATAAATTAACCTGCGACATTAAAACCTTTATCAATGCGATTGCAGCGGAAGGTGTGCCGGTTTATAGCGTGTTGTGGCCAGAGATGTACAAAGAAAGAGCCTTTGTTGAACGCAACGGTTTTGGCGTAGCCGATTATCCATTCTTCGATCCGAAGTCACGCAATATCGATTACACTCAGTGTAACTGCGAAACTGCACGTTGGATGACTAACCGCACCATGTGTTTCTTTACCCATCCAGTTTACACTGTGGAACATATGCAGGCCTGTATCGACGCCTTCAAGAAGGTTGCCGATTTCTACATGAAGAAAAAATAACCAGTTAATTATTAATGAATTAATCAGAAAGCATTTCTCGGAATAACTGGGAAATGCTTTTTGTTTTTTAAAGGAAAAGCAATTATGGAAGATATAAAATATGCGTTGATCGGATTTGGCGGAATCGCCGAAAACCGTATCGCAAAAGAAGGCTTTGGATGCGATGTTGAGCGCGTTGGCACCTTATCTCTTGGGAGATTAGTTGGAGCGACTGATATTAATCAGAAACGTAAAAGTGCAGTAGAAGCACTTGGGCTTAAATGGTATAAAAATGCCGACGCTGTGTTGGCTGATAAAAACATTGATGCCGTCTTCGTGGCCACTAACAACATTACGCATTTTGAGATCGCTCGTGCTGCGCTTGAAGCAGGCAAACATGTACTTGTCGAAAAGCCTCTTGCAGCGACCTCTGAAGATGCCGCAAAGTTAGTGAAGCTCGCAAAAGAGAAGCGCCTCAGCCTCAGTGTCGACCATATGATGACCAAAAACGTGTTGAACCACAAAGCTCGTTTATTAGTTAAGCGCGGCCGGCTTGGTACGGTCAATGATGCTTGTTTTCATATGGAGTTTGCTTTCGGTTATGATTCTGCTGAAGCGGCCAGTTGGCGTTGTTCAAACTGGGACGAAATGGGCGGCCCTATTGGTGATGTCGCCAGTCATTGTTTTTATTTGGCTGAATATATTTTGAACAGTAAGATCACTTCAGTTTGTGCAGTTTATTATCCCAAAACAATGGCGATTAAAGTTGAAGATGGAGCTTATATCCGTTTCACGCTGGCGAACGGGATAACCTGTTCTGCTAAAGTCGCATTTAACGAATTGCGTGGCGGCGCTGGCGGCACTTTGAGCAATCTCGGCTTTGAGATTTATGGCGATCAAGGGGTTCTGCGTAGCTATGGTACTATGTTCCAATTTTCCGGCTATGCCGACGAGCCAATTCGCATGCGTCTAGAATTGGATACTTTTGAAAAACAACAGAAGTTTCACGTTCGCAAACCAGAGAATATTTATCAAGGAGTTATTTACGAGCATGCCGTGTCAATTATGAGAGAGCGGGCAATGAGTGGTAAAGATGGCTTGCGCAACGTATTGCTTTGCGAAGCAGCCCACAAGTCAGCTCGCAATGGCGGTAAAGTCGTTGAGGTAAAATAACTATGACAAAAGTTGGATTGAGTAGAGAAGTTATAACTCCACCACGCGACGTTACGTTGGTGGGGTATTTTAATCCACGCCCGAATACTGGAATTCTGGATGATCTTTATGTCCGCGTGATGCTATTTGAAAAAAATGGCATAGTCAGCGGCATAGTGGTCTATGATCTCTGCTTTTTGAGTGCAGAACTAGTGGCTGAGTTTAAAGTGGCACTGAAACACAGTGGTCTTGGCTTTGTCGATAATTTGATGTTTTCAGCAACCCATACGCATACTGGCCCATTTGTCGCCAAATTTTTTGGTCATGAACCCTCTAGCAAATATCTCAGCGAACTGGTTGATAAGACTGTCATCGCTGTAAATAACGCTTTTTTGTCGTTGTCTCCGGCAAAGTTTAAGTTGGGTTCGGTCAACAACAATCCATATGCGTTTAACCGTCGTTACTGGATGAAAAACGGTAGTGTTTTGACTAATCCGGGAAAACTTAATCCAAATATTAAAACTCCTGAAGGCGATGTTAATCAAGAGATAGGGATTATGACAGTTGAACAAGATGGGCGCACTTCTGCGGTAATAACGCATATCTCTAATCATACCGACACGATTGGTGGGAATTTTGTTTCCGCCGACTGGCCTGGACGGATGGAGCGTTATATTCAAAACGAAGCTGGCTACGATCTGCCGGTTTTTGCATTAATCGACTGCCAAGGCAATATCAATCATTTTGATGTCAGTAGTGACGAAGCGCAGGGTGGCTTTGAAGAGGCTTGCCGGATTGGGCATGGTTACGGTAAAATTGTTTTCGACGCACTCAAAGCGTTGAAAGATTTTGCTCCGTCTGCAATCACTGCTTCTTTGCGTGAGATTACGATTCCGTTTCGTAATATTACTTCAGAAGAGATTGCCGGGGCAGAGGCGATTTTAGCGAAACCAGTGGCGGCCGGGCAAGGTGGCGATATGACTAGCGAAGGTTTGGCTACGGGTGACGGTCCAGTAGCACGTTTTTTTGCTGAACAGATGTTAGAATATAAACAAAACTGTTCTGGCAAGCAACGCGATTTCGAGCTAATTAGCTTGAAATTCGACGATACTTTAGCAATTACTTCGTTACCAGGTGAAGCGTTTATGGAAATAGGTCAGGCTATTCGCGCTGGTTCCCCATTCAAAAACACTTGGCCGGTGGTTTTGGCGATGGGCGAATGCGGTTATATCCCGCTGGAGGAATGCTTTAGTCGCGGCGGCTATGAGGTCTTGCCAGTCGAAGGTGGTTCGCCACGGCAAGACACGGATAAACTTTTAATCCGTGAATCTGTCACGAATTTGAAAGCCTAAAATTCGCGCGCGCATAATGCGCGCGCTAATTTGAAAATCTTAAAGTTTCATTATTATCCGAACTGTTTACTGCTCTTGATAAATAGTCGATTATGTGGTAGATTACTCGTTTAACATTTAACTTTAAGAAGATTTATGACAAAACTTGAACGGATACGAAATTTCGCTATTATTGCCCATATTGACCATGGTAAATCGACCTTGGCTGACCGCTTGCTTGAGCAGACCGCGACGATTTCTAAACGCGATCTCCAGGAACAGGTGCTCGACAACATGGACCTGGAACGCGAACGCGGGATCACTATCAAGTCGCATCCGGTAAGAATGGATTATACTGCTGCTGATGGACAATATTATCAATTGAATTTGATCGATACGCCTGGGCATGTCGATTTTACTTATGAAGTCAGCCGCGCTCTCTCTGCTTGTGAAGGAGCGCTTTTAATTATTGACGCGACCCAGGGAGTTCAAGCGCAGACTGTCGCGAATGTGGCATTGGCGTTTCGACAGAATCTAACCATTATTCCGATAATCAATAAAATTGATTTACCGGCATCAAACCCCGAAATGTGCTACGAGCAGATGGAAGAAGCGTTGATGATTCCACGTGAAGATGCCATTTTAGTTAGTGCCAAAGAGGGGATCGGGATTGCTGAATTATTGGAGGCAATTGTTAAACGCGTGCCACCTCCAGCTTTAAAAGAATATAAAGAACCGAGTTGTCTGATTTTTGACTCTAATTACGATGCATATCGTGGTGTGGTCACTTATGTTCGGGTTTTTAGTGGCGAATTTCGACGCGGTCTTAAAGCGCGCATTTTTAGTAATGGCATTGAAAGCGAAATCAAAGAAGTCGGTATTTTTAAACCCGGCATGATCGCGTGCGATGTTCTACGCGCTGGTGAAGTCGGTTATATGATTCCGAACCTTAAAAGCCCAGCTGACACCAAAATGGGCGATACCATTACCGATTCTAAGAATCCATGCAAAGAGGCTTTACCCGGTTTTCGCGAAGTCAATCCGATGGTTTTTAGCGGGATTTATCCTATCGACTCTGCGGACTATGAACAGCTTAAACTGAGCATGTCCAAACTTCAACTGAATGATGCCGCTTTTAAATATCAGACTGAAACTTCAGCCGCGTTAGGCTTCGGTTTCCGTTGCGGGTTCCTTGGATTGCTACATATGGAGATTATTCAAGAACGCCTCCGTCGCGAATACAATATGGATATTATCGCGACCTATCCGAGTGTTATTTATCATGTCTATCTCCATGATGGTAATATGCTACATGTTGATAATCCAGTTCATATGCCAGATCCAACTTTAGTTGATCGTATCGAAGAACCTTTAATTAAAGCCAGAATAATGGTTCCGACGAGTTATATCGGCGACGTTATGGCTTTAGTGATGAGTAAGCGAGGCCTCTGCACTTCTACTGAAGCGGTGGATGGCGCACATGTTATTATCGAAGCAGAATTGCCGATGCACGAAATTTTGATCGATTTCCATGATAAACTTAAGTCGATAACCCGCGGCTATGGCAGTTTTGATTATGAACTTTCCGGTTATCAGGCTGGCAAGCTGGTGAAACTCGATATTTTAGTCAATGGCGAACCGGTTGACGCCTTCTCGTCAATTGTTCATATCGATCACGCCCATTTTCGCGGTAATAATCTTTGCTCGAGACTTAAAGATTTAATTCCACCGCAGATGTTCCAAATTGCGATTCAAGGCGCAGTTGGTGGAAAAATTGTTTCTCGTGAAACCATTCGTCAACTTCGCAAGAACGTTATTGCTAAATGTTACGGCGGCGATATCACCCGTAAGCGTAAATTGTTGGATAAACAGAAAGAGGGCAAAAAACGGATGAAAGAGATCGGTCGAGTTTATATTCCGCAGGAGGCTTTTGTCGAAGTACTAAAAGCCACTGACAATAAATAAAGGAACTTCTTATGTTCAGTTTTTTTGGAAAACGCAAACAGCGTCGTCAGCTACGGGATATGAAGAATCAAATTTGCCATATCCTTCACGCCGATGATGATATTTTAGAGCAAAAACAAAAAGAGTCGCTGCTAGCATTAACGGTGCGATGCGATGGCTACGAACAAACCTCAGCGAAGGAAACTCGTAACTTTTTAGCGGCTACGCAGGAACAAACGATGCGCAATGCGCCACGCTTTCGCTCTTGCAAAATTCGCGATTTTCTCGATGTTTTGGCGGTCGCTTGTATGGTGGCGTTTGGTATTCGTGGACTATTTTTGCAACCGTTTAAAATCCCCACTAGCAGTATGCAACCGACTCTGTTCGGAATCCATTATGTTGAAGATGAGGTCATTCCTAAAATGCCGTCAACCGCGGCTTTTATGCTTTATTCATCTGTCCCGGCCAAAGCAACGATTAAAGAAAATGGCGAACTCAATCTCAATTCTATTTCTCGCCACGCTTCAGGTGGCAATCCATTGGCCAAGTTCTTTTTTGGACAAACTTCATTCAAAATCGGCAATGTAACTTATACGCTGCCAGGAACTCTAGAAAAAGTCGCCGATTATACCGAATTGAGTCGGGATCGTGTTTATAAAACTGGCGAAAAACTCGCTAATGGCTGGCTTTCTTTGGGTGACCATCTGTTTGTCGATCGTATGTCGCATCATTTTTTTGATTTTAAACGTGGCGATGTAGTGGTTTTTAATACTGAAGGGATTAGTGAGGGCGGCGCTCCTTTGGCGGGCTTTTACTATATTAAACGTCTTGCCGGGCTACCCGGTGATACTTTGCGTATTAACGGCAATCAGCTATTGATCAAGCCAAGAGGAAAGACTGAGTTTCTTCCAGTTCAGGAACTTAGTCCAAAATTTAAGAAAATTTACAGCGGATTGGGCGGTTATCATGGACATCTCAATCAAGTCGGCGCTGGTTATGGAAACTTTTTGGGTAGTCCAGATGTAGAACTGACTATTCCCGATGATCAATATTTTATGCTCGGCGATAATTCGTTATTCAGCTCCGACAGCCGAATTTGGGGATTAACGCCACGGCGCAACATGGTAGGACGCGCATTCTTAGTTTTTTGGCCGTTTACGCGTCGCTGGGGCATGGTCGACAGCGCTGACCCTATCAACGCCCCAACCACCAACAGTCGTGGCAACAGCTTCCCACAAATGTCTTTGCAATAAAGAGAGTGAAGAAAGGGAATAACCACAAAGGTCACAAAGAAGGCACAAAGTTCCCGAAGAGAAAACGGGCAAGGGAAACCTAACCACGGAAGACACTGAAAGCCACAGAAAGGGAAATGAAGAAAGGTTCACGCGCCACAGCCATTCAACATGGTTGAAAAAGGCGCGAAGAGAGGGGAGTTTGACACAGAGGCACAGAGAAAATAGGAGAAATGGGAAAGAAGAATTCTGGTCAACTAATGAGGGAATGGGGGGATGCTGAATGGGAGTTAAAAGCTTAACCTCGCCTCTTTCTTAAAACTTATTAGTGTAAATTAGTGCAATTAGTAGACAAAAAAAATCCGATCGAAACGAGTATAAGCGACACAATAGGAGTTATGGGAAAAATGGATAAGAAAATATTAAAGACCGTTGAGAAGTATCTTCAGGACGCTATCAAATATTGGGAAATCCGGCGCATTGTTTACAATATTGCTTTGGCGGTAATTGTTTGCATATACTTTTATAATGGATTACCAAGAAATTGGGAGCGAATGTCGGTCAATTCATTATTGGGATTATTTATCTTTGCAGTGCTGGCGAATGTTGCCTTTTGCACTGCCTACATTCCAGATATATTTTTACAGTTTTCCGGAATGGGAAGCAAGCAAAAATATTTCCGGCAGATAATTTTTATTATCGGTTTAGTGTTTGCTGCAATTATCACCAATTTTGTGTCAATGAGCCTTGTGGGATTTTAAGCTGAGTTTATTATGGACATGGCGGGGAATGTGTGATATAATCAGTCTATATAAATTTCAACAAAAGAGATGAAGTAATGAAGAAATGTCCATTCTGTGCTGAAGATATTCAGAACGAAGCTATTAAATGCAAACACTGCGGCGAATTTATGAATGCTTCTGCCCGATCAAACATGCCCAGGAAGAAAATTAAGTGGTATTTTAGCGGTTTTTTTATTTTTGTTGCGGTTGGCTGCGTAGGACCGCTGGCATTACCTTTAATCTGGTGGCGTCCGCGAACCTCGCGAACCTGGAAAATAGTTTTCACCATAATTATTCTTATAATCAGCTGGTTTATGTTCAAGGTTACACTAAAGTCTATTGAAGCATTTGATGAGCTGTCCAAGCTACTGCAAGATCTCCAGTAAAAACCTGCTCAGTCAGTCTTTTAAAAAGTATATTTTGAGGATCACCGCGTATCAGATCAAATTACCAGTGTACCTCTAATCCCTCACGAAGCAGCGCAAATTAATGAAACGTTGTTCGTGGTTCTTGAATACGAATGTTGTTGAGATCGAGGATTTCAATGCCAGCAATATGATCCTTCAATATATTTGTTGCTGAAAGAGTTTCTTGTTGGATTTCGACGAACCAAATCTTACAACCACGGAAAGATGAGAAATCAGTGAGTTGAGTCTTCTTTAGTCTCAATATTCGTAATTTGGGAATGTTTTTGATCGCTGAGGCGTCATTGATTGGGCAATTTATGATCGTCAAAGAATCTAATTCGGGCATATCAGTAAGAGAGGACAAATTTTCCATATTCGGACAATTCTGAAAAGTGGCACTGCTACACTTTCCCAACCAACCGATATTAGAAAGATCGAGTCTTTGACAATTTGCAATTTGAAGGATATTCAGTTTTTCCGGATCGAGACGTCCAAGCAATTCATTATCAACATCATTTCCATCAAGAGCAAAGAGCCAGCATTTGAGTTTTTGAGGAAATACCAGATTTTTATTGTTTTTGAAGACTAAAGAACAGTTTACAGAATCAAGTTTGTCGGCATGGATGAATCCCGCTGCTCCGGATAGACGTAGTGCGGAAATATTCGGATGTTTTTTCAAGAATAACCAGTCGAATCCCTCTTGCGAAGCCATTTTGATGTCGATGATATCGACCGGTAATTTTTCAGGAAGAGAGAGCAAATCATCCATTGTCCATTTTTTCAGTTCTAACTCTCGTTTCTTTGCAACAGTTACGCCTGATATGGTGTCGAATACGATTGGTGCCGTCCCGGTTTTTGTGAGATGAAGACTATCGCTAGGGATATCCCAAAAAGCAGAGGGATTGCCACCTGGAATAGAAATATGAAAAAATAACGGCCCTGTAGTTTTTATGAGTAAAGGGGCTATTTTTATGATCGGAGTAACACTATATTTTCCGGTAGGTGGGATTTTATGAAATATAATATCACAATAATTCGCTTTGAAATGAGAGGTTTTCACTGTAATATCGTCTGCCGCAAGCTGATTCGCTTTCGCTATCTTTTTTGCAAGCACAGGATTATCCCGTTCGACAAAATCTAATACAAAATGTCTACTACAGAAAAACAGCAATATGCTTCCCATGATCAAGATTAAGGCCACCGATGAAATATTATTTTTGCTTCGCACTAAAGTTACTCCAAGTATAATCATCACCCTAATTGTCACATGAAATTCCCGAGTAATGTTTGTAAAAATAACCTAATACGGCTTTCATGAAAACCAAGTCGAATAATATTTTAAACACTGCAGCAGGATTTTTGATATTTTTAATCAATAGCAGCGTTTTTGAGTCGTTTGAGATTTTCTGTTGATCTCATAGAGTAAAATCCGACACGACAAATAAAGAATCATCACTGGGATAGAGGCAAACCAGAGATAGAGCCAGCCGAAAAATAAAGCGAATACCAATTCCGGCCCTTGTGGAATAAACAATCCCAACCAATATGGGATTACAATGGCGCTATTGATAAACAGCCAAGAGAAAACAGCACTACCAAAGACCCAAAGAAAAATTCTAAATTTTCTGAATAATCTTGGATGCCGGTCATGAATCATGCAAACCAGTACAGGAATTACAAAAAAATAAAGAATCACGATACTACACAATATAATCGACTTATAAATATTTAATTTTCTCCCTAATCAGCGCAGTCGCATCATTACTTTTATTTTTTTAATAACGGAGCTATTTTTTAATTGGTATTTATTTCGGATGAACTTGCTTCCAGATATGCTTTTAGTTCTGGAGACAAGTATGGCGGTTCTTTTACTGGATACCAACATTGTGCTTCAAGGAAATCCTGAATCTCAGGATTATTGATGCCGATACCATAAAATTCCAAGACGACATCGGTAAGGTTCTTTTTAACCGCAGGGGTATATGGTACCAGCCCTTCTAAATACTGTTTCAATTCCTCATATTGAGTAAGATTTTCTTTTTTCATTTTCTCTACATTCGCTTTGATGCGATCTTTTTGTGCATATCCTTGGTTAAGAGAACTTTTCATGCAGTCCAGCAATAAATCAAATTGTTCTATCGTTGTGGGAATTCCTGCGAAAACATAAGAAATGTTGATGGAGTCTTTGTCCTTTGGTTCAAAAGGCGTATATACCAGTTCGAGATGTTGTGATTTATTTTTGGGCTGGTCAAGTACTACTTTCCATTGTTCACGCTCGGGATTCCATGAACGCACCATTGGCGATTTTGGGGTAAGCAAATCAACCAAGGTTTGTTCTTTTTTAGAGCGCTGAATTCTTTTTTGCTCGTCTTCAGGTGACTCTTCCCACGCCCCACGTTTTTCTAAATATTCTTCAAACATATACGGGTAAAGTTTGAAAACAGCTTTTTCAATCTTACCAGCCCAACAACCGCCAGTTGCAGTGACATACATATGTCCATGACCGATTCCCATTTCGAGTTCTGCTAGATATGAGTGCTTGTAATCTGTTTCTCGTGGTAAATTCTGTTTCCGAGTAGACATTAATCCGTAATAACCACCCATTGTATATTGAACAAATAGAGTGATTTCCTGCTTCGGTTGAAATGTCATGTCCCAGAGAAAAATGCTGCTGAATTTTTTGTTCTTGTCATACGGAACATATCTTACTGGAAAAATATAATCCTTGGTTCCAGCGACAAAACCGAATCGGCCGATAACTTCTGTTTGATTGATCATGCTCGGGTCATGGAACCAAACAGTTTCGGTAGAAAGCGGAAAACCAACAGGGATAGTGACGATTTTATCCGAAAGGTTCCTCAATTTAAATGTACAATGATACTTCATCTGATCTTGGTTACGCACACTCATATCGATCGGATAATTACCGCGCATTGGGAACATAGATACTTCTTCTTCTACCATTTGAATGTCGTTAGTATTCTCGAGTTGTGGAGTTTGCCCTCTTCCTCGAAAGACGCCGGCATTAGCCCAAAGAGTTGTTGAAAACACAAAGAGAAAAAACATCAAAAATATATTTTTCATACTACCACGTTCCCCAGTAAATTATCTATGGCTTTTCACACAATTGAAATATAGTGTGATTTACAATAAAACCAAGGGCGCCGTAGTGAATGAATTTTAGGTTTTCAGCCAAAAAATGGGTTTTAAAAATCGTGATGTGATAGTAAGTTATGCGCCAAAGGACAGGAGAGTTTTTTATGATAAAAAACCTTTTTTTATATTTCTGCATTGCATGTTTACTGACGGGATGCCGTGCTTTGCCAAAACGGAACTACATGGGAATGACGCGGGATCAGGTAATAGATGCGGTTGCTGAAACGCCTAAGTTGTTGGACAATAAATTGTGGATAGCCACTTGTATGAACCCTGATGATTCAAGGATTTGGAACAGAACTGGAACTAATTCTAATCTTTATTTTAATTCATTGGATGAAATGCGTGTTAGTCGTCTCGTTCGTCATTCGTCACAATTAGGCGTCTGGCATAAAAAACATTGGAGTGGGCGTAATTTCTATTATGAATTAACACTTGAAAATGATAAAGTTGTGGAGCAGGAAATTTCTTCTTACGGTGATGGAATCTACCTTCTCCCTCTATTCGTATTTTTCGATTTGTGGTAGAAAGTTTTTTATAAAAGAATCGATAAGCCAATATTTCATGAAGGTAGCAGAGGCATTCTTGTCTGTGCCTTTCACAGACAAGAATGTCTATATTAATTTTTGAGGCCATTCTCACCTATTTTAGTTTTGACCATAGTAAGAAATTCCGAATAGATTATGGAGCGCGGACGTCTCGTCCGCATACAGTGTCGTGGCGCGCAAAGGTGTTGTTCGCAAGCGATAAGTGTTGAGTTTTTGAAGGTAACACGCATTCCTGCCAGTGTCCTCTTCACAGACAAGAATGTCTATGCTACTCTTTTTGTCCGGATTAATCAATAAAAGCAAGGGTTTTGCATTTTGCAGAACTCGGATGCGGACGAGACGGCTGCGTTCCATAACTGGGCAAAATTGTTGGGTGGAAATAAGTTTTTTTAGTTTGTCGAGATTCGATAGAATCTGCAAATAATAAAATATCAGCATTGATATGTTGATGTATTGAAGTGGAAAAATGGTCGGGGTAACACGATTTGAACGTGCGACTTTCTGCTCCCAAAGCAGACGCTCTAGCCAGGCTGAGCTATACCCCGAATATTGGAAAGATTTATAAAATAGACCATTTTAGGAATTTAGCAAGCTGGAATGTTAATATTGTGAAGATATTTCACAAGTTTTCCCTGTTTTCCCTGTATTTCTCATCCTGAATGATGTGGTGGCGTTAAAGTTTCTCCAACTCCTCAACTTTGCATTAGATTTAAAAGTTAATTTCATACTTTGATTAAACCACAAAAAACATGAAATCTTCCATAAATTCACGATGGCTTTCCTTTGGGTACTTTGTGTCTTTTTGGTGTTCTCGGTGGTTAAAATCCCATCATATTTTCCTTCCCACGTTTTTCACGGGTAAAATCACCATTTTTGATTCGAGTGTTTTTAAAATTCAACTATGTTTTTTTGTAAAATGACTGATTATCCAGTATATTCAATCTTCTATTGAGGAGTGGAATTTATGAGTAATAACAGGATAGAATTGTTGGCTCCGGCCGGAAATGCGCCTGCAGCATTAGCGGCTTTCGACGCTGGAGCGGATGCGGTTTATGCAGGGCTGACTAAATTTAACGCGCGCGACCGCAGTGAGAATTTTTCAAAGGAAGTGCTGTCTGGAGTCGTTGAATACGCGCATAGTATCGGGCGCAAGGTTTACGTGACCTTAAATACTATTATCAAAGAGAATGAGCTAACCGAAGTTGCGGAATGCTTGAGTGAACTTAGTATTATCAATCCTGATGCGTTAATTGTTCAGGATTTAGGTGTATTGCGGATGATCCGCGAATATTTTCCTAATTTAAATATCCACGCTTCAACTCAGATGGGAATTCATAATTCACCAGGTCTGAAATTCGCCGCTGAACTTGGCGTTAGTCGTGTGATTTTGGAACGCCAAGTGACCTTTGATGAATTGCGTATTATGGGACTTAATTCACCGGTTGAATTGGAGATATTTATTCACGGCGCGCTCTGTTGTTCAATGTCCGGACAATGTTTGTTTTCCTCTTGGCATGGTGGTTCCAGTGGGAACCGTGGTAAATGTAAACAACCATGCCGTCGGCGTTTTTACAGTGATGAAGGTAATGGTTTTTTCTTTTCAGCTCAGGATCTTTGTTTAATCGATCGTTTAAACGAGGTTCGAGAGATGAATGTGGTTTCGTTGAAGATTGAGGGCCGGTTGCGTCAACCTGATTATGTTAAAAATACGGTTTCGGCGTACCGTCTAATGCTTGATACACCTTCCGATGCTCCGGACTATGGGAAATTGCTCGGCGAAGCGCGCGCGATGCTGGCGCAAACTTGCGGGCGCAAATGGTCACACGGGTTTTACACTGCGGAATCAATGAACAATCTAATTAGTCATGAAAATCTTGGTGCGTCTGGCTTGCTTTGCGGCAAAGTTAGCGAGGTTCGCGAACACGGTTTCACCTTTATTACATCCAAGAAAATTCATGTTGGCGATCGTATTAGAGTGCAACCCAAGTCCGGAGATGAAGGGACTGCGCTTACGGTCACAAAAATGTTTATAAACGATCAAAGCGTGATGAAGGCAAGGCAGGGGGAAAGGGTTTTTATCTGTTGCGATAAAACCATGCCTTTTGACGGATTAGTTTTTAAAATTGGTGAAAGCACTGCTGATTACTCCAAACGTGTTAACGCGTTGCCTATGCCTCGGACCCAGCTTGACTTGAGTCTCACGGTTACGAGAACGGCGTTAAGGGTTGATTTCTTGAACGTTCCATTGCCGCCGTGGCAGCGCGAGTGGGAACTGGCTGACGCGGAAAAACGCGCGATTGATGCTGAGGATATCGAAAAAACTTTCCGTGCTAGTGACTCGACGATCTTGGCTGTTGGAACAATCGAATGTCATATTGACGGCAAATATTTTATTCCTGTTTCGGTGTTGAAACCGCTTAGGCGTGATTTTTGGGATTATGTTAAAGAGAACCTGCATGTAGAAGATGTCTTGCCATCTTCTGCGATTGGTCTTGAGAAATTTATGCATGCATACCAAAAAATGCAGCCCGCAATCTTGGATAAAGCTGAATCGCCAGTAACGGTAGCATTAGGTTCATCGACAAAAGTTCCGTTCGATCGCCATGCTATTCGCGCCGCCAGTATCTACAGTATGGATAAATCTGTTACCGAAGCGATTTTGCCGGAATTTTGTCCAGAGGAAAAAATTGATGCGTTGCGTAAAACCATTGAAAAAACCTACGAACGTGGCATTAGGCGTTTTCGAGCTTCTGGGCTCTTTGCCTTGGAATTGCTCAAGAACTATCAGGATGTAATAATTACGGCAGGCGATGCTTTTCCGCTTTGTAATTCGCTATGTGCGGAGGAACTACGGCGTTTCAATGTGTCCAAAATATTGGCACATCGCGAACTGGAAGCAGTGGCGGCAAAAGCATTGGCGGAACATTCGCCATTGCCAGTCGAGCTTTATCGTTTTGGAACGCCGCTGTTGCTGATAACGCGCGCGAAAATTCCGGTTGAAGGCATTTTTCGTGATGCAAGAGGAAATGAATTTATTGCTAAGTTTGACCGATTTACCGGAGTGACCCGGGTTTATCCGGTTAAAACGGTATCAGTTCCAGGGCTGCCTGGTTTGTTAGATTTTTATGACCTAACCAATACGTCATGGGAAAATAAAAACAGATCAGAGTTTAATTTTAATTCCTGTTTACAATAGTATCATCACAGATAAATTTTGTGTAACTTGATATCTTAATTCGCGCGCGCATTATGCGCGCGTGAATTAGAGTGAATATTTATGGCTAGTAAGTAACTCTAAAATTAGAGTGTGATATGGGTGTTTGGTCGAGTGTACGAATGAAAACACTCACCAAAGTTAGAATGATGAACGCTATTTTTTAACGATTAATCCGCTGCGTAATCAGCTTCGTCAATCAACCAAGCCTTCAGTTTCGAGATTGCTTGGTTCTGGATTTGACGTACTCGCTCGCGAGTTCTACCAATTACTTGGCTGACATCTTCCAAGGTTTTTGGGGTGGTGTTTCCCAATCCAAAACGCATTTGCAGAATTCGTCTTTCGCGATCGTCTAGTTCATTCATCAACACCCGTAGACGTTGACGCGACTCAATGTCAGCAATAATCTGATCAGGCATAACGGCACGACGATCTGGAACAATATCCTGGAATTCGCCATCCTCGCCTTGCTGGATAGGATCATGCAGCGAAATGGTCTGCGGGGCAGCCATTCTCAAGCCGGCGACTGTGCGCTGACTAAAGTCGAGATGTGATGCGATTTCTGCATCGTTGGGTTCGCGGCCTAGTTTTTCCGTTAAAGCCATTCTGGCTGATCTTATTTTATTGATTTTACTGGCGGATTGAACTGGGATGCGGATAGTGCGGCTTTGATTAGCCAAAGCGCGACGCATTGACTGTTTAATCCACCATGCGGCATAAGAACTGAACTTAGCGCCTTTGGCCGGGTCAAATTTTTCCACTGCGCGCATAAGTCCAATATTTCCTTCTGAAATCAAGTCGGTCAAAGGTAATCCCAATCCTTTGAAGTCATGGGCGATTTTAACCACTAAGCGCAAATTGGCATTAATCAGAGTTTCACGGGCTGTAGCATAGGCTACGGGGTCGTCGCCATGGATTTGCGCAGCGAGCTCAACTTCTTCTTGGCGGGTAATGAGCGAATATTGAATAATATTGTCCATATAGCCTTTAAGCGCATCGCTGCGAGCTCCAGTTGAAGCTGTGCTCTCAGGTTTGGCTTTGTTCTTTAAACCGCCGGTAACATTTTTGGCAGTTTTATCAAGTTTAGCTTGAGCAGCAGCTGATATCTTTTTGGGTGGAACTGGTTTGTCGACTTTCGCCACGCTTTTCGCTTTGGTAGCTGGCTTTTTAGCTTTTACTGCACTTTTAGGTTCAGTTTTAACTTTGTCGGTTTTCGCCACGCTCTCCGCTTTGGCAACGGGCTTATCAATTTTGGCCTTACTTTTAGGTTCAGCTTTAACTTTATCAGTTTTTGTCGCGCTCGTGGCTTTGGCAACAGTTTTTTTAGCTTTTACTGTACTTTTAGGTTCAGCTTTAACTTTATCGGTTTTTGTCACGCTCTTAGTTTTGGCAACAGATTTCTCAGCTTTTGTCGTGCTCTTAACTTTTAATGTAATTTTTGGTTCATCTGTTTTTTTGGAAACAGTGGTTGCCATTTTTTTGGCTTTGGCTTTAATGGGTTTTATGGGATAAATTTCAGATGACAATAAGGGGCTTCCTGATTCAATCAATTTTGGAGTGGCGGCAACTTTCACTGATGGCGTTTTTTTGGTGCTTTTGGGTTTAGTAGCAGTCTTATCTGTGATCACTATTTTTTTATCTTGTGTCTGTTTATTCGCCATATATGCCCCGCTCCTTGAAATAAAGTTAACCTGTAGAATACAAAGCATTTAATATACACTGAATTTGTAAAATATCAAATAAATGTTAGCTTCGCCAAAGGGTTTTGGCGATAATAATGTAATGGTTATGGTTTTAAAGTAGAGATATTGTATTTGTGAATTATAGTATTCTTTTGTAATTTTACTGGAGAGAAAAATGAGTGCGCCAAGCAAAG
>DLIO01000042.1:3096-6916 GCA_002483765.1 Lentisphaeria bacterium UBA7640 | reverse complement strand
ACGGGATCAAGATTCCTGAAGTTCTGTTTATAAAGTCAGATCATGTGATACAGGAATTCAACTTTTGTTTGCTCAACTGTTGCGGGAATATCGGGACGAAGCGGATAATAATCTTCTTTGGTATATTTATTTATACTCCGACAATGGCGGAAGAAGGAGATGGAGGAAAATCTTCGAAATGCTGGTCGAAGAATATGGACTTGACCCTATGCACCGCAACCAGTATGGATTTTCTGCCACCGACTTGAAACAGGAAATTCTCGTGCAAAGGCGCAAAGCAAAGGCCATCCGCGTCGCGGCGGCCAAAGAGCGATACCGCAACCGTTATGAAAACATCTCCCCGAAAAAATTTACACGAAAAATCCAGACAGCATAATAATTTTGATAAATTTATCTCTGCAAAGGCGTTTTGTTATTGCTTTGCGAGCTCAAGTTACATTGATTACGCTCAAAAAATAGAGACGCAATGCGGTGCATTGCGTCTCTTTGTTTTTATGAAGGTTTAGATTGATGCTTTAGAAGCGCCAGTTGACGAAAAGCATCCATGGGGCTAACTGTTCTGGCATGTCTGAGAACCAGACATTGTTGTTGCCGATGATATTGATGAGCCCGATTTGGACTCCAGAATCTCCGGTATCAACATAGTTGAACAACCCGAATTGTACGCCTTTCAGGCGGGCGACGTAGTTAATAACGCCGGTATAAACCCCTTTCATAGCTCCAGTGCTATAGTTCAAAAAGCCGGCATCCCAGCCGACAGTATTTCCTTTGGTGTAATTGACCGCAGCCCATTTCACGCCAGTGAAATTATCAGCGTAGTTGAGAGCCAAAGCCCAGTCAACGCCAGAACTGAAACCAAGAGTTCCGTTGACAATACCAAGCGCCAGCGACGACTGCTCGTTTTCGCCCCACAGACTGAGGGTCACGCCTTTGATCAATACGCTTTGTCCATATATGGCAACGTCTGGGGTAAGACTCATATTAAATGGCTTCGAGGCCATGACGTTGATTGACATTAAAGCAACGGCTAGACACATTATTAATTTCTTCATGGATCATCTCCTTGTTATTCGTTTTCTGATGGGAATTTATGGATTCTTTTGGTTCCTGATTTTATTTAGCCAACGGTGAATATCTTACATCCCGTAAGAAGACATAGCCCAAGAACAGCCAAAAGGCAAAGGCTTGGCTTCATTAGCCTGTTAGTCATGCTATTTCTCCATTGTTGTGTTGCTGGATTTTGCTTATCTTCTGGCATTAAATCCGTCCCATAAGGACAAGAATAAGCAGTATCAAAACCACGAGTCCCAGTCCTCCTGATGGATAAATGCCCCATTTTTTACTGTGTGGCCAAGTAGGCAATACGCCTAGAAAAAGTACAATCAAAATAATCAGTAATATTGTTCCAGTTGTCATGTGTATGCTCCGTTTTTTGTGTTTAGGTCGTTAACCAGTGGGTTAGTGGTACACGATATTTGGAAATAGTTTGGAAGTTGTTTGTTTTTTGATACGCGGCAATCATGTGGGACAATTTCTCTTCCCAATAAAACTCGCCCTTCGACATGAACTAACAGTGGTGCTGTTTATTTTTTCGCAAAAGTTTTTTTGTTTTACCAAACATTAAAAAACCTGATTTATTTTTTAGCTACACATTAAGATACGCTATTAAAATATATAACTCAAATTTACATTCGAAATATTTTAATTTCGTCAGGGAACTCGCGTTAGTACCCGTGTTCATTTCATTCTTAATGGTTTTACGAGCTTGATTTTTTTTTGATACATTTTACATTAAAAATTGCTCGTAGTCAATTATGATGTGAGACACGTATTATCGTTAGTTAAATTTAAGGCTCAAGCGCTGGGACTGGAATATGAATTTTCTCAATGTTAATTTTTTGTTGTGGTTACCGGTAGTTATTCCGGTGATGTTGCTGATTTACTGGTGGGCGACGGTTCGTCGCCAAAAATTTTTGGCTTCAATTCTCGGACGCCGCGCTTCTGATCCGAGTCATGTTTCGGTAAATTATCCACGGCGCCACATCCGTTTTGGGATTCTTTGCTTGATTGCGACTTTTCTCATTATTGCGGTGGCGCGTCCCTGGTGGGGAATGAATATTGTTCCGTACGAAGCCAAAGGACGCGATTTAGTCGTGGTGTTCGACGTTTCCAAAAGTATGTTAGCTGAAGATATTAAACCATCGCGACTTGCTCATGCCAAATGGTTGGTGCGCGAATTGATTTCAGAACCAACTGGAGATCGTTACGGCTTGATCGCATTTGCGGGTGAAGCATTCTTAGAGTGTCCGCTGACTCGCGACATGTCCAGTTTCAACCAATATATTGACGAATTAAGTACGGATTCTATCCCTTTGCAGGGGACGAACCTGCAACGTGCATTGGAAACTGCGTTGCGTGCTTTTGAGTCTGCCGAAGGTGGGCATCGCGCGATTATTTTGATTACCGATGGAGAAGAGCTGGACGGCGATAGTACGAAATTGCTAAATGAACTAAAAACCCGTAATATTCCATTGTTTATTGTCGGCATTGGTGATCCCGCAGTCAAGGCTTTAATTCCCAATGATGACGGCAAACCCGGTTTTAAGCGCGATAGCAAGGGAGAGCTGGTCAAGACCCAGCTCAATGAACAGTTGCTGATAGAGTTGCGCCAAATCGTTCCTGGCAGCTTGTATATCCGTTCTACCGTGACCGATCCGGGAATAGAAGCGTTGAAAACTAAAATCGCTGCTTTGACGCCTGAAAAACTTGAGAATAGCATCAGAACTAGGCCAGTGGAACGTTTTCAATATTTCATCACCGGTGCATTGGCGCTTTTGCTATTATGGATGTTGCTATCGGAACGAAGCGCAACCGCGAGGTGGCGAAAAAATGTGATTTCCGTACTATTTTTGGGCGCAATGCTAGCTTGGCCTGCTTCGGCTCAACAACCGCTTTTGGCACCTGAGCCGCAGATTAAAGAAGAACCCAAAAGTACGATAACGCCTTCGGCTAATGAACCTGAAGCGCCAGTCGTCACCGATCCGGCAATGCTTTACAACCTTGGCCGCGAAGCCCAGATTAACCAAAAGGACGGCGCGGTTAATTTATACGAAAAAGCGATTAATAGTTCGACTGAACAGCCTATGGTGCGCGCACGGGCATTTCATAATCTTGGAGTTTTAAATCACGAAAAGGCCCGCAAATTGGTACAAAAAGCCAATAGTTCGCTGGAGCAGAATCTTGACGGAGCGGAACAGGAGTATGACAACGCCCAAAAGCTAATAAAAGAGGCTGAGGAGTTTTATCTGCGCGCTATTGAGGATAACGTACTTGAAGAGGAGATCAGCAATTTTGCTGGCAATCAACAACAGTTATTACTCAATCGAAGTGCCGTTAATGAAATTCAAAAAGAGATTAAAGAATATAAAGGAATTCTTCCTGAAGCAATTAAACAGTTGAAGAATTCAATCGCACAGTATGAGAGGGAAATCACCAGTCCGTCATTGGCGGGTGTTCCAGTCAGCGATAAAATCCGTGAATCTTATGATACCGTTTCCCGCTTGCATACATTGGCAAGAAAACTTCGGCAACAAGCAATGGCGAAGGATTCAGAAGAAGCCGCCGGGTTGGTTAGCCAGGCATTGCGGGAAAAAGGCGATAAAGTCGAGGAGCTCTTAAAAAAGGCACTGGCACTTTTAGAAAAACAAAATCAACAAAAACAGGATCAGAAAGACCAGAAGGACCAGAAGGATCAGAAAGATCAGAAAGATCAAAAAGATCAGAAGGATCAGAAAGATCAGAAAGACCAGAAAGATCAGAA
>DLIO01000042.1:0-2776 GCA_002483765.1 Lentisphaeria bacterium UBA7640 | reverse complement strand
ATCAGAAAGATCAGAAAGATCAACCGTTGCCACCTAACAAAGAACAAGAACAGGCACAAGCGGAACCAGCTCAAAAAAGTGAAGAACAAAAGATTGATCCTGAACAAGCCAAAAGATTATTAGAATTGATGGCCAAAGATGAAAAAAATCTACGAGATGCGCTCAAGAAGAGAAGAATGAAAGAGGTTCAAGATATAAAGGTTAAAAAAGACTGGTAAAATTATGTATAAAAAGTTAATGATATTAATATTTTCACTGTTTGCGGTGATGGTGAACGCTGACGTTCTGGTTCAGCTTGAACCTGAAACCGTGGCTGTAGGCGACCGTTTTACAATTTGGGTTTCCGCCGAAGGAAGCAAACAGCCTCAAATTGCCGCATTCCCGAAAGTTGATGGTATCCGCTGGGATGAACAAAGTTCTAGTACAAGAACACAGATTATCAATTTAAAAATGAATTCAAGCATAGGCTATAGTGGTATCGCACTCAAAGCTGGAACTTTGAAGATTCCGCCCATGGAAATCGTAGTCGGACGAAAAACTGAACTCAGCAAACCGTTAGAGCTTAAAGTGGTTCCTCCCGGAAAATTGGCAGTCACCAGCAACGATGACGCGAAGATTAGTTTAGAACAAGCGGCATTTGTTAAGGGACGCTTACTGACTGGCGAACGTAGCGTTTATGTTGGCGAAGAGATTCCGGTTGAAATTGAATTGTGGACCGTGCGTGGGCTAGGAGTTGGAAGAATGTCATGGCCTGAACTGAATTTTAACCAAATTTCTTTTCGCAACTACCAAGCCACCCATCCTGAAAATCCGCGGTTTGCCGGGCAGCCTAAAGAACGTTTTGCCACTCACGACGAGCGCAGTTACATAGTCCGGACTTTCCGCACTGCCATTATTCCGCTAGCCACCGGAAAAATTAGTGGTAGTGCTGAAATAAATATGGAAGTTCAAATTCCCGACGAACGTCGCCGCAGTCGGAGCAATAATATTTGGGATGACGACTTTTTCGGTTTTCCTTCGGCACGTCGTGTCGCTCACACTGCGCATTTCAATTTTTCCGATTTAACGGTTAAAGCATTACCCGACGCCCCCGCAAACGCATTGTTTCTCGGTTTGCTCGGAAAGTGGCGAGTAGAATATCGGGTTGACCAGAAAGAGTTTCACGCTGGAGAGCCATTCACGCTTGAACTGACTATTGTTGGCGACAGCTCTGCTGATAACCTCAACGCTCCAGAATTGAATTTATCTGGATTTCGTACTTATCCTCCGGAAGTACAAAGAAGTTCTGGAAGCGTCAAAATTAGATACGCGGTAATTCCATTACGTTCGGGGCAAGAACACATTCGTATAAACACTGCTATTTTTGATTTAGCTACAGATAAATACCAAGAATTCAAATTTGAACAAGCGCTGGAGATTAAACCCGCTTCTGGCAATTTTGGCACCAATGTGCCATCGCAAGCGTTGATTGAGGGCACCGTTAGTAAACCCAAAACCGAACAGGAAGATGATAAAAACAAAAATAACAATTCAAATATTTTGTATTTAAAGAAGATTAATGCTAATGCTGTGGTTATACCGTTTTTCATGAATAATATCGCATGGTTGTTAGCGCTGGCTTTACTTGGACCGCTATTTTTTGTAATTAGTGAAATCCGTTGGTTGCGACGTGAACGCCTGAATTCATCTCCGTTATGGTTGCGGAGGCGAAACGCGTTAGCGAATCGACGAAAAATATTGCGTAGGGTAAAAAAAGCCACGCCTGAGCAGGTCAATGGATTAATTCAGTCCACCGTGGTACCACACTTAAATGATCTACTCGGACAACCTCCGGGAACTACTGCAACAGAATTAGCACAAAAGCTTCAAAATCGTGATTTGGCCGAATGTCTTGAAAGTTCCGATGAAGCGGGTTTTATGCCGGGAACTACCGTTAACCAACACGATTTGAAAACTCGTTTATTAAAAGCTTTGAAACACGTAACGTTAATATTGTTGCTGTTCTTAACTCCCACACTTAAAGCGGAAATGAGTAAAGCAGATGAGAGTGCTTTTGATGCTTATGATCGCGGCGATTTTGTCGTGGCAGCTCAGGGATTTCGTTCACAACTCAATCCACAGCGTCCCAAACCCGCATTATTATATAATTTGGGTAACGCATTATGCAAGAGCGGAGATCTGGCTGGCGCGCTGGTTTGTTACGAAAAAGCTCGTTTATTGGCGCCGCGTGACCATGATATTCTCGAAAACTTGAATTTTGTGCGTCGCCAATTGATCCAAGAAGAAGCTGGGCAGATCAATCGTCCTGCCGACTTAGTTTTTTATCTGCGCGACCTACTGCGTCCTGATCAGTGGTTACTGGTCGCGGCGGCGGCTTGGAGTGCTTTGTGGCTAGTGGCCGCATTGCGTCGCCGTCCTGGATTCAACCGCAAAGTTTTTTCATTATTATTAATGTTGATAATATTATTCAGTGCGCTGACGATGGTGTTTTTCCAGTATCACGACGAATATTCAGGAACCACCGCCGTCGTCAAACAAAACGCGACGCAACTGCGTTCATTACCCTCAAAGGAGTCTGGCAAAGTGGAACGTACAGTACGGAGTGGCACTAAAGTGAAAATCATTGAACCGCGCCGCGACTGGGTGAGAGTTCGCCTCGATCATTTTGAAGGTTGGATGAAAGCCGAAGATATCGAAGCAATTAAATTTTAAGGATTTTTCAACCGCGGAAAGCGCAAGAAAATAAGCGTAACTTCAGGAATCTTGATCCCGTATA
>DLIO01000041.1 GCA_002483765.1 Lentisphaeria bacterium UBA7640 | reverse complement strand
GCACGCTTAGAGATAATTTCATCGGCGTTTTTGAGGTAGCCTTGTGCCCGCTCGAATTCTCCGAGATCCAAGAGGATTTCGGCATATTTGACACAGGCGATCGCGCGCTGATACGGGTCTTTGCGCCCTTCCGCCCAATTGAGCAAGGCAAGTGCGCCGGACACATCATCCTTCAATGCCCGGATATGCGCCAATTCCAGCAGACCGCGCATGAATTCAATCTTTTCAGGGGATTTCAAACTCTCGAAATTAGCCGGAGACGCATATTTGTTTAACAGTCGTTCAGCTTTGGAATAATTTTCCGCTTTGCGCAATTCTACCGCCTTATCCAAGTCGGATTCCGCGTGCAGAAAGATGCTGAACGCAAAGTACGCAAAAACAAAAAACGGTTTTAAATTGTAACGCACCACTACCTCTACTTTCCACACAACCCGGATCGAATCATTCTGTGGCAGGTTGCCAATATAACTGGAAAATTCAGTTTGTCAAATTATTTTATATGCAATGAACAATCGCTGTAACTTCATACTCTAAACTTCACGCGCGCATAATGCGCGCGCAAAGTTTAAAAATACGTTTACAACTGCCTTGGTCAGTATCGTCTCAGGTTTATTGGAATGCAGTTTCTATATTGAAGCGACATCTGCGGAAAACTATTGCCCCGGCTTTCGGTGGTGACCGCAAAAGACTGTCGGAGGTTCATCATGCCGTGACGGCCTCGCAACGCTCCCTGCCAAGCCCCACGCTTGAGCAACGGAATTATTTCTCCATGCGATCCGGCATTGACAAACCATCTTTTGCGCAGAATCCAGCCACAACGAATCGCTATCGCCAATCCCGCCGTGCTGACGGCAAATAGCAACAACCAGATCAGAAAGCCCACGATCCCGCTTTTAAACACCACATCGGACATCATGATTCAAATGTCCTCAAGGTTTGTCCAATCATTCAATTCCCAATTCCAGTCGGAACGGCAAATCCGGTGATAATATCCGCCGTTTCCGCAACGCCAAATTAAAAATCCTATTACACCACTATGGAAGATTACTTCGTACATCAATATATTATTTTGTCAATAGATCTTTTATCTTAAGATTATTTGCGGAATTGTTCTGTCCATCTTTAATTTATAGTCTTTATTGTTTAATATCCTTTTCTTACATAATTCTATTTCTTTGGAATTATTAAATTGATTATAGTCAAGATTTGGAAAATTAACGATCAAAGAGTTAAGCGCAATTGCCGCTACTGCATTTAATTTGCCAGGATCGCCTGGAGAGGGCATACTTTCATCCGAATTTACAAGCTCAATCAAAAAATCTGCTATTCTTCTATCATGTACCATTGATAACTCTGCAGGCATATAGAATATCTGTTTTTTTCTCTCAAATGACGGGATGACTATTTTAGAGATATTAAGCACCCTTTCTATCGCATCATCGTTTCCGTTTCTTGCAAGCAAAAGCAATGCAAACCATGGCGTTTCATTGTCTTCCCATTTGTTGCATTTTTTACTTTCAGTTGTCAAAAATGACACAATATCACGGTCTTTAATTAGTCCGGCAACATCAATAAACAATAATGAACTTCCCCTTCTTATTTTCTTTGCCCCAAGAATCTTTTTCTTTATAATATTCTGAGTCGCAATATCATAATTCTCTTTTTCAGGAAATGTTTTTAATATCATTACATCCATATTGTTTTCTTCTAATAAAAAGAAATTATTAAGCAGAAATCCAAGTATCTTTTTTTTCTCAACAGGTGGAATAGTATGCTCGCGGCAATACTGCATTAGTTGATATCCCAAATCACATGCCAGATTGCCACTTGAATCAATTTTGTTTAATTCACTAAACAAATATTGAAATAGTTCAATATCAATATTATCATGCTTTGTAAAACAAAATTTAATAAACTCCTGCAACGGTAATTCTACGAGTGAAGACTTAGTCATATTTGGGTTATTTTTTTTATATACCAACAATGCTTTGTAGCCATTACGAATATTCTCAATTTTAAGATTTTCTTCAGCGCTTAATTCTTTTGAGTGTGCCACATAGGTGAAATGACTCAATAGCAGAAGTATTGCAAATAATATTTTCATTTTTTATCCTTTTTTCTTACATTACCGAAACGTTGATTTCGTCCATTGCGGTTGTCTAAATTTACTGCCTCCGGTAGACGATGCATTCATTAGATTGTCTCTATCTGGACCTGGAGTGAAAGTGCCAGATGTCCCTGGCGTTGTTGGTCCAGTATATGTGTATTCATCATCTAATCCCAATGTATGTCCTAACTCGTGCGCTAGTAATCGTGCAGATGGGCTTCCGTTAAAAATAAATATATGGCGGCTCTTGTTATAAACCAATCCCCCAACGCCTGTATCGGTAAAAGGTTTATCCATGATAAATACATATACAACATCTGATGGAGGGGATGAATAGGCTGGCATACTTTTTATTGCTATCAGGTCTGCCGTCGTCCAGTAACTATTACTATTATTGATAGTTATTCCTACTAAGGTCTCCAACGCCCAGTTGTAAATGACAGGAGTATAATAGCTTGCATTTACAGAATTTACTGTCTGTTGTGAAATACTTCCGGTTGCTCCATGACATTTGTTCCTTTTTGGGTTTTTGAGAAAATAATAAATAAAGGTTCAAACGTCAGCTTTTTCAAGGTCAGTTAGGCCTACCGGTCAAATACCCTAATCGTAAATATGCGTTTCTAAACAAAATACGACTTTAATCTGGTAATAATTCAACGTTCGTCAGAACGCAAGTTGTACTTTTCATTAGGATCATTTTCGTTATTTTGCATGAGATATAATGTTACTCTACTTTCTTGAAATGCTGAATTAGCATAGCCGACAAAGCCTTTGCCATAGCTTTTTCCGTTTCTATAATAAAAATAAATACGATCAATCCCATATGGAATTTTTATTTCTTTTATGTTATAAGCGGTATCTGGCGCTGTTGTAAGATAAGTAATATCTTTTGGGGGTTCAACAAGTATAAAGCCATCGTTGCTATCTTTGGAAAAATATCTTACAATAGGACCTTTTGGAATCAAATGCCCTAAATGATTTTGGGTCATGATAATTTCCCCATCCTGATTTCGTTCAAAATCAAGATAGATATATTTAGAGCAATCTATCTTTTTATCTATAGGAAAAGTTTCATATGATAAATTTGACACATCACATATGCCTTTAGTTTTTTTTGAAAAAGAATACTTCAATTTTTTATCAAATATGTCAATTTTCGCGAACTTACCTTTTTCCCGTAATACAATTTTTTCATCTGTTTGAGTATAGGTTTTGTTTTTTAAATATTTCGAGGCTTGATAAGTTCCGTAAAATCTTGTTTCAGAGAAATATCCCTTTTTACGAAAATAAACGGTTACTCCTGTATACCCTGATTGAGTAAAAGAGAAACGGCTTTTACTGACAACCTTTTTATTCAAGCTTTCCGATTCCCAGCCTTTGGCGCGAGAAAAATTAAACTCCAATTCAACATCATTAAGTGGATTACCATTATCATCTATTATTATCCCGGAAATATTCATTTTGCTTGAGATATTTGTTGCATTTTGGCTTTCAAGAACTCTTTTGTATTGTGCTTCCTGCCTGACCATCATCCCCTTTTTGACTTCTTCATCTGATTGAGCCAATATAGTTATTTCCCCAAATACCATTCCCAAAACAATAAGCAATAACTTCTTTATCATAGTCTTATCCTCTACTCACGGATAGCATTTATTGTAACGGCGTGTTAATATCCATTATATAACCCTTGCCGGTTTTGGCTTCCGGAGGTAAAGGATTTTTAGTCTTCAATAACTTGAACTGTCTGGTTACAACGGTTTTATCCGGCAATTCGATTTCCCAGATCAATTCCGATATGCCGTAATTGAAATTATCCATCGAAAACTCTTTAGTTTGGGATAACAAATCCTCCAAGTCGAATTTAACAAATTCGCTTTTGCCGGGAGACAACGTCAAATCTTTTGCGGTCGCACTGGGTTGATAGACAAACGTTTTCCCGTCCGGAAATTTTACCTTTAAGCGATTACTGCTACTATGAAATCCTGGCAATGTCGCGGCCGTTGAGGTATTGTTGCTGGCGATAAAAGCAAAACTCAGGCATTTACCATCCAGCAATTTGGCTATTTTGAAATTCAACGCATCCTTTTGATCATATTGACTGCGAAAATCAGGTACCGGATTTTTTTCATTATGCAATTCAGCCCCCCACATATAAAAAATAACATTTCCATGCGTTTTCTTGCCAATTTCGCCACAGTACCATCCAATATTCACAAATTCATTTCTGAATCGTTGAATTCTTCTATTATTTTTAAAAATAATGTTACTCCAAATGTTTTTAGAGTAAGGCGCAGATTCTACAATTAGAGGAGGGTCTTTAAATACTCCTAATGAAATATTATCATTAGGAGTATTTCCTGCGATAATCATATTCTTATCACTGTTAAAATATGTTGTTTTGAAACTTGTTGTACGATTATTAATAAGAAAAAATATCATTTCATCATCATTATTGGCTTCAATTAATTTTACAGCCTCAAAAGTTAATCCAATTTCATCCTTTTCTTTTGATTGTCCATTTAAAAACGTCGTACTAAAGAGTATTCCTACCATAATACTCGTTTTAACACATTTCATCGCCATAATACTTTTTACGGGAAAATCAATTTTCTTCATTTTTAAAGTTAACCTTTATTATTAAAAACCGTTTTTATCTCGAACATGGAATAGACACTCAAGGCAAAATCGTGCTATTCCATCTGCTCTGTTTCTATCATATGACATAACGCACATATCATCATTGGCATGGTTATGCCTCCCGCTGCTATGGTCAATGTGAGGAAATTGTACGTTCCATAAATGTCCTATCTCATGCCCCGTCGTTTCTGGTTGCTTTTTGTTTACATCTATTATCCCGAATGCATCAATAGTGATAAATACCTGTCGGTCTGCGGATCTTGCTGTGCCAAAAGACCCATCAATATGATATTTAGCTGCAACGAGTTGGAAAACATTTCCCTGATTAGTGTTTGTAAACCACGCCCAGCCAAAGGCAAACATTGTATTATCATCGGGGAATGCCGTATATTTTGGAACATTTTTTGTCAACATTGACGTATATTCCACAAATGTTCCGCCGTTGTTGGCGCCATCATGTCCATTGGTATTATTCCCATAAGCCATGGTTAAATAATCAAGATTATTGGTATATACATCATTATTGGCACTGATTTGCACCCCGGAATATTGGGGCACGGCAATGCCGTGCGCCGCATTCAAGGTAATGATATTATTTACGGCATCAATTGCGGTTACCGTTCTTGCCAACGTGGTTGTGCCGTTCGGCGGCAGGAACACCGTAACGGCATCGTTGACTGTGAAGTCGGCAACATTATCAACCGTCAGGGTCGTACCCGCCGCAACTGCGGCAACCGTAATCGTTGCACCATTTTTATACATATTCGACTCTTCGATATAGGCCCGTTTCCATGCCACGAGCAATGCACTTTGCGCTATTCCGCTTTGGGTATTAATCGGGATATTGGTCGTCGCCGCCGAATTAGTATCAAACGGCGCATTGCCTGGATTACGGCAGACCGCCCGGACAATGTAATTATCCCCGGAACATATATCGGTTACGGTCAACTCAACCTCCGCGATTGCATTATTATTCACCAATACTGTTTTTGCGGTTCGAGCCGATAATGTTCCTTGGAACGCATTATATGACGCGAACGTACCATCCATTTTTGCATTTGCATCTCGATTATCGTTCGGATTTGTATCTTCATTTCCAGTTGTTGTATTATTTACAATGCTTTTTCCTTCATATGGTGACAAATCATCCGGATCAATCGCTTCAAAATATACATCAATATTTTCCAACGCAGGAACAACATACGCCGAAATCTTCACTTTACAATTTACGGTTTGAGCTTTACCGTCGGCCACCGTGGTATTTGCAGTTGTATAATAATTGTTATCGCCATTGCGATTGTTAATCATTACCCGGCCTGCCTTTGAGGTAAAATCGCCATCTATAGGATGCACGGTTTCAACCTTTACGACCGTACATCTGACCTGATCGTCCATTATGCCGGTCGGATTGTTGTCGAAATTGGGGTAAAGTTCCGCCTTAATCGTCAGATCTCCAACCGTGGCGCTGTTTGACAAGGCTTCAATATAGAGCGTAATCGTTCGGCTGCTGCTAAACAATGCAGAAGCCGAAATCATGGTAGCCGTCGGGATGTAATCTCCCGGATTGCCACTTGCCGCTATACTGGTTTTCAGCCTGCTCACGTTCCCGTTTTTCGTCCAGATTCGCAAATTTCCAGCAGCCGGGGTATAGATATATGGGGATGCCGCAGTTCCATCACCGCTGACGGTAACCCCGGATGGATCGGAAGTCGAATAAGTGAATTTAATTTTTGCAATATTCAAATCCACCCATGATGGTATTTCAACAACCAATGGTACAAAAACGGCACTTTTTGCATCTCCGGCCTGATTAACATTGTTTAATGTAATATCATATCCATCGGCAAAATCAGGAACTCCGTCATAATCAGTGTCAAGGTTATTCAAGCAGATGATTTTCCCCGGTTTGGTGGAATCATCTTCGATTTTATCTTCTTCCCACGACCGATCAGGCGCGGCAAAACCGTTGGTGTTATCACTGTCGATGTCCAAATCAAAGTTGAACACGGAAACCAATACCGAATCTGACAGGTTATAATTTTCCGGCACTGTATTTTCGTCGGTTGGCAAATCGACGCCGATAGCGGTTCTTGGTATAACCGGAGTGATTGAAACAGTGATAGTATTCGATGCGGCGGCGATCCCTTCGATAAACAGCGTTACTTCACGATTTCCACTGGCCAGCAGTTGGGTTGGAGTATAATATGCTTCTTGTCCAGATTGTACAGTCCAGTTAGTTGGCATAACATAATCTCCCCCAGTAGTTCCAGACTGGTTTTCTCCGCCAATTGGAGCCGGATTGCGTGCAACATTGGATTGTTTTTTCCAGACGCGAATACTTCCTGTCGTAGCCAGTGTGCCACCTTCGGCTGCCGGAGGCGTTGAGGCATCATATGACAAACTTATTTTACAGTTGTTCAGGTCAATGGATTGCGGAATCCGCAATTTCATTTCCGCAAATATAGGCGTGCTGAACCCGTTGCCGTTGATGTTATAGTCGACATTATCGACAATATTATCTCCGTCAAGATCTCCGTTGTCAAGCTTAATTAATTTTCCGGGAGAGGTGGTTTCGATCTTATCTTCTTCCACATTATCCGGTTCGACAGTCCCCTCGTTATTACTGTCCACGTCCAAGTCAAGCCGCAAGGCCGTGAGTTTTACCACATCCTCATGGGTTGCGCCGTTTTGCGGACTTGGGTAAATAGCCAATTAGTTGCCTCATAAAGATAGCTTTGCGCAATCTCGGAATGGGGACAGAAGCAATAACTTCCATCATACGCTTCAGTCCCTTATTTCGAAATTGATCAAAGAAGCCAATCGGGTTATTTACGTACTTTATTCTTCAACGCCGCACTGGATTCACTGGAATGAAACTTCATTCCAAGCACTTGAAGATGAGATTGCTACCAGTGGATACTCTGTAGTATATGACAATATCCCGGCTAAGGGAGATCGACAAGACTATGTCGCTCTGCTCAAAAACATTTCAATCACTGGCGCATCGGCGCTGATTATTTTCCCTGATAGTGAAGATGCTGAATTTTTAAAAAACAATGGCGATCTGCTCCTAGATTTCCAAATGCCGGTTTATATGCTCAATCGTAGCGGTGCACCGATGTTGCTGGATATGGTTTCTTTCGTGTCCATGGATCCTTTTAGCGATGGCATAACCGTTGGAACGCTACTGAAAAAGCATGCTTGCAAAAACATAATCATGATCAACGAAGCAACTGGTCAAGCGTTTTGGGGAGTCAAGCGTTACGAAGGTTTACTAATTGGTTTGCGACGCGGCAATGGCAACAAGACACCTGCGGTGGAAAATATTCCGGCTACTACTGCTGGATATGCCAAAGCGATGGCGCTGATTAGAAAATTTCGTGGAGATATCGTAATTGTCGCAGTAAACAATGAATTTGCCGCAAAATTTATTGATTTCACAAGACAGCAAGGGATGTTTATTCCTGCAGATTTTCGACTAATCGCTTTTGACGATAATCCGTTATTTCGTTCTTACAATCTGACTTCCATGGCGGTACCGGTACAAAAAGTCGGTAGATTATTCGGTAAGCTAATCTGTGACAAATCCTGGCTCGAAGAATACAGAGGCAAGGTATCGATAAAAGTAAACTCCGAGTTAATGGTCAGGGAAACCTTCAAAGTGTAAACAGGGGAGGGATGTTTCGTCCACTAATTGGCACGAATAAGGAAAAACAACTAGGGGAATTTTTAACCACGGAAGGCACGGAAAGCACGGAAGTGAAATTGATGTAATTTGTGTTTTTAATTCACGCGCGCATAATGCGCGCGCGAATTAAGAGTACAAATTAAGTCATTGTAACACAGACATTCCCATCCGTGCGAATCGGTGTCTATCGGAGGTTAAAAACTCCTCTCTCTTTTTTCGTGACTTTCGTGTTTTTCGTGACTTTCGTGTTTTTCGTGGTTAGATTTCCCTTTGCCCGATTCATTTTTCAAGCTTCACTCTTTTCTCATTCCTTCATTCGTGACCATTCGTGTCATTCGTGGACAAAAAATCTCTTTCCCCTTTTTCGTGGCTTTCGTGTTTTTCGTGGTTAGATTCCCCAGTTTTTCTCTTTTCCTTTCCCATTTCAGATTGAATTTAGAGCTTGATCGAAGTCTTGACATATATCGTCGATATTTTCAATTCCTACACTGACGCGCACTAGGTCTGGAGTTACTCCGGCCGCGGCTTGTTCGGCTTCGTTTAGTTGGCGATGCGTCATGCTGGCTGGGTGCAGAACTCCAGTTCTGACGTCACAAACGTGCACGACAATAGCCGCCAATTTGAGATTATTCATAACAGTTTCGCCCTCTTTGCGACCGCCTTTCACGCCAAAGGTCAAGACGCCACCTGCACCTTTCGGCATATATTTCTGGGCTAGTTCATAATACTGACTCTCTTTTAATCCTGGATAATTAACCCATGCGACTTTGGGATGATTTTTCAAAAATTTGGCGAGGGCCAGTGCGTTTGAGGAATGGCGCTCCAATCGAATATGCAGGGTCTCCAGTCCGAGGTTGGTTAACCATGCATTCATCGGGGCCATGATACAGCCGAAATCACGAAGCCATTGCACTCTAGCCTTAACCGAGAATGGGCAGGCAGGAAATGCTTCACTATAAACGATGCCGTGGTAACTTTCATCTGGTTCAGTGAACTCTTTAAATTTACCATTTTTCCAATTGAATTTTCCACCTTCGACAATCACTCCCCCGACACTGGTCGCATGTCCGTCCAGAAATTTAGTCGCAGAATGGGTAACGATATCAGCTCCCAACTCTAAAGGGCGACAAAGCACTGGCGACGGAAAAGTGTTATCAACAATAAATGGAACTTCAAATTTCTTTGCGATCTGAGAAAACTTATCAAAGTCCAACACGATTAAAGCGGGATTCGCCAATGCTTCGGCAAACAACGCCTTAGTATTTGGCCGAAATGCTTTAGTAATCTCTTCAGCAGTGGCGTCGGGATTAACGTAACTTACGCTGATCCCCATTTTTTTCATGGTATTGGTAAATAGCGACACGCTACCGCCATACAGACTTGATACTGCGACAAAATGGTCGCCACAGGTGCAGATATTTAAAATAGCTAAGGCATTAGCAGTTTGGCCAGATGAGGTGCCAACGGCAGCGACTCCGCCTTCGAGAGCTGCAATTTTTTTCTCAAACGCCTCGACTGTAGGGTTCGCTAGTCTTGAATAGAAAAAACCAGGAGCTTTTAAGTCGAACAGATCGGCGACTTCCTGTGCGGAATCGTATTTGTAGGTCGTGCTTTGAGTAATCGGCATGACTCGCGGGTCACCATTGCCGGGTTCATAGCCACACTGTACGGCACGAGTTTCAATTTTCCAAGCTTCATTCATAGTCGGTTCTCCTAAATTTAATATTATAATTTGTGAAGTTTCAGTGTTCCAGTTGGTCAGTTAATTTTCTCAGCCAAACCGAGAGTTCCTCTCTAAATTCAGGGCGTTTTAAACCAAACTCAACGGTTGACTTAATAAATTCTAATTTGTTGCCAATATCGTGACGACGCCCATCAACCAAGCAACCGTACATGGAAGTATTTTTAACCATTTCGCACATCGCGTCGGTTAGCTGGATTTCGCTGCCTTTGCCAGGCGTGGTGTTAGCTAGAAAATTAAAAATTTCGGGGGTAAAGAGATAGCGGGCAGCAATTGCCAGATTTGACGGTGCTTCATCTGGGGCAGGTTTTTCAATAAAGGTTTTCACCTTCTGGATACCGTCATCCAGCGCGATGCCGTCAATCACTCCGTAACGATTGGTTTTTTCCCATGGTATCTGTTCCAGTGCCACGACCGATGCGTTGTATTTTTTATAAACACTGATTAGTTGCGCAATAACTGAAGAAGTTCCTGAAGTCGTGACAGTGTCGCCAAGCAATACTGCGAATGGTTCGTCTCCGACAAAACTGCGTGCTTGAAGCACTGCATCGCCTAAACCTTTCAACTCCTGCTGATAAACATAATGCAGATTGGCCATCTGTTCAATAGCGCGTAGTTCTGTGGCCCAGGCAGTGTGGCCGTTTGCTTCAAGGCGCGACATCAGCCCAGGTTCAGGGTTAAAGTGCTCTTGAATCGCCATTTTGCCGGTGCTGATGACAATCAAAATATCGGTAATCCCTGCCGCTACGGCTTCTTCAACTACATATTGAATGACTGGTTTGTCGACCAAAGGGATCATCTCTTTAGGTACTGATTTGGTAAACGGCAAAAAACGTGTTCCAAAACCCGCTGCTGGTATTACTGCTTTGCGAACCATTAGGCCTCCATAGGATTAACAGAAGAAACAATCTCTGGTTTAATGACTTCGACCGAAAAACTTTTCAGTGCCTTCTTTATCTTTTCGAACATCTTTTCATCTTCATAGGTGCCGATAATTGCACCGCCTGAACCGGTAAATTTAGCGGAAGCACCGGCCTTGCGAGCGATATCTACCATGTTTTTGTTCTTTGGGCTGATTGAACGGGCGCACACTTCGCAGCGCAAATCAAAATTTCGGTTAACATACGAAGGCAAGTACTGATATTGGCGACTCTCTAAACACTCTTTTACTGCCTCGGTTAATTCACACCATTCGCGAATTGCTGACAGCACTTCTGGAACGCCATTTTCATAATCTTCACGAAGACGACTGTGGAGAATCTCCGAGCCTTCAGCCAAATCGGTTCGATATGCAACATAGAGATTAAGTTCAGCAGGAATCTCAATTGGCGTATAAATGCCAAAACCGTTGGCATTCATATAGTCGCGATTAAAATCCATGAAAATCGGTCGATTATAGGCTTGTGCTACTCGATCTTGGAGCCCAGCTTGGATTCCCAATTCATCTTTTTCTACCGCAAGAATTAAATTCGCTAATGATTGTGGTGGAATTTTAATGCCGTAAAAACGGATCAGAGCCCGCATGGTTGCGGTGATAATCGCGGATGAACCAGCCAAGCCTAAGCGATTCGGAATATTAGTCTTGTAACGAATGGTAAAATTACGCCCGTCTAACGCGATCGCGCTGAGTTTGCAGTAGTCGTTGAATTTTTTTACGGTTGCCACCATTAAACGCATTCCGCCATAATAACCGTACAACGAAACATCGCTGGCTAAATGCTCAATACCACTAAAAACCGTTTGATCACGGGCTGTCGGAATCAATTCAAGTTCCGGGCTTTCGTAAAGTTCGACTTCAGCACAGTAATTACGAAAAACGAAGGCAATAGTTTTGCCAAAATAACCGTCGGACGGGTTTCCGATCAACGCAGCACGCGGATATGCCTTGCATTTTATAATCATTTAAAATCCAATTAATTATACCATTAAAAATAGCAAATATATCTCAGATAGCCCGTAATTCAATTTGACCCGCCAATTTATGTCAACGCATTGAAGTTGAAACCCATTAAATCAACTATGGGTTCTCCCAGTTTGGTTTGTATTTGACCACTTTAGACATTATTTTTTAAGTTGTTAATGATTTAAATCGTAGTTATTATAGGAAACGAATAGTGAACATAATCAACACCAAATTAGCTGGAGTCAAAATATTAGAACCGAAGATATTCGGAGATCCTCGTGGTTATTTTTTCGAATCATGGAACCGCCAACGTTATAGCGATGCGGGAATTGATTGTAATTTTATTCAAGACAACGAATCGAGTTCGCATTTCGGTGTATTGCGAGGACTGCATTACCAAGCAGCGCCGTACACGCAGGCAAAATTAGTGCGAGTGATTCAAGGCACAGTATTGGATGTGGTTGTCGATATTCGTCATGGTTCGCCTACTTTTGGCGAGCATCTAGCAATCGAACTAAATTCCGAAGATAAACGCCAACTATTTGTTCCGCGTGGTTTCGCACATGGCTTTGCAGTATTGAGTGAAAAAACAATCTTCTCTTATAAATGTGATAATCAATATATGCCTTCACATGAACGTGGAATTGCGTTTGATGATCCTGCTTTGGGAATTGACTGGAGAATCGCGATCGAACAAATGATCCTTTCCGAAAAAGATCGAAAAAATCCCAATTTAACCAATGCTGAAATTTTAGAAAACGGAGGATGCAAGCCATGAAAGTCATGTTAACTGGCGCTGATGGAATGCTAGGCCGCACTCTCATTAATGAACTAAATGATTTCGAACTCATACCGACTGATCTCCCCAAAGTAGACATTACGGATCCCAAAGGCTTTGATCTTATCTTAAAACGATATCGCCCTGAAGTTTTGATTCATTGTGCGGCGATGACCGCAGTTGATCGTTGTGAATCTGAGATTGATCTTGCTTACAAAATCAATGCATTCGGAACCGCTAATGTCGCCACGGCATGCCATCGCAATCAGGTGCGACTAATCGCAATTTCGACCGATTATGTTTTTGACGGCTCAGCAGATCAACCATATAACGAATTTGATCAAGCAAGTGGCGGCCGAACTATTTATGGTAAAAGCAAACACGCTGGCGAAGAAATAATCAGGAATCACTGTCCTAACCACATAATCGCGCGCACTTCGTGGCTATACGGCGCTGGTGGGCCAAGTTTCGTTCACACCATGGTCAACCTAGCAGACGGAAGTCGTCCGCAATTGAAAGTAGTTTCAGACCAAATTGGTAATCCCACTAGCGCGTTAGCAGTGGCACGCAGCTTGCATGAAATTCTCAAACGTCCAAAATTAGCTGGAGTTTTTCATCTCGCTTGTGAAGGAGAAGCATCATGGTATGAACTAGCGGGTGAAATTTTTTCACAACTGAAGATCAATCAAGAATTGGTCCCCTGCCGCACTGATGAATTTTCGCGCCCAGCCCCACGTCCAGCAAACTCGCGTTTGGATAAAATGATGCTAAGAATTTCCGGATTGCCAACAATGCCGCAATGGGAAATCGCTCTAAAAGAATTCCTAGATTCAGAATTTGCAAAGTAGATTCACGGCCGTTCTCGCCTTCATTAATACCAACTACTCGCGATAATTTCCTCCCACTTAACCGTAATAATTCTCAATTAGGCTTAGCTGGTGCGTGAAAAATTTGTAGCATGGGCTATGGAAAGCCTGTTCCTACCTCAGCAATGATTTATCTTTAAGAAACTATCATTATTGAGGGAAATAGAGACGCGGGGAATTAAGTGCAAGATGTATGGTTCCTTAATCTAGGGTGAAACCGTTATATGGCAAACTTAGCGAAAAAAATAATTTATGGTCGTTTATATATTTAACTGTAAAAACTGGGTTAAAATGCTTTAAATAAATTAGCAAAAATCAAACTTATTGTCTGACTACCCAAAATTCAATGAAAATGGTGGAGATGGGGGGAGTCGAACCCCCGTGTTGAAGTAGTATAGCGGTAACGTCTACATGCGTATTTTACCTTTTATTGTTTATCGTCCGTTGGCTTAGCCGGTAAACAGGCCTGCTTTCAGACTGGCTTTTCTAATGTCTTGTTCGAAAACCGAAAAGTAAAATTTTCAAACCAGGGCGTTATTTTACGCCTTTATCCCTTAACACCCGTCAGGGTAAAGACGTGTCCGTCAATTAAGCGGCCAGTGCGTACTCTTCGTTCGCTGTTATTTGTTTAATCGATGATTTACGAGGCCCACGATTATCCTCGGCATGCAGCTAACACCTGACGTACTCAGTCGAATCCAGTACATCCCCAAAATTCAGTTCTCAAACAACCATATTATATCTAATAATACATCACGTATAGTTTAGCACAAAATCTTATTTTTACAAGTCATCACGAAGAAGTAGCGAAGAGAATAACCCGCAGCTGATGCTTTCATTTGAGTACCTGATGTAAATCAAGATTTATGGAACTTTAATACCGCAACGTATGCGCCGTCGTTGCCGGTGCAGGGCATCAGTTGAGTTTCTGTTTGAAGTTGAAATTCTGGATAATTCCGGATAAACAAGGCAATTAAGCTTTGATTTTCTGCTGGCTCGATACTACAAGTACTGTAAACCAAGCGTCCGTCTGGATTTATAATTTTGGCAGCAGCTTTGAGCAGTTCCATTTGTAGTTTAACCAGTTCGTTAAGTTTTTTATTAGAGAAGCTCCAAAGCGCGTCGGGACGGCGATGGAAAACACCAGTATTGCTACAGGGGACATCAAGCAAAACGACGTCAAATTTCTGCTCTTTAAAGGGATTATCCTGCACCGAACCGATTACCACTGGATGCTGATAACCACGAAGACGCAGATTTTGTTCAGTTATTTTCTGACGAACTTCCGAGCGATCAGCAACGACCAAACAGCCACTATCGCCAAGTAATTCAGCCAACATCAGCGTCTTTCCACCTGGCGCGGCACATAAATCAATAACCGCCTCATTAGGCTGTGGAGAAGCTAAAGTTGGTGCAAGCGCCGCCGCTGGGTCTTGAACATAAATACGCCCGTCTTTAAGCAGTTCACTTTTAAAAAGCAATGCAGGGCTTTCTGTTTTATAAAAATGGAATCCAACTGACGGAACGGCAACAGCTTCGACTGATAAAATTTCTTCATCATTAAGCGGAGCTCCACATGCACGAAAAGTCAGTGCGGCACGGTGCTTCAACAGCTCGACTAGTGACCCGAGCTGTTCAGGATAAATTTTTTGCCAATGCCGATAGATGGCAGGAGGCAGGTTGCTACTTTCTTCCACGCTTAGCTTATCACAAAAGTCTTGAAAATTGGTTCGTGCGACATTCCGTAGAATCGCATTAACAAAGCCACCAATATGTTGGCCAAAACGTTTTTTGGCGACAACTACAGCGACATTGGCCGCACTGGCGGCGGCGATACCACTTTGGTAAAGCATTTGCGTCGTAGCGGCGCATAAAACATGCCGAAGTTCGGGATTGCACGGTCTTGATATCAAGGAATTCAATAATTTATCAATAATACTCTTGTGCCGGAAATATTCGAATAGAATACTGGATACAGAGCGTCGCAAATCGGGATCAGGCAAACTAAAGTCTAAATAGTCATCAATATTTGAACGTTCCGAAGCCGCCGCTTCAAGGCCCGCTGCAGCATACTCAAGGATTTTTTCAGCAATATTTTTATTCATCGCCAAACAACTTATCTTGTAGCCGGTAATTGCGAATATACTCGATTACAGCTTCACGCAACGAAGTGATTTCACGATCATAACCCAAGGCCTGAAGTTTCCCTATTTCGGCTTTGGTGTAGTATTGATAGCGACCACGGAGGTGGTCAGGCATTTCAATATACCTGATTTCTGGCTCTAATTCAAAAGCTTCAAAAGCGGCGCATGCCAGTGCATTCCAGGTTTCTGCCCGTCCACTACCGATATTGTAAATACCGCTAGCTTGAGGACAATTTAGTAAAAAAAACATCATCTCAACAGCATCCTTAGCATAAAGAAAATCGCGCATCTGTTCGCCATCAGCATATTCCTGATTATAAGATTTAAAAAGTTGCATATTCCTTTCGGTGCTAATTTGCTCAAAAGCCCGACAAACTACGCTGCGCATTTCAGCCTTGTGATGTTCATTAGGCCCATAAATATTTGAAAATTTCAAGCCAATTACATCTTTTAGAATATTCTTGTTTTTCAGCCACAGGTCGAACATCTGTTTGGAATAGCCATACATATTTAGTGGGCGCAGTTTTTCTATTTGGGTTTCATCGTCAAGATAGCCATGATTACCATCGCCATAAGTGGCGCAACTTGAAGCATAGAGGAAGCGAATATTGGACTTCAACGCAAACAAACAAAGAGTTTTAGAGTAATTAAAATTATTTTCCACTAAATAAGTGGCATCACGTTCTGTAGTAGCAGAACACGCTCCAAGATGGATAATCCCTTCAATATCAGAATTATTAAAAAAACCGTCATTGATTTTATTAAGAAAATCATCCTTTTCAAAATAATCGGCAAATTTAAGCGCACGTAAATTTTTCCATTTCTCACTTAAGCCAAGATGATCGACTACGACAATATCATTAATTCCAGCTTGGTTAAGTCGCCAAATAAAAGAACTTCCTATCAGGCCTGCGCCACCAGTTACAATATACATAATTTCCCTTTATCAATAAGTTTACATTGAGTAATTGCGAACTCGGTTAGCTGCAGAACGTTGCATTCGATTCAGTGGTCCAGACAGACCATTTAAATAAAACATGACCGTAATCGACCGGTCGTACTCAATGTCACCCTCGCCACTGTACTTCCGATATTGGGATAATTCCAGTGCAACATCCCAACAGTGAAGGGTTTTGACTAAACGAATTCTGATATCGCTGATATAACCAGCTTCAAAATCATAGGTCATATCAAAGTCGCCGCGAAAAGTCCGATCTGAGGCCAATGGTACCGTAAATCCGAAACTTGCAGATTGAGTCCTTTCATAATAATATCTATCGAATGAACTTCCTCCATCAACTTCGTGAAATGTACTGCCCATCGAATATGCTGGTCGGGAACGATATGGATCGGCGTAAGAGTAACTGGCTCGAACTGAACAACCACTGAAAATAGTATAATTAATGCTCAACTCGAGTTTGTTGATAAAATCACTACTAAGACCGGGTCGGCCGGCATTACGTCCGCGACGATTGGCTTCGACGTCATGGTCATTGTTTTTCCCAGCATCAATAGCGATCAAGAACATAATATTTAAATCTTGTGTCGGATTAAAGTTCATACGGTGAACTAAGTCACCGCTATTATTGAAGCCGTCACGATTTTGAAAGTGAAAATCCCAATAAGTTTCCGAGGTTAGCCAGTTATAAATAACTTCACTGCCGTAATTACCACGACGAGTCTGCAAACGTTGCTTCACTCCCAAGCGAACAAAGTTTTGTTCCTTGATACGATCAACCTCGTCAAAGAAATAGAGATGTTCGCGATCTTCAGTAGGTTCTGGAATAAAGGTATAGTTTACATATGGCTCCATGACGTGGCGCAAGCCATCTAGTTGAAAAAAAGTGTTTTTCACATCCTGCCAGGCGTGATATATTTTGGTATTGGCCTCAATACCAGCTTCCATAATAAAACGAGTTCGGCTGCCACCTTTTTTGTCGTAGGCTGGTACAGACCCAAAGCCCAAATCTTCTGGTTCATCGGCAATACCCATGCGACCAATATCGTTGGCATTAATAGCCCGACGTGACGAACGGTCATAATAGGTCATACGGACTCCGGTACGCGGAGTTATGTGCAACCATGGCAGTTTAATCGGGTAATAAAACATGTGCAGTGTGTCGAGGCGGAATGCATTATAGTCCTTGTTGCCAGAAAACGGGTCTCCGGTCAAAGGATCAATTTGCCGCGGTTTATCATATTCGCGCCATTTCATCTCTAAATTAGCTAAAGAAAATTCCCCTTGATGATAAATATTACCAAATAACTCTTGTCTTGGTAGATCGACTCTAAATTCGGGTAAACGCTGAACGCTGGTATAAAAATCATTAACTCGTGCAGTGGTATAGAGTGACGTGGTAACCCGGTCGAATTGATATTCTAAAGCTCCGAACGTCGACGGTTCAGGGTTTGCGTCGTAGGCTGGCGAATCAAAATCTTTACGGAAGTAATAATCACTACTTAGGCTGAAACGTCCACGGAAGTCTAAGCGCGGAGTAATATGGGTGACATTAGATAGTTCCAGTCCATAGCGATAGTGAGGTATTTCTAAACGCTCTTTTTCAACATCACTACTTTCATAAGGCTTTTGGTCATAAATACTGTAACCCTTGATGAAAGTTTTAGATTCTTCGGTAGAGACTTCGGCCTCAGCTCCGTAGCCAAAACCGCGCTTCGAGTAAAAATCTGCAAACAATTTGACCGTAGAAAATGGATAATCGGTAAGATGAAAGCGTTTATAAGTATTTATAGTAAAACCGAAATCACTGCTAGTACCAAACTGCATGCCAAACAATCCTGGACTTTCATCCTTAGGTTTGTAGAAAAAAGGCACCCAAAAAAGAGGAATTCCGTAAACCTTCAGCAGGGCGTTCCAACCCCAAACACTATGATCGCCAAAATCAGACTGTTTTCCCGCGAAACCAAATTCATCACTGACGTATGGATAAAAATTACCGGTCTTGAGAAAAATCGAATAATGTCCGTTACCCTCATCAAAATATTCGCAAGTAGTGAGTTCCGCATTAGTTACACTCAATTCACCGGAAGGTTTACGAACCGCATGTTCTGCTTTACAAATGAATGAATTATATCTCACTCGGATATTGCTCATCTCGAGAACGCCGGAACCGAGATTTCCGCTAATGCGGTCTGCTCTAACCATTCCGTTTTGTAGCGTTACTTCAATGTCAATCAGTTGATTTCCAAGTGAATCGGTTTTGTAAGCCTCAATCGCCACCACCGCTTCGCTACTGTTACGGATCTTGATTAAGTCGTCAATGGTGACCGTCATCTTCTTTTTATTAACCCGATAAAGACGAACATTACCAACGGCTTCAATATCTTTAGTTTTGGTATTGACAATGGCTTTGTCTGCATATATTCGCAGTTTTCCCAAGGGAAGAAAAACATCGCCTTCAACTAAAACGTTATCGCCTGCTGCATTCCATTTTTCAGCTCGAGCATTGGTCAAATCACCCAAACTTTCACGCATATTGAGATCATCTTTGAGTTCGCTGAACCCAAACATATCTCCCTGCGCGAAAGCTGCGGGTAAAAATGTCGCCAAAAACAACAATACGATAATTTTTAGACAGGTTTTCATCTATTTAGACAATACTTCTCCAGCAATTTTTCTTCAGTAGCGGCAGTATAAAAACCATTATTGTCAAGGGTATCGCCGATGCCTTTGGCTAATTCTGCAAGGTTTTGTACTGGGGTTAACGGCATATGTTCGCAGTTCGGAAAGATCACTACCTTGCCGGGGAATTTAGCGTTGATGACGGCCTCAAGGCCAGTTTTCAGACTACGCATACCACCGACTGCGGCCAAAGCCGTAACTGGCTCGAGCTTGCCACTTTCCACAAGTGCTAGCGTGTGGCGCAGATGAGCAGTAGTACTGCCACTGGAACCGATGTAGCGTTGTCCCTTGGCCGCGATACCTGAAACATTCAGCGCGCCCTCTTTACCAGCAGGAATACCAGCAAAAATGTTCATCAAACCATCTTCTTTCAAGAGAGTAGCCGATTGATTTAACACCGGTACCACTGGCACCAGCATAATAATATCGTCAAAACCTTCCGGCGCAAAATCTTTCAATGCTTTCTCAAATTCCGCAGGAGTCATTTTGCCAGGATTCAGAGTTTTGAACTCTATACCACGCTCTTTGATTTTATCGCTAAGCAGACGTTTGACATTCTCAATGCGGGCGTCGTCCATGTCAGAAACCACAATGCGTTTCGGACCATTCGGATCTTCAACTGCCATCTGAGTATGCATCTGTCCCATTGCTCCTGCTCCACCGGCCAACCAACAGCTTCCGCCAGATTTGAGTTTACTGCGCTGATTGCGCCCGTAGCCACTCGACAACAGATCTCCTTTCGCGCCTTGATAGTACCAGTTTTCGTAATGGATGCTGCCAACGTCAAAAGACCAATTCTCATTTTTAAATTCACCGATAAAGCTGATCATGGCCGAACGTTTGCCCAACTTTCCAACTTTTTCACCAAAATCACGGTTATGGACATCGCAGATGAAAATATCGTCAAATTGCTCGTCACTTGGAATTTCACTAATGGTTTCAACCGTCATTCCGAGTTCGGTGCTGAGCGCGGTTACTGCCGCAGGATCGAGATTCAGTGCTTTAACCGAAGCTGGAGCTGCATCTTTTAACAGAGCGCCGGCACGATAAATTTTTTTATTGCCGGGTTCCGTCGCGACTAACACTTTGCCACCTTTCTTTGGTGCTTTACGATATTCGATCATGTACGCAGCTTGAACGCAAGTCCAAGGTTCCATCAACGCGGCAACTGCAACTGGAGTTTTTTCATCCAATGGCAATAAATAAGAACCTTCATCGCCATTTAAAACACGCTGATCAATTACACTGTATTGAGCCATTCCGCCGTTGATAGCATAACCATAAGCAAAACCTTTGCCATTGACATAGATATCAGCCTGAATGATAAAGCGTTGTCCCACCTGGAATTGAGGATCAATTTTTGAACCAGTTTTGACAATGGTCATAACCGCTTCGTGGCCGGGGATAACTGGGTCTTCTTTAAGGTTTTTAGAGATAACGCGAGGATGTTCTTCTCCTGCTCTGATCAGTTTTACATCGGAAAAACAAAGCCCAATAGCATCAATTCTGACTAACAATTCATCATCTTTAATTTCTGGCACTGGGATTTCGCAGGGTTGATCATTATCACCGAAATTTTCCATTTCCGCTCCATACATCCGCCATGCTAACATTTTGCTCGGAATCTCTTTTCCAGTGTAGCAACAATCCATCCTAAACCTCCATAGTAATATGCTTACAACAAATATAAATCTAATGTTTTAATATCGTTCATTGTTCAAAAAAATCAACTATAACGAATTAATTTCTGAACCAGACGATTTGATAATATAAAACTTTATCTTAATTCACGCGCGCATAATGCGCGCGCGAATTAAGAGTCTAAGTTACAACTTTTCTTTGTTCTTGTTTTTGAGTTTCTCGAGATCTTTTTCTGCGTAATCGATTACAGCGTTAAACTTGGGAGCGTTAGCTGAGTCAGCTTCTACTAATGTCTTATGGGCTTCAACTACGGCTTCGGCAGTCGCCAATTCCACGTCACCATCAGCAGTAATTATAAGTAAATCGCCCACCTCTGTTGCCTCACGACTTTCAAAATCAAACAACGGTATCAAACCTAACCCTCGTAGCAATCCACGACAAAACTCCGATGTATTCAACATTTCAACGGGTTTATCCTGTTTGCGCCCTTTCAAGCCAAGCATTGCCAGCGTGCCCATGAAGGTGCTGTCCATCGCCTCGCACTCCTTTAAATCGATACTGACCTTGCCAAAATCACCTGATAAATTGCGAGCAAACCTTCGGAACTCCGTTCCATATCTAAAATCGGCCCGCCCGTAAACTTTGACCAAATATCCGATTGATGTTTTAAATATTTTCAAATCACGTTTATCCATAAACTCATCCTCATGTTACTGTTACGACTGAATCAAAACCGCTTTAATACGGCGCACACCACGACTGGAACTTTCTTCCTTCTGAATTTTAAATTCTCCGAGCTTTGCGGTGTTGTCCGTATGCGGACCACCGCAAACTTCTTTGCTGAATTCACCGACAGTGTAAACCTTCACCCGTTCGCCGTAACGATCTCCAAACAAACCTATTGCACCTTTTTCTTTAGCTTCTTCGAAAGCCATTTCCTGGCAATCAATCGGGATTCCAGCCTGAATGGCCTCGTTAACCAGTTTTTCGACTTCGGCGAGCTGTTCCGGGGCTACTTTTTCATTATGCGTAAAATCGAAACGCAGACGTTCAGCAGTAATATTAGAACCGCGCTGCTCGACCTGTTCACCAAGTACTTTGCGAAGAGCGGCTTGCAGTAGATGCGTCGCAGTATGCAACTTTGCGGTTTCCTGCGAATTATCCGCCAAACCTCCTTTGAATTTCCCTTCTGCTCCTTGTCGCGAAAGTTCTTGGTGTTTTTCGTAAGCCTTCCAGAAATCTTCATGATTAACGCTAAAACCATTTTCGTGCGCCATCTCTTCAGTTAACTCAATCGGAAAACCATAGGTTTCATAGAGGAAAAAAGCGTTTTTCCCACTGATTGATTTCTTAGTGACATGCGGAGGGACTTTAGCGATTAATTTCTCAAATTCACGCGTGCCGTTTTCGAGAGTAACGTTAAACTGTTTTTCCTCAACTTGCAGTTCTTCAAGGATAACTGCAGCGCGATTTTTCAGTTCAGGATACACGTCGCCAAAGCTATCGATAACCACTTGTGCGATCGTTGGCATAAAGTTGGTCAAGCCGAGTTTTCGCCCTTCGCGAACGGCTCTCCGGATCAAGCGCCGCAATACGTAAGCTTGATCAACTTTTCCTGGCGTAATACCGTCGCCAATAATAAATACTGCTGCACGTGAATGATCCGCGATAATACGTTCAGAATCACCGCGCGACTGTGGAGTATCAATACCACGCAGTTGATCCAAACGGGTGAAAATTGGTTGGAAAATCTCAGTATCATAACAACTTGATTTGCCCTGCAAAGCAGCCGTTACGCGCTCTAAACCCATGCCGGTATCGACGTTTTGGTGTGCCAGTAACTCGTATTTGCCCTCAGCATTTTTATTATACTGAATAAAAACATTATTCCAGATCTCAACCCAGAGTTTTTCATCTGGATCGTAAACAGTTGGAGCCGCGCCATCACCTGACCAGTAAAACATTTCTGTATCCGGCCCACATGGTCCGGTTTGCCCGGCTGGCCCCCACCAATTATCTTTTTTATCCAATTTGGCGATGCGTTCGGCTGGAACTCCGAGCGAAAGCCAAAGCTCGTACGATTCAGCATCAAAAGGACAATTTTCATCGCCGGCAAAAACGGTAAATGCTAATTTTTCGAGCGGAATGTTAAGCCAGTCAGGGCTAGTTAAAAATTCAAAACTGAATTTAATCGCATCTTCTTTAAAATAATCTCCAAGTGACCAATTGCCCAACATCTCAAAAAAAGTCAAATGCACCGGATCACCAACTTCGTCAATATCGCCGGTACGGACGCATTTCTGATAATTGCACAGGCGGTTTCCCAATGGATGTTTTTCACCCATCAAATACGGCACCAACGGATGCATCCCAGCGGTGGTAAACAGGCAGGTCGGATCGTTTTCGGGTACCAACGGCGCACTCTTAATTTCGTGATGTCCTTTGGACTTAAAAAACTCGATATATTTTTTTCTCAGATCATTTGCTTTCATAAAAAACCTTAAATGTTTAACAGTTCCACCGTAGTGTCTTAAAAAAAGGAGTGAAACATAAGTCTATAACATAAAGCCCCGACTAGATTTTTCAACAGGAAAAACCCTTATTGAAGATGTTAGCAAAAGTGATTTCTACTGGATTATTCTCATCCACCCGCGGTAATTCAACCAATGCGTTATCGCATCCATATTTTTTCAACTCATTGCAGAATATCTTTAGCGCATCAGCAGCAATCTCAGAATTGCTATCACAACAATGATTGAACACAAGCCCTGCAATTGGAATTCCCCGCGCCACGGCGGTCTCCAAGGACATTAAAGTGTGATTGATACTGCCGAGGCGTCCAGAAGTTACCAGAATTAACGGATAACGTTGTTCCGCGACATAATCAATGGTCAAACAGTCGTGCTTTAGTGGAACATGCATTCCGCCCGCGCCCTCTAGCAACACAATTTCATATTCACGTTGTAGCACCGCCGTGGCTTCAGTAATTAATTCTAAATCTATCGTGCGGTTTTCACGCGCGGCCGCCAAATGAGGCGAAGCTGGGAACTTAAAAAGTTGTGGGCAAGTTGTGCCATCGATATCGCGCGGTTGTGGGACAATTCCCATCAATTTACGATGTAACAACAAATCATCAGCGATAGTGCTTCCAACTCCAGTTTGCACCAATTTCTGGGTAATTACCGATATCTTCCGCTTTAGTAAATAGCGCGCCATCATGCCGGTGGCGTAAGACTTGCCAATATCGGTATCAATCCCGCCGATAAAAAAAACACTCACTGGTCGATCACCTTTTTTCCGTTTTGCGGGCAATAAAAAGCATCGGATGATAAGTTAATTTTACGCCATCAGCATCGCCATAACGTTCCATATAGTCGTCCATAAATTTCTGCATTGAGGATTTAGTCCAAATATCTTTACGAATGCCAGTCACGCCAGTTTTTTGAAGATGACGCAATAACATTTGTGGGTCGGCAAACTTCAATTCACGCCGACTTTCAGAGAAATAGAGTTCATCGTAACAATAACCAAGCGCTTGACGAATATCGTCCGCGCCGAGATAACGCAATGTAATGCCCAACAATTCTCCGATCTCTTTGATATTGTCGACGCCAAAAGTGGAGAACGCTAAAATTCCGCCCACTTTGAGTTTCTCCGCGAGACGGCGCAACACGCGTTCCATATTCTCCATCCACTGAAAAGTAGCGTTGGAGATAATCAGATCCAGTTCACGTGGCATACTGGGCAGAGTCTCCACATCGCCGGCCATAAAATCACAAGTCACCATCTCCATAATCGGCACCATGTATTCCGGAACCAGATCATTGACGATAAGTTTTTCGTATTTAAAATCCTGCGCGATGTAACGCGTCAACATTCCCGTTCCACATCCAACTTCAAAAATCCGTGAGAAATCTACACCGACTTTTTCCTTAAGCGCTCTGGTCAATTCTAGCGCCATGTCGCGTTGCACAATCGCATTTTCATCGTAGGTTTCCAGGCTTTTGGCAAAACGCCCTGAAACTAATTTTTTATCCAGCTTAATTCTCATATAAAAAGAGTTCCTTCCAAAATTTATATCTTCCAAACAAATAGTGCGGTTCTGGTAACACAATCAAAGGTACATTGCGCTTTTCCCAGCAAGCACGTTGTGCCGCTAATGCGAAAATCCGATCATTTGCACCAGCAAAAGCACGGGTAAAGTGCAGACGTGGTTCTACTGTCTGAACCGCACGTTCTGAGACCGCCATCAATTCTGCGCGTTGTTCTTCTAAAGGTCGTTGCGGTTCATTGAATGCGGAACCTCCACGAATACGCCGATAAAATTTCTTCTGCCCGACTTCGTTCCAATTGTTTAGAGTCGCGGCAAAAGCAACAGGATCAATCCCCTCAACAGCGTCAATCGGCAAAATCGTGCCATTAAAAGCGGTTGCACTCTTAATCGGTAGTTTTAACGCGGAAAAAGCGGCGGCGTAAACTCCAAGCGACCACGCCGCAAGATGGATTTCTGGATATTCCAAACCATCAGCCAATTCTGGCAAAGTTGGATCGGTATAATCATAAAGCATCAAAACATCAACATCAGTGGCGTCAAGATGAGCAAACACATTGGCATCCATGCCCCAGCCGTTAAAAAAGATCAACAACACTCGATTGCCAACACGATTTATCCATTGATGTTTCACAGACACTCCAACAATTTGTCTATTTCAGCAGTTTTTAATCCACTGTGCAGTGAAAAACGAATGCGCGCCGTACCCGGCGGAACGGTCGGTGGGCGCACCGGTAGCGCCAAAAAACCATTTCGTGAGATTTTTTCCGCTAATTCATTCGCGACATGGTTTTCGCCGACGATAAGTGGCACAATTTGCGAATTACCGAGCGTGTTCAGTTTTTTTGAGCGCAAACCGTTCCGCAATTGATCCCCAAGTTCGCGCAGGTGTTGACGTTCGACATCCAAATTCGGCATTTTTTGTAAAACGAACCGGGACCAAGCCGCATTTATCGGTGGCATTCCGGTAGTAAAAATAAATGGCCGAACGCGGTTGATTAAGTAATCTTTGAGTTCCGGCCTGATAATGGCAAACGCGCCGCTTGAGGCGAAAGCTTTACCCAACGTGCCAATAATAATGTCAATGTCAGCAATTAATCCAGCTTCTTCACAGCACCCCGCACCGCGCTTACCGTTAACTCCAACCGAATGCGCTTCATCTATGCACAAAATCGCGCCGTAACGTTTACTTAAATCATTCAAAACTTTCAAATCCGCCACGTCGCCGTCCATGCTGAACACTGATTCAGAGATCACGATTATCCGCCGATATTTACCGTCAGCAACACAGAGGAAATCTTCAAGTTGCGTATAATCAAGATGGCGGTAACGTTTAAATTCAGCTCCAGACAACTTCATGCCATCAATAATGCTGGCGTGATTCAGTTTGTCCGATAAAATCAGATCGCCTTTGCCAGCGATTGCTGGCAAAATGCCGGAATTGGCGTGATAACCGCTATTGAACGCCAAGGCAGAGCGTCCATTATAAAACGTACTCAAATCATTTTCCAATTCAATATATGCCTGGTGATTGCCAGTCAACAACCGCGATGAAACCGCCGACATTGCCAAATCATCAACGGTTGCAGAATCAATAAATTCACGTAACCATTCTTTACGTAGCGAAATGCCTAAATAATCGTTCGACGAAAGATTAATCAAATCCGCAGTAGATGCAGGATTGCGGAGCTGCCGAAAACGGCATTCCGCTTTCAGCTCGTCCAGTTCTGCTTCAATTGATTGATAAAACGTCGTATTCACTATGATTTTCTCAAATAAACATGCTATTCAAAACTAATGCCAGACGGAGTGGCTTTGATTTTCTTCAACTCTTCATAGCGTTTCCAGACTTCAGCCGGTAATTTCGCACCAACTTTGGCTTCACGTTTATAACGAGTTTTCAGCTTGATATCAGTTTCAAAAATATTTTCACCCAAATCGGAACTCAGCCATTCGGAGTATTGATCTCCCGAGTTCGCCTTCAAATAAGCTTCCCAATTTTCAGCATTATAAACCGTATCGCCAATAATAATCCCAGGAGAACGCACCAATAAATTACCACGTAAAAATACCCGTTTCTCCGCGCCTTGGTCAAATTTAAAAATATAATTCTTCATATTTATTAGCAAACAGTTATCGGCCGATAGCGAACCGCGCTTGCTAGCATCCAGCACGCAAACTCCGGCGGCATTAGCAATTGTGCAGTTTTTAAAAGCAACCGAACCGTCCTGCATCGTTAAAATATTGCGATCAGGCGCTCCACCCAAAATAACACAATTATCATAAATCTGACTTGAGGATCCACGCTGCCAAATTTGTTCGAATGGACGATTATTAGTAATCAAACAATCGGAATAAAAATGTGAGCTCTCGTTGGTAGTATAAATACCAGCCTCAAAAGCATTATCCATAAAAATACAGCGGTGATAACGCGTAGTGCACCAATGGACATCGCAAGAACCCGAACTTGCGCAACGGATCGCCGCGCAATCTTCATAATAAATATTACTGGTATCGTGGCAAGAAAAACCCTGCCCGCAATTGTCGATAGCTACACAATTCTTGAATACACCATGTTGATTTTTTCCCGCCGCATCAAAACCGTCATTCCAGGAATGGATGAAATAAAAATTCTTAATAATAACATGGTCACCGCCAATATAGAACCCAGAATTTGCCGGTAATTCAATTTTTAATTCTTCGAGCTTTTGATCTTTCGGTAAATTAAAAATCACTTCCTTGTTTGATTTGTCCCACCAGAAACCCCCGGGAGTTTCCGATAGTTCTTCTGCACTTTTACAGTTTTTTGCTGGTTTTCCATCGACCCACCAAATTTGTGGCTGTTCCAACCAATAATTTTGGGTTTTATAACCTTTATACATATTACTCATCGGCCAGAACGGCAATGAATATAAATTATTATCTTTCTTGAGCCATTTTGCAGGAGGAATAATGGACAAGCCGGTTAACACCGCGCCGTTACCGTTAATAATCAGAGGGTTTTCCAAGGTTCCACCAGATCGGACAGGCAAATTACGTCCGCGTGCCCCCGGATATGGACGCTGATAGACTTTACCGGTATTGACGACCTCGAGTTGATCAGAGGTTTTCAGTTTTGATATGCCGTACTCTACTGATGCAAACGGCGCTTTGGCACTCCCGTCGTTGGCGTCGTTGCCTTTAACATTATCAACATAAAAAACAGCCGCCTCCAATGCACAAGCGAAAATCAAGGTTATGGCCCCAACTAATATTTTCATCGCTGGTTATCCTGTTTAACGAAATTGATTGATTAAATCGCGTAGTTCACTCGCGGCCTTACGCGCGCCTTGAGCAAATTTTTCGGTCTTATCGGCGTAAATAATGCCACGCGACGAATTGATAATTAACCCCGTACCAACAGCATTTGTGCCGTTTTTAACGACTTTTCCCACATCGCCACCCTGCGCTCCGACGCCAGGAACTAAAAATGGAATATCTGGGCACATTTCACGGATTTTTTTCAGCTCACTTGGGAATGTCGCCCCGATCACCAATGCAGCATTGTGGTTATAATTCCACTTGTCGCGAGTCAAAGTTGCAACATGTTCGTAGATTGTTTTGCCGTCACAAACCAGTTCTTGAAGTTCGCATGAACTAGGATTGGAAGTGCGGCAGAGAATAATCACGCCGCGCTCAGCATAATCTAAAAATGGTTTTAAATTGTCGCTCCCCATGTAGGGATTAACGGTTAAAGCATCAGCGTTGTAGCGCTCGAACGCTTCTTTGGCGTACATTTCAGCAGTAGAGCCGATGTCGCCACGTTTAACATCAAGAATAACTGGAATTTCAGGATATTCTTCCTGAATGTAAGCGATAGTCATCTTCAACTGATCATCAGCATCGGCGGCAGCGTAATACGCAGCCTGGGGTTTATAGCAACAAACTAGATCATGCGTAGCATCGACAATCGCTTTGTTAAATTCAAAAATAGGTTTTGCACTCTCGGACAAGCACGCCGGTAATTTATCAGCATCCGGATCCAGTCCAACGCAAACCAGTGAATTATTGTTCTTCCACGCTGATTTCAATTTGTTCATAAAACTCTTCATGCCATCTCCTTAAATTATTTGAGTCTTTGCGCCAGAATATTCATCTTGTCCATCTGTTGTTCCATTGACTCCACCAATTTAAATTGATTGCGACAACGTTCCAGATTGTGACTCGGGCGCTTGGTTTTAAAATAGGTATCGCCGTTGAGGTAGTCGGTCAAAAAACGTGTGCCGATTTCCAGAGTAATTAGTTTACCAGAAAATGGCAGATACTGTTTTTCAGCTTCAGTTAATGAACTTCCGCAACTGTCCCAGTAGCCACGCAACATGGCCTCAAACATTGAAAATTTCATATAAACATTGTCAAGGTTCACCTCATCTTCCTCCGCTGGATTACAGCCTGAACGAACCATGTCGCCAAAATCATATAACGCCAATCCTGGCATTACCGTATCCAGATCAATAACACAAACCCCTTCGCCAGTCAAATCGTCAATTAAAACATTGTTAGCCTTGGTGTCATTGTGAGTAATTCGTTCAGGAATATCTGAATTCTTTTGTAGTTCAAGCAAAATCCCGGTTTCTTCGCGACGCTTCAATGCAAACTCGACTTCTGCTCCGACCTCTTTGGCGCGTCCAACACGATCTTCTTTCGCTGCCAATTCAAGTGCGTCGAGGCGTTTCGGCGTATCATGGAAATCTGGAATAATTTCATGGAGTCGTTCTCCAGGCAAATCGCTCAAATCACCGGTAAACTGACCAAACGCTTTGGCGACATTAAAAGCCTGTTCTTCATTTTCCAAAACCTCGTAAGAGCGTGCATTTTCGATAAAAATAGTGGCACGCCAAAAATCACCATCATCATCCTGAGCATAAGGGTAATCGGAAAAAGAACGCAAAAAACGCAATGTTCGTCGTTTACCACCAATCGGTTCGTGCCGAATTTTGCGTAACAGATGTTGTGTTATCCGGTCAATATTTTCCATTACCTGCGGCGGATTTTTAAAAACATTACTATTAATGCGCTGGAGAATATAACGAATGCGGGAGCCGCCTTGATCAAAGGTAACCTGAAAGGTATCATTAATATTACCGTTGCCGTAAGGCACTGCAACCATAAAATCGCCATATATAAAAAATTTAGAACAGATATTTTTGATTTTTTCCTGACTTTTCACGTCTGGATCTCTCCTTGCTGTAATTAATCCAAATTAACCAATCAATCTACTGTCTAACTGGAATTTTTCAATGATTTATTGTCGCTTAAACTTCACGCGCGCATTATGCGCGCGCGAAGTTAGAGTCAAATTAATTGGGACAAACGGTTATTCTATAGCTTGCTCGGGGTCTGCCTTAGGTGATTCTCTGCGATGCAACATGTCGGGATTACCTGAAATAATTCCACGCTTGCTCCCCTTAATAAACTCCACAAATTCGGTTACTTCCGGAGTTGCTTTGCCCTTGGCAATCTCAGCTAGCGCTGTCTTTGCACTATAACCATAATAAAAATAAGTCTTGATGGCGTTTCTGATAGCGGTGCGGCTCGCTGGATCCATTCCAGCCCGGCGGAGCCCGATAGTATTCGGTCCCGCAATATGGCCATGCTCATCCATCAAGCAATACGGCGGAACGTCTTGAAGCACGTTAACACGCGGGGCCAACATTGATAACTTTCCGATACGAGTAAATTGATGTATTAACAGGTACCCACTGAGTACTGTTCCGTAACCGATGGTCACGTGTCCAGAAACCGCTGTTTGGTTGGCAATCGTCACGTGGTCAGAAATTTGAACGTCGTGACCGATATGAACAAATCCCATCAGTAGGCAATTTTTTCCGATAACCGTTTTCATCCCTTCAGTCGGTGAACGGTGAATGGTCACATATTCACGAATAATGGTACCCTCACCGATTTCTGTCGATGAAACAATTCCTGGACGAAAACGATGGTCTTGTGGTTCGCCACCAATAAATGCGCCAAAATATACGCGACAACCAGCGCCAAGAGTAGTGTAATCACAGATTTTTACATGAGCATCAATAAAGCAATTATCACCGATAACGGTTTTACCGTCAATAACGGTGTACGCGCCAATTTCGACATTGGAACCGATTTTAGCATCCGGTGAAATAATTGCGGTCGGATGGATTTTCATAGTTTGACCCCTTTTTTTAAATTGTTGATTCCCGGCATACCACAGTCGCAATGCTGGTATCGCCTGAAAGGACTTTATTCAGACTTTCAGGATCTGAGAAATTAAAGACGATAATCGGTAAATCATGATCACTACACATCGAAAATGCGGTTGAATCCATGATTTTAAGGCGACGACTGAGTGCTTCTTCGTAACTGATCGTACTAAAACGTACAGCATTCGGATCTTTGAATGGGTCAGCAGTATAAATGCCATCAACTTTAGTCGCTTTTAAAACCGCTTGGCAATGCGTTTCTAGAGCACGTAAAGCCGCAGTTGTATCTGTGGTGAAAAATGGACTACCTGTTCCGCCGGCAAAAATAACCACCGTTCCAGATTCTAATGCTTTCTCCGCTTCTGCGCGATTGTAACGCGCCGCGATCGGTTCCATTGGAATCGAAGTTTGGACCAGCGCGGAAATACCCGCACTTTCGAGCGCGTCTTTAACGCATAATGCATTCATAACCGTGGCTAACATTCCCATGTAGTCGGCGGTTACTCGATCCATACCATCAGCTGCACCATTAATTCCACGCCAAATATTGCCGGCACCAAGCACTAACACCAATTCAACGCCATTATCAATGACTGAACGAATTTTTTCGACTAATTGTCCGATGGAATCCGAATCATAACCAGAACTAGAGCTCCCTTTAAGTGCTTCACCACTAACTTTGATTAAAACGCGCTTGTATTTGTACATTTTGCTGAGCCTTTAACTTGTGAGAATATTGAGTGTTTCAGTAACTGAATAAGATACATCAAAATATCATTAATGCCAAATATCTTTTTATTTATTTGCTTCGCAACGTGATGACTTTTTCCACAAAGGCTGTATAGTAAATTTTATTTTTATACAATATAAAACTGGAGTTGATATGTCTTCTGAAAAACGTAGAATAAAAGTCGGAGTGGTCGGCGTTGGCGTGCTGGGACGCCATCATGCCAGATTGTACCAAGCTAGCGAAAACGCCGAAGTCGTAGGTATTTATGATGTTCATGAGGAAACCGCTCGCCGAGTCGCTGATGAATTTGGCTTTAAGATCTATTCATCACCTGAAGAACTCGCTGCCGATTGCGAAGCACTCAGCATTGCAGTTCCAGCTACTATGCATCATGAAATCGGTCTACCTATTCTGAAAATGAATAAACATGTTTTAATGGAAAAGCCACTCTGTTCTACCGTTGTGGAAGCAGAAGAAGTGGTCAAAGAAGCTAAAGAACGTGGACTGGTACTCGCGGTCGGACACGTTGAACGCTTTAACCCAGCTATGGATTTTCTTGAAAAACAACGTTCTAAAACTCGTTTTGTGGAAGCCCACCGACTTTGTTCTTATCCGCCCGCTCGTCCAGGAACTCATCCGCGCGGCACTGAAGTCAGCGTGGTGCTTGATATGATGATTCACGATCTTGATCTGATTTTGACCATGATGGACGGCGACATCGAACGTATCGACGCCATCGGCATCCCCATTCTGAGCAAAACCGAAGACATTGTTAGCGTCCGTATCAAGTTTAGCAATGGTGGAGCCGCTAATATTACCGCGAGCCGGGTCAGTAATGAACAGATGCGTCGTTTCCGGGTTTTTCAGGATGACGCTTATATCTCTATGGATTACGGCACACATTCCGGTATGGTAATTAAGAAAAATCGTCTGGGTTTGGCGAAAAAAGAGGTTGGTTTGAACGAAAAAAATGCGCTCGCCGACGAAATCGAAGATTTTCTGCGCGCAGTACGCGAAACCATTGAAACCGGTGTATTATCTCAGCCCAAGGTTCCTGGTGAACAGGGATTGCGTGCCTTAAAACTAGCTCTCGATATTATAGAAAACATACGGGAATATAACAATCATTATGGTTTCGAATTTACATGAAGATGCCCCGGCTAAGATAAATCTCCATCTAAAAATCATCTCACGACGAGCTGACGGTTATCACGAATTAGACACCAGTTTTTGGCCACTGCCGGAATTGGTCGATCACGTAAAGCTAGAGGTTCGTCCGCATTGTCTTCAAATTTCCTGTAGTGACCAACGTTTAGCGACACCCGACAATCTCTGCTTGGTGGCCGCAAAAAAATACGCGACTGCCACCGGAATAACGCCCGAATGGTTTTTTCATCTGAATAAAAATATTCCAGTCGCGGCTGGATTGGGCGGCGGTAGTAGCGATGCCGCCGCAGTGTTACGACTCCTAAACCGGCATTACCAAGCACTGAACTCCACAGAAATGGCAAAGCTCGCGCTCAGTATTGGCGCCGACGTGCCATATTTTCTTGACCCGCGTCCAGCATTCGCATCCGGCATCGGCGAGAAATTAATTTATCCAGATTTCAAATTCCCGAAGTTACACGTTTTGCTCGTGAATCCCAATTTCCCCGTCAGCGCAGCATGGGCATACCGCAATTTAGCGTCCAACGCTATCGGAGCTAGTCATAAAAATATGCTCCAAGCCCTGAAAAACGGCAACCTCAATGAAATCGTCACTGCAATGGAAAATGATCTCGAAAAACCAGTGCTAAACAAATTTCCGCTGTTACGGATTATCAAACAAACTTTATTGAATAACGGCGCAATCGCCGCCGCCATGAGCGGCAGCGGCCCAACCATTTTCGCGCTCGGTAACAGCTCCACACATCTCCATGAAATAAAATCCGCAATCAAACCAAGACTCCCTGCCTGCCGTTTCATAATCTGCAGTTGAGTTTTTTAAGCCAATCCACGCTTCGTAACTGCTGTTCTTAATTCACGCGCGCATAATGCGCGCGCAAATTATAGAATCGAGTTATGAAGATTATTGATTTACCAGTGGGCCTTTGTTTAAGACTTTGGCGTGGGATTCGTAGCTTTTCCGTTTACTGCGATAGATTATTCCAATAGGAAGTTCTTCGCCTCCAGATAGCGCGACCTTTAGCGCCGCTTCGCGATCAAACGGATCATAATTTTTAGGGAGCGGTTTTACCCGGTCTCGATACCATTTGTAGGTATTGACATGGTTAAAAGTAACGCAAGGCTGGAATATATCGAGCAACGCAAAACCATCTTTATGATCCAAAACCGCCGCCATCATTTGCTTAAGATGTTCTTTATCACCAGCAAAAGAGCGTGCGACAAATGAACAATCCTCGATGATCGCGAGCGCTAACGGATTAAAGGGCAAGGTTTTGACGCCATGAATTTGAATGCCGGTGACGAAATCCCAATCGGAAGTTGGTGAAGCCTGACCTTTGGTCAAACCGTAAACTTGATTGTTGTGAACCAGCACTTTCACACCAATATTACGACGCATGGCATGAATAAAATGATTGCCACCCTCGCCGTACATGTCGCCGTCACCGGAAGTTATCAAAACTTCCAATTCATGATTGGCTAACTTAATACCAGTCGCCGCTGGCAACGCCCGCCCATGCAAACCGTTAAAAACGTTGGCTTTGACATAATGAGGGAGTTTTGCCGCCTGCCCGATTCCTGACACCAACACCAAGTTATCTCTTTCAGGGCGTTTTTCGTCCAAAACTTCTTTCAAAGTTTCAAGAATTGGATAATTTCCACACCCTGGACACCATGCCGGATGTTTATCTGCTTTGGCTAGTTTCATGATTGTAACTCCTCCATAATAAACTCTGCGGTAAAGGGTAAGCCGTCATAACGGTTCATCAATTCACATCCGCCGTTTAATCCCTGCTCTTTCAAAAGCGACAAGAATTGTCCAGTATAATTTCCCTCCACCACGACAATCCGTTTATTCTTTTCTAGTAATTTATTCACGGCGGAAGCATCGAGCGGCCATACTTGACTGTAATGAAGTAGTGCAGTCTTTCTACCTTTAGTGTTCAACTGATACGCGGCTTCCTGACAAGCTCCAAACGTAGAACCCCAGCAAACCAAAATCAATTCAGCATCTTCCGAACCATGAAAGTCTGGACATACCAAATCATTTTTCAGTAGATCTATTTTCGCCATCCTTTTTTCGTGCATAGCGATTCTGATTTCAAAATCTTCGGTCAAATGTCCTTCTTCGTCATGTTCATCACTGTCACAAATAACCAATCCTTTTCCACCCGGCAACGCCCTTGGCGAAATACCGTTATTTTCGGAATCAAGCGCGTAACGTTTGTAATCAATGCCGACATCTTTTACAATATGGCGGTCGATCGGATTATATTCATCACTGAGTTTACCGATATTTTTTTGTATATCTTGAAGATATTGATCAGTCAAAATAATCACCGGACTCTGATATTTATGTGCCGTCTCAAGCGCTTTTCGGGTTAGATCATAACACTGCTGAATCGTTCCCGGCGCATATATTGCACGTGGGAATTCTCCATGCCCAGCATTAATGGCGAACTTCAAATCCTCTTGCGCTGTTCTCGTGGGCAATCCGGTTGCCGGACCTGGACGCTGAGCGATCACAATCACTATCGGCAACTCCATCATTCCGGCGAGCGATACGCCTTCACACATCAAAGCAAAGCCACCGCCACTGGTCGTCGTCAACGCCGGAACTCCAGCGTAAACCGCACCACAAATCATGTTTATCGCGGAGATTTCATCTTCCGCCTGCTCGATTATAATTCCATATTTATCCGCTAGGTTCGCCAACCCGGTAAAAGTGGCGGTTCCTGGCGTCATCGGGTAAGCACTGACCAACTTCACTCCAGAAACAGCGGCTGACAACGACATCGCCGCTGCTCCTGACATGTATTCGGCTGGTCCGTTTGTGCCAGTCGGGGCTTTCAGCTTTAACGCTTTGGCTTTAGTTTTTTCATATCCTTTTTTGGCACATTGCAGGTTCTTTTTTACGATCTCTTCGCCTTTACTTTGAAACTCTTTTTTAAGATAAGCAAAAAGCGTATCCGTTTCATAACCCAAGATAGCAAAAATCGCTCCAGCAGCAACGGCGTTCGCCATGACTTTTGAACCCGCCACCTCTTGCGCTATTTTGACAAAATCGAGGTTTATGGTCTGTTTATTAGCGTCATCACTGTCGCCACTGTAAAGCATGATCCCTTTTGGAGAAAGTGTTTCCTCCAGAATCTCTTTTGCCTCGGGAGAGAGCGCGATGATTAAATCGGCTTGTTGTTTCAACGCAAAAAGTTCCGAATCAGCAATCCTCACATCGTACCAGTTCAATCCTCCACGAACTCGCGACATATAGCTTTTACTAGTAAATATATGTAATCCCGCGCTAGAAAAAGCACCAGTTAGAATATCTCCTAGCGACACCAGCCCTTGCCCCGCTTCACCAGCAATTCTGATATTCAAATCCATAATATACCCATTGATTTTATGATTTTAAAAAATTCAATACCTCGGCGTAATCCGGTTCTTGAGTGATTTCGGGAACCAATTGCGTGTAAGCAATTTTTCCCTTGCCATCAACAACCACTACCGCCCTAGCGAGGAGCCCAGCCAGAGGCCCATCAAGAATTCTGATCCCGTATTTATCGCCGAAATCACGATTTCTCATTTCAGATAGAGAGATTACATTTTTTATCCCTTCCGTTTCGCAAAACCGGCTATGGGCAAACGGAAGATCAGCGGAGATACAAAGGACTTTACAATTTTTCAGTTTAGCAGCTTCGGTGTTGAATCTGCGGACAGACGCAGCACAAACTGGGGTATCAATACTGGGGAATATATTTAAAACCAGTATAGAACCCGCAAAATTCTTCAGAGTCACATCCGAAAGGTCAGTTTTTGTTAAAACAAAATCCTGAGCACAATCTCCTACTTGTGGTAAACATCCTTTGATCTTGATCGGGGCATTTTTAAAATTTACAGTACTCATGATGAATTCTCCTTGTTTTGATTTTTGGTATGGTTTTTTATTTACAGAGTCGCAAAGAAACTGGTTTTATGACTTCAGAAATCTTTATTCGACTACGAAATGTCTACAAAAAATGATACGGTTCACGATCAGATGTCGTTCTTAGACCAAGTCACAGGCTTCTGGTGGCATCCAGTGAGCGTCTTTGCCGTCCCATTTGACATTGCAGCCAATAGGATTGGTAGTTGGCACGCTTAGCGGTTTTCCTGCCAAATATTCTTGTAAAGCCCGCTCTAGATCATTAACGGTCATCTTGGAGGTATCTCGTGGATTATCAACTGCACGTCCAGTATAGATCAGTTTTCTAGCTTTATCGAAGACGAAAAAGTGTGGCGTACGCAGTGCTCCATAAGCTTTGGCGACTTCCTGACTTTTATCATGCAGATAAACCCATGGATATTTGGTCTCAGCCATTTTTGTCACCATATGTTCAAAACTATCCTCTTCGTAGGTATTGGCGCTGTTCGAGTTTATAACGACAAAACGAACTCCATCTTTAACGAATTTCTCTGCCGTCTGTTTGGTAACTTCATCCGAGCCAATCACATAGGGACAATGATTGCAGGAAAAACATACGACCAACACCTTGGCATCGCCAAAGTCTTTAAGGCTATAGGTTTTTCCATCTGTAGCCGGAAGTTTGAAATCCGGAGCTATTTCCCCGATTTTCAAAGTAAAATCCTTTTCATTCATACTGTCCTCCTCGTTTATTACAATTTACGTTGAGAGAATCTTGCCCAAAATAAATAGTAGAGATTCTAATTTAGAATATTGTCATTTCCACCCTTTGTCAAACGACATTACAAAATTTAAATTATATCAGCAGAGAAAAAAAGCTAACAAACCTGACTTAAAAAAGATTTGTAATTCTCGCGCGCATTATGCGCGCGAGAATTAGAGTGACGAGTTATGACTGTAGGCGACTCGTAAAACTACTTTTCACTTCTCGCCATCAACCCACGCGTTCGGCGTAATGTGGGGAGATGATGGGCTCAGTTTGACGAACCAGTTTATCGCCATCGGTTAACCCACAATTGCGCGGTGCCAACTCCTTAACCATCCTTAATTTAAGTCCGGCGAGCGTTTCGTTATACTCTGGAACTTGGCTGAGGTCATGCAATTCCGTCGGGTCTTTAGTTAAATCGAAAAGCTGTTCTCTGCCGGTGCGCGGAAACCAAATATATTTTATTTTCCCATCGGTAAGATACTGCATCTCCTCTTCAGTGGAATAACAGGTGCAGTGTTCGCCATGAACATAATCACGCCACTCACAATCTTGCCCTTTTGCTGGCCTCAACATACTTAACCCGTCAACCGTATCTGGAATATTGACGCCTAAAACATCTAGAATTGTCGGCATCACATCACAGAGCATGACTGGTTTATCGCTGGCACCAGCGATATCTTTTTGTAAATCCTTGGGCAGCCGCACTAGCATTGGAATATGGGCAGAACCCTCATAAGCATAAGTTTTACGCCACATATTGTGGTCGCCAAGCATGTCGCCATGATCCGAGGTAAAGATAATAAGCGTATCGTCAAGCACGCCCTGCTCTTCCATGAAATCCAGCAAACGCCCAATTTCGTGGTCGATATGTTCGACATTACCGTAATATCCAGTACGCGCCAGATGTATCTCTTCGTCACTTTTGACACCATGCCAGGCGCTGGGCAATTTGGCGGTTTCCGGATCGTCATGAATTTTCGCCCAATCACCAACTGACGCTTTAGGTAATTCTTGGTTGCGATATTTTTCGAAATATTCGGGAATTGCGTCGTAAGGGGAATGTGGCCGTGCGAACGAGGTTTTCAAGAAAAACGGCATTGAACGATCCCGATCATTGATGAAATTTATTGACTCGTTGGTCGTCCAGCAGTTAGGATGTAAAAATGGCGGATTTGAGTAGGGCTTTCCTTCCCAGCCATTCCAGTCGCGTCCATCGCTGATGCCGTAATCGCCATCTTTGTGATCATTGAACCAGCGTTCGTAGTCAGAGATAAATCCGGGATCCACTCGCCTCCTCGATTCGTCGAGTTGAATATGGTGAAAACCGTTTAAACTGCGCTGCGGATGAAAGTGCATTTTGCCGACGCCTTTGCAGTAATAGCCAGCCTTTGCCAATTCACCCGGCAAAGTGTGTTTAAAGTTAATCCCCATGGGATTCTGCCCTGCGCCCATTCCTAAAACCCCAGTATGCCACTGGCTCATGCCGGTCAGCAGTTTAGCACGTGCCGGAACACAGGATGGACACGAGCTGTAAGCGGAGTTAAAAACCGTCCCTTCGGAAGCTATTTTATCTAAATTCGGCGTTTTTACTGTTGGATTTCCCATACAACCGAGCACGTCAAAACGGTGTTGATCGGTCATCAGCAGTAAAACATTGTAACTCTTCTTTTTCATAATCGTCATTACTCCTTGTTGCTTATGAATTGTTTATTCAGTACCACCAACGCGAGCGGCTTCAAAAAGCATACTATCTCGCAATGGCTCAACGTCCTTGAAATCTAGTGGCAAATAACAGGTCAGACAGAACTTTCCGTTGCTGCCTTGCAGTTTTAAAGGAACAGAAATCTGTTTCATAAACGGATTGTTCTCGCGTTCCTGATAAGCGTAGCCGTTACTTCTTATCTCCTCCAATCGTGGCTTGAGTTCATCGTATGATTTAAGAGTATGTTCAGAAGTGAGTCTGATTAATTTGGAAGCAAAAAAATCTTTTACTGTTAATTCTGGCAATTGTGATAAAAACAATTGCCCTTGAGAGTTGCAGTTAAGACCCTGCATGTAAAACCCGGCCGGTTTGGTATTAATGCCATTTGTCGGAACCGATTTGACTCGCCAATATATCCGAAATGGCTCACGGTATTCGTGAATGACAAAAGTCACACCCCAGCGTTCACTTAATTCGCGAACACTCCGATTGCCCTCGCGCCACACTACTGAATTCTCATAAGATTCCATCGCGATAAAAATCAATTCATCGCCAGCGGAAAGGAGTTTGGTTCCTTCCTCGATGTCGATAAAGCCATTATCTGATAAACATTTTATTAAGCGACCAAAACTAGCTTTTGGAATCTCCAATTCTGCTTCTAATTGCGGCAAGGTATAATTACCTTTTGCCACGATGCGAACGATTTCCAATCCCCGTTGCAATGCTGGAACTTTACTCACAATATCATATCCGATTATTTTTATTCGTATATGATATCATACAACTCAAATAAGATTTATCAAGTTTTTGCGATAAAGAACTAAATTTTTTACAACACATGAATTAAAATCATGATGTAAAGATGATTTGTAATTAGCGCGCGCTAATTATAGAGACGAGTTATGACTATTTTAATTTGCTGAAGGCTGGCGTTGATAATTTACGGGCGTGTTCTGCGCCGTTATAACCAAAGCCGGAACCGCTCAAGGTGGAGAAATCTACCACGCCGTTTGAACGTTTATAGATTCCCGGGTGGATTTTACTTTCTGGCAATGAAGTTTCTGGATAAAATTGTGATGCATTACATTCAACGCCCATAATAGTTCCAGAATGTGCCGCCAGCAAAATATGCGGAATAATGCTCAACATTGGATTAGTCAAATCCTGCACCATCAAGGTCATGCCATGTGCTTTCGCCCAACACATGCTTAACAGCGCCCCGCTTTGGGTTTTGCAGGTTTTCAAAGCAACACCGTTCCAACCGAGATTGTAACCCATTCGGATAAATTGCCAATCATGACAACTTTCATCCATAAACAACGGCTTGCGCGAAGAAACGCTATGCACATCAATCTGATTTGATTCCAAATCATACGGAAATGGTTGTTCGACGTAGAGAATTTTACCATAAATCATCGGGTGTTCAAGCACCAATCGATCTAGAATATCATTGACATACTGCGGATCGGTGACCAAGCAATTAAAGTCTGGACTCAGCCAGTTCACTCCACGTTCGATGGCAATGCGTCCAACGTCCACCATGCGCTGAAAATCCCACGCGGCATCGTTACCACGCAACTTTATTTTCAAGCACTTTAAGCCATCTTCAGTAATCCATTCATCGAGCACGACCGGATATCCATCTTCTGGTTCAGTGCCGGTGCGTTCGGATTCCGCAATCAGATCCCTGCCACCGACTAAATGCCAAACCGGCAACTGTTTCGGCGCCTGTTCCACCATAAAGTCTGCCGGATACTTACCGCGAAAATCAATATGAGGCGCAGATGCTTCGAGAAAACATGACAGATCGCGGTTCATCCATTTAGCGTTATATGTTTCATAAATCGGCACATCGTGAAAAACGCCATAAGCATCGTGCAACGCCATATCAAAAGCGGCCGCACAGTTCAAAGCCGCCAGATGTGGCATTGGTATTTTTTGGCCTTCATTGGCTTCAGCTAGGATTGTGTCGAGTTTTGAAGTGGTAAAATCATTGCCAATCTCCAGCGGATGTCCGGAAACTTCAAAATTGCTCCATGCCGCCGCCAGTTTCAAACAAAAATCTTTCATAAACTCATCGCGTTCGGCAAAGGTCGAAGTCGCGGGCCAAGCCCAACCTGGACTTAAAACTGATTCACCCCAACCGTAGCCAGTTCGCCCGTTGCCGTCTGAAATCTGCATTTTTACTCGTGCTACAGAACACGATTCGATAGTTTCGCCACCAAATTTCAATGGTACCCGCATCGGGGCACTCAAGAAATAGACCTCAACTCCAATCACTCTCACATCTGTTTTTTTACTCATCATTGTTCCTTATTGTTTAGTAATTAATCTTAATATGTAAATTTAAAATTTGTTCCATTATAAACACTTTACTGTAGTCTGGGTTAAAATCCAGTAATGTCGAGCATTGTGCTATAACTAAAAAATTTTCTCTCTATAAAACCGGAATTAACAGTGCACACAAATTTTCGCCGAATTTTCTTTTGAATGATTTATTCATCACGGATTCCAAGGAAATCTCATCTGAAATCTCCAGTGCTTCCTCGAATTGAACTCGAAGCTCATCAATAAAACTTGAGTGCCACGCGCAAAAATCCAACTCGTAATTCAATCTAAAGCTACGCACATCACAATTACTTGAGCCCATAAATGACCATTTTCCGTCCACCAACATCGCTTTGGAATGAGAGAACGCACCACGGCGCGAATAAATTTTCACTCCACCGCTCAAAAAAGTCCGGTACAAACTCTGTGCCGCCCAATCCACAAAAAAATGGTTATTCAATTTCGGGACAATAATTTTCACATCTACTCCGCGTGCTACTGCCATCGTTAACGCTTTAACGAAAGGTTGATCGGGCACAAAATACGGACTCATAATCCATAATGTTTTCTGTGCGGTTGCAGCAGCGGCAAAAAACACATTCATCGACGCTAAATCGTTCTGTCCAGGACCACTAGAAACCACCCTAACGTCTGCCAACCCGGTGCGTTGCGGAGTAGGAAAATGCTCGCGCTTGATAACTTCAGATAATTTTTTAGAAACCACAAACACCCAATCGCGAAGAAATGCCATCTGAAACTCTGACACCACGGGGCCGGTAATTCGACAATGTAAATCATGCATATTGCGAATTTTAGGACGTTTTAAAATATTTCCGAAGTTACTATCAGAAATATTAATACCGCCAGTAAAAGCGATCCTTCCATCAACAATCATCAGTTTACGGTGATTACGCATCTGGATTCGCCATGGCGTAAAGATGTTCAACGGAGAAAACGCGCGAATTTGAAAATTTGCGATACTTTTGTGTGTGTAACGATGAAAAAAATGCCCGAAATAAGATTTAATACTTCCAAAGCCATCATAAATAACTTTAACTTCAACGCCGCCTTCAGCCCGCCTTTCTATGGCATCAAACATCGCCCGTGAGGTTTCATCATTGCCAATAATAAACGACTGTAAGTGGATGCTAGTTGTAGCGCTGTTGATCTCCCTCATCATCTGAGCATAAGCATTAACGCCGTCACATAATAGCTCTACTCGATTTCCAGAGATTAATGAAGACTCTGGAAGCAACCGCCCCAGAGTTGGATTATAATCATCAGGCAATTCCTGATTGACGATATACTTCCTTAAATCTGCAGAAAAATCTTGATGTTTATCTTTGAAGTAATCTTCGCGTTCGCGTTGGTGCTGTTCCATACTTTTGGATATAGCCGTAGTCTTAGAGCGAACCCGGTTAAAGCCAAAAAACAGATATAACACAATCCCCACAGCTGGAATTAACAAAACTAGTAACAACCACAACATGGCATTTTGCGGGTCGCCTTGGCGCGACATTAACGCATGCACTGATAATGTCACCTGAGCAATAATGTAAATAACTATTACAATCCAATGATATTCCATAATTTCCCTAAGTGAATCTGAAACCTATTATTAACGGTTTAACAGGCTTTTACTCGTCGTTCATCGCCTTTATTTTTACTGAAATAATTTTACGTTGATCCGCCTCGACAACGGTAATTAGAGCAATATCTTCCAGTTTCAAGGTTTCACCGACTTCAGGAATTCTTCCAAATTCCCGGCAAGTGAAGCCACCTATAGTATCAACATTTTCGTCATCCGGAATATCGATATCCAAATAATCATTGACTTTGCTAATTAGAGTACGCGCTTCGAAAATGATCGAACCGTCTTCAAGGACTTCCGGTATACTCTCCCCTTCCTCTTCATCATCATATTCGTCACGAATTTCGCCAACAATCTTCTCAAGAATATCCTCTAAAGTCACGACTCCAGAGGTACCGCCGTATTCATCAATAATAATTGCCACATGAATTGATGAATTTTTAAATTCTTTTAACAATGAGCTAACGTTCTTAGAGTCAGGCACGAATAACGGGTGATGTGCTAATTCGTCAAGTGTTTTATCATTGGCCGAATCGCTCAAAAAATCTTTTGCATATAATACACCCTTAATCTCATCAATGGTTCCGTGATAAACTGGAATCCGACTATGCCCAGATTCGATGAATTTTTCTCGCGCTTCCGCAACGGTGGCACTATTTGGAAGTGCAGCCAAATCCACACGTGGCGTCATAATTTCTCGCACTTGAGCATCATCCAAGTCAAAAATACCTTTAATCATCCGTTTCTCGTCTTCCTCTAGTGCATGTTCACCACCATCTTCGTCGTCATCTTCGACAAATGACATAATCTCGTCTTCAGCACTGGGAGTTTCATCAGGAGTCATGCGCTCCAAAAGCCGTTCAAACCACTGCATAATTTTAAGTGCCGGAATCAGTAAAACATCCATCATCGGCAACACTATTGCAAGAATTTTAATATCAAATCGGGTAATGAGTACTTTGCTCAAAAGCGATAATATTATCAACAAAATCCATAAGGTGCCGATGCATAACAGTAAAATATAATTTGGAGAAAAATCATACTCCACAACCCACTTTTCAATAATCCTGAAGAAAGTGATTGAAATTATTGGTAATGTTATTAGAAAGATTACGTGAAAAGCGACATTGTAATCAGCCTGCAAGTCGCGCCACTCCTCCATCTTCTCCGCCAATTCCTCGTCTTTCTCTTCCATCAAACGAATCCGACCACGAGTAATCCGGTATAATGAATTCCAAGCTGTTAAACAACCAAAATAGATCAAACCAACTATGACTATTATTTCGTAATTCAAAGAAACAAACCTCCGTTATGTTTTTATCCTAACACGGAAAAACTTCCGCAAAATCAAACTCTTTAGCCAAATATCCCATCACCCGCCGTTCAGCATTGCGCATTCGGCGTCGTGCCTCCGGTTCCAAATCATCGTACCCAGAACAATGTAAAAATCCATGAACGATATACAGTGCCATTTCACGAGCGTAGCTCGAGTCCTCGCGCCGCTCCCCCTCTCTTTGGGCAACCTCTGGACAAACTACCAACTCAATCGCAATATCCCCAGTTTCCAAATCATCCCCATCTTCAAGATAATTAAAAGTAATCACGTCTGTCATTCCTCGGTGACCTACGAAATCACGATTGATGCGCGCCATTGTACGGCCGCCGGCAAAGACAATATTAATACCATGTTCCGCCCCGATAGGTAACTTACAAATCTCCACTATTCGACTGATCAACCTTTGCAACAACTTCGAGTCCGGATGCGGTATCTTTCTTAGCTTCCAGGAATGGTTTATCTTCACGTCTCTCCTCCTCTTTGGGATATGCCATACGCGCATGATGGATACTGATCAGTTCGCGGATGAATGAATCTCGCACCGCCGACAATTCTCCTACCGTAATTTCCGCTTTATCCAATTGACCGTCGCGGATGCGTCGTTGGAAGATCTCCTCAACCATTTGTTCAATTTTAGCGGAGGTAGGTTTCTGAATTGAGCGACAAGCTGCTTCACAAGCATCAGCTAGGCCAACCAATACTACCGATTTATCTGAAGGCAATGGACCGGGATAACGGAACTCCTGCTCCTCTACTGTATCGCGCTCCTTATTGCCATCTGTAATCGCTTTGCGATAAAAATAATAGACCATGTCAGTGCCGTGGTGCTGCTCGATCACTTTTCTGACGATATCCGGTAATTTATATTTAGCCGCCAATATCATACCTGCTTTAACATGATTCATAATCACCATTGTGCTCATGTGTGGGCGCAAAACATCATGTTTATTGGCAGCTGGAATATTCTCGGCAAAATACTCCGGTTTGCTGATTTTGCCTATATCATGAAACAGCGCCGCTACCCTTCCTGGAATGGGGTTAAAATTGATCGCTTTTGCGGCGGCTTCTACCATTGTTGAAACCGTTAAACTGTGATGAAATGTTCCAGGTGCCTTCTTGCGCAATTGTACTAATAACGGATGGTTGTAGTCACACATTAAGAGCGACATATTAGTATTGACATTGAAGGCCATTTCAAGAGTAAACAGTAATAATAGTGCCACCAGCGAGGTCAGTAAGCCGTTTGCAAAAGCTGTCAGGCACATTGTTCCTACGGTAACTAACGGCATCTGATTAGCAATAAAATCCATGCAAAAACCGATAACAATCACTGAAACGGTTACCGAAAAGAGCGAGCGTACAAAAAAGGCGCGGTAATTGTTCGAATTCCGCACCGCCATCGATGCGACACAACAAACAATCATGCCGGATAATGCCAGATCAAAACTGTTAGCAACCATCATAGTGGTCATTGAAGAGACGAAGAACCCGAAATAGAGCGCCACCCGCAGCCCAACCATTACGGTCAACAAAATTGAACACAAAGCCAGCGGAAGCGCTTGATTGATTAATAACGGTGAAACCACCCACATTTCGCTAACTGCTTGGAAAAGCAATAAAGCACCATAGTTAACCAACACGCCCGCAATCGCAACCACGGTACAAATCATCACTTTTCGATTGTTCTTTACTACCTCAGGATGGATATAATAAAGATACATCCCCATTAATAAAATCAGGAGAAAACAGCGGAAAATATTATAGAAAATCTGCCGATAAGAACTTGATTCCTTTACCTGCTGATTATAAGCAAAATCATGCGCATCTAGAATATCGATATGCTTGGGTTTAACATTACTACCACGCATAATTATCGGATGGTTTTCCTTGATTTCAACGGTAACTGGCTTGATTTTCGCGATAGCGTTTTTCTGTATCTCTGCACGATGACTGGTTTGTGGTAACAAGTTCCCTTCGGAACCGATTGCTACCTCTAAAATACTCTGAAGAGTCCGGCTCAGCGTCTCTTTGGCGGCACCATCAGGGTCAGCTTTAAGCATATTTGCTGTAATTTGAGCAACAGCCTCACGAGTCGTTGGAATAGTTTCTTTATCGCGCGCCAAACTTTCACGACCGAAATCATCGATATAACGAATTTTTGAAGTTTTATCTACTTCGTCGTTGGCGGAAACCCTTATCCCCTTTTTGAGTACACCGGTCAATGTATTTTCCAGACTCTTCCGCCATTGTTCGTTTGAAAGACGGCGCCCCAGTTCTTGGCGTGCTGGTTCGGGAATTCCTGCGATAGATTTATTTCCTAGCGATTTGGAGACATTGGAATTTGGCTGGGCAACACGTTCAGCGTTGGCAGTGATTAATAATAAAATTCGATTGAGATTTTCCCGAATTTGTTCATTGCGTTGAGAAGAAATTTTGAAATATTCTGGAACGCGCTCAGCGGCTTCCCGTTTCAACTCAGCCGTTTTATCATGGTCTTTATAATCAAAGTCAAGCTTTGCGTAGATCGTTTTTACCGCTTTTTGATTGAGCTGTAAACTATGACTTTGCGGGCGTAATTTCGGCAAAATCATAATAGTTGAACAAAACGCCCACAAAACCAACAGGATGATAATTCCGATCAATTTAGAACGATTAATCTGTTCACTCAGTGCTTCCCACCACGGCAGATGTTGCTGTGGCGTACCCGCATAATTTTTTTCCATCCGACGTCGGGATAATTTGCGATGAATAAAATTGTCAAACCAACCCATAAATCTATACTCTTTGTTGCGGATGATATGCAGCAGTTATTGTCTCAATATGAGTGCGAATAACCAGTCTAGTTAACTTCTGACCGTCGATGAAATATTGAACAATGGGCGCGCCATTAAGCGCAGGATTGTGTATAAATGACAAAGATTTAAGGCAGGACACAACCATGCTTGCAGTCACAGCAAACAGCTGCAAGCATTGCGATAGTAAGTCATTTTTAGGATGGTGCTTCAATGTGCCGCGCCAATGGATCGTCTTGAGGAGTACACCGTCCTCGAGCCAATATTTCTCCCCGTCTTCAGGCATACTAGAAATATATAAACTCCATATTAAGGCTGTGGAATCCTCAAAGTGATTCCAAGCTTTAGTTGGTTTGGGTTAGGAATCAAGTCAGCGTTAGCTTCCTGAATCTTCTTCCAAGCACTTGCTTTATTGTAGTATTTTTTGGCAATAGCTGACAAAGTATCGCCTTTCTTAACCGTATGACTTAAGAATTCAAGATTTTTCTTTTCGGTAACGGGCTCATTAACAACCACACTACCTTCTTGTTCAAAATTGGGCTCTGAATCTTCAATGTAGTCGTTTGGCACAGCGACGGTATCATGTGATATAACTTCAGCTGGTCTCTTCACTGCTTTGGCCCCCGGGGCAACATCTAAGTTTTCCGGAATAATTGTTTGTGGTGGTTCCCAACCAGGATAATTATCTTTTAAATAATGCTTCCATTGGTTCTCCTCCTCACTGAGCGGAGTCTGTGCTAAATCCGGCGAACAACCATTAATCAATACGGCTGTGGACACCACTGAAAAAATCAAAATTGCTAATTTCATCTTACGTTTCCTCGTTTATTGCGGTTGAATATCTTAATATATTTCAATTTGTAGTTAAAACAATACAATATTAAAAATTGCTGATTGTTTAATCTTCAAATTTCTTGAATACTATCGCTGCATTATGCCCACCGAAACCAAGATTAGTATTGACCGCAACTTTAATCGGTTTTTCTTTCGCTGTATTCGGTGTAATATCCAGATCACAATCCGGATCCGGCGTTTCATAATTAGTGGTTGGTGGAACAATACCGTCTTGAATCGCTTTTACGCAGGCAATACTTTCGAAACCACCTGCTGCGCCGAGACCGTGTCCAGTCGTTCCTTTAGTACTGCTAACCGAAACTTTATAGGCATGTTCGCCTAAAGCAGCTTTAATCGCCTTAGTTTCGTATTTATCATTAAGTTCTGTGCTAGTTCCATGGGCATTAATATAATCCACATCCGTTGCATTTAATCCTGAATGAGCCAACGCCACCATTATCGCACGAGCAGCACCAGCGCCATTTGGGTCAGGAGAAGTAATGTGAAAACCGTCACCAGTAGCTCCATAACCACCGATCTCTGCCAAGATGTTAGCTCCGCGTTTTTTCGCGTGTTCTAACTCTTCAATTACCAATACTCCGGCGCCTTCGGACATGACAAATCCGTCACGATTAGCATCAAACGGACGACTCGCGCTTTTAGGATCATCATTGCGTTGACTCATGGCCTTCATGGCACAAAAACCAGCAAAGCCTAGTTCAGTAACAGCTGCCTCGGCTCCACCTGCAATCATAACGTTGGCATCACCACGTTTAATCATCCAGAATGCTTCTCCAATCGAGTGGGAACCAGTGGCACATGCAGTAACAATTCCCATATTCGGGCCAGTAGCTCCGTAACGTATGGATAATGCGCCGCTGGCCATATCGCCAATCATCATTGGAATCAATAGGGGTGAGGTACGGCCAGGACCGCGCTCAAGCACAACTTTGGTTTGATCAAAAAGAGTAATGAGCCCACCGATTCCGCTGGAAACTAAGCAACCAACTTTCGTGCGATCAATGCCATCAAGGTTTTCCAGTCCTGCTTCTTTCATCGCTTCATCAGCGGCAGCAACTGCAAATTGGCAAAAGGGATCGAGTCGCTTGGCTTCTTTTGCTGGCATATATTTAGTAATGTCAAAATTGAGGATTTCGCCACCGATTTGTGTTCGATATGCTGAAACATCAATTTTAGTAATGCGATCCAGACCGCAAATCCCATTTACGACTGAATGCCAAAAATCTTTTACGTTATGACCTACGCAGGATAAAATACCCGTTCCTGTTATTACTACTCGGCGGTTCATCTGCTATGCTGTCCTCGGGTTGGTAGTGTGACGATAAAAAAATGGGCCACTTACTTTTTACAGCGGTGACCCATATAATATCAAGTTATTCCGTCAAGGGAAAAATTACTCTTTGCTCTTGCTCTCAACGTACTTAATGGCTTCTCCGACTGTGGTGAGTTTTTCTGCATCTTCGTCTGGAATATCTGAACCGAATTCTTCTTCCAAAGCCATCACTAATTCGACCTGGTCCAATGAATCCGCTCCGAGGTCTTCAACAAATTTGGCCTCTGGCACTACTTGATCTTCATTTACTCCGAGCTGATCTACCACGATCTTTTTTACTTTTTCTGCAATCTGAGACATTTTAGCCTCCTTATTTAAGGTTATCGTTTTGGTTCTTGTTCTAATATTGTTTTTTCGACAATGTAATTACATCGCTTAACTTGCCACTGCTTTAAGATATTTCAAATATCTTTTTTTAAAAAACATCATAAATTTTCTATAGTCAGGGATTGAAGCGAAATAACCTGCTTGATTTTCGACAATAACTTTGTGGTTAAAAGTTAAAATAAAATCAAAAACCTCAGGTCATTTACGGGCAATTCCTTACATATACATGCCGCCATCAACACCGATGACTTGCCCACTGACATAATCGGAATCTGGCGAACTTAGGAAGTATACGACATTTGCCACATCTTCAGCTGTTCCACCACGTTTCAGCGGTATGATGCTTGAAAAAGCATCTTTTGCCGCATCTGACAGATCTTTGGTCATATCGGTGATAATATAGCCAGGAGCAACGGCATTGGCGGTGATATTGCGTGAACCAAGCTCTTTAGCAATAGTTTTAGTTAGCCCGATTACTCCAGCTTTACTGGCCACGTAATTTGCTTGTCCCGCATTTCCCATGCGACCGACGACTGAGGCGATATTGATGATCTTGCCGCTGCGTGCTTTCATCATTGGCCGTACCGCCGCTTTAACGCAGTTGAACGTACCTTTCAGGTTAACCGCGATCACCGAATCCCACTCTTCTTCACTCATTCGCATAATCAAATTATCACGAGTGATGCCAGCGTTATTGACTAGAATATCAATTTTCCCGTATTTCGCGATAACTTCACTTACTGCGCGTTCGGCGTCTGCCATTTTGGCGACGTTAGCAGCAACTGCGACCGCTTCTACGCCTTTGCTCTTGAACTCATTGGCGCAGGATTCCGCGACATCAAGCATGATATCCAGAATTGCCAAAGATGCGCCTTCTGCAGCGAGACGTTCGCAAATCGCTTTACCGATTCCACGTGCACCGCCGGTTACTAAGACAACTTTTCCGTTTAACGTTCCCATTTACAGGTTTCTCCTTCTGTTTGTTAGTTCAGTCCGTCAACATTGTTGATATTAATCCCTTTAATTTCGGGAATCGTTCGTTTTAAAAGACCGGTTAAAACATTACCGGGTCCAAATTCAATCATAGTGTCAGCTCCAAGTTCAGCCATCGCGGTCACACATTCGACCCAGCGAACACTACCCGCAACTTGCCGTTCAAGGTTTGCTAACAGTTCATCTTGGCTATTTGATGGCTTAGCCGAAAAATTATGATAAACCGGAATTTCTGGTAAATTAATCGTACTATTGTTCAGTACGGCTTTTAACGCCTTACCTGATTTTGCCATCATCCTTGAATGATATGCACCGGCAACTTTTAAGGGAATAACTTTACGCAAACCTCTTTCTTTGAGCATAGCAATTGCATTTGCAACTTTATCCGCGGCACCGCTAATGACGATTTGTCCAGGGCTGTTGTAATTAGCAATATCAATATCACATTCGGCACAGACTTCGCGAATAATATCCGCATCGCCACCGAGCACGCTAGCCATAGCGCCTTCGCTCTCTTTACAGGCTTTATCCATCAATTCCGCACGTTCGGCCACTAATTTTAACCCATCAGCAAACGAAAACGCTCCGCCAGCATACAACGCTCCATACTCGCCTAAACTCAGTCCAGCACAGGCTAACGGTTTTACTTCGGGATGTTTTTCGCGATAAGCCGCTAATGCAGCACAACTCATGGTATAAATGGCCGGCTGGCAAAAAATACTTTCGGTCAGTTTTTCTTCCGGTCCATGAAAACAAAGTTCACTGACCTTCCAGCCCAAGACTTTATCAGCTTCCGCGAAAATCGCTGCCGCAGCTGGGCTAGCTTCACACAAATCTTGCCCCATGCCAACAGCTTGAGCGCCTTGTCCAGAAAACACAAATATTGGTTTCATCCACAATCCTTCAATTATTTCTTTATTTTTGATATTTACTAATTTTAAAAATAAGAGCGATTCGATATTAATCGTGACATTTATAAATAGCTCTTGAACGGAAAAAACTTCCTAAAATAGCATTCTCAAGTCTTTTTTCAAATTCTTAAATTCACGCGCGCATTATGCGCGCGCGAATTTAACCAGCTCGCCGGCGTGATAGGAACTGCGCACCAACGGCGCACTGGCGACAGCTTTAAAACCTAATTCAAGAGCAATCTTACGCCATTCCTCAAACTTCTCGGGTTCTACATAACGCTCAAGCTTCCAGTGTTCTCCTGAAGGCGGCAAATATTGTCCGATAGTCAAGACGCTGACTCCGGAAGCGCGCAAATCGCGCAATGCCTGAAGCACTTCGTCATCAGTCTCACCCAAGCCAACCATCAGACCAGACTTCACGGGAATGCCACCGTATTCGGCTGCCATTGCCAAAACCCTTAAACTACGCCGATAGGTTGCACGATTTCGAATTTTACTGGCCAAACGTTCGACGGTTTCAATATTATGATTAAAAACTGATGGTCGCGCATCAAGGACAATATTCAGATGTTCGCGTACCTCATTAAAATCCGGAGTCAAAACTTCAACTCCAGATTCCGGAAGAACTTTATGCAAAGCCCGTATCGTCGCGGCAAAATGTTCTGCTCCGCCATCTGGCAAATCATCGCGTGTAACGCTAGTGACGACAATAAATTTCAGGTTCATCTTGGCGGCAGCAATAGCGACGCGTTCAGGCTCTTCGGGATCTGGCAGTAGTGGTGTTGGCGAATGTAAAACCGCACAAAAACGGCAGTTGCGAGTACAGTGATCGCCAAGAATCATAAAAGTCGCAGTATGTTTGTGCCAACATTCATTCAAATTCGGACACTGTGCGCTCGCGCAAACGGTATTTAGTTTCAGGTCAGATAAAATGGTAGCGACTTCTTCACGGGCATTGCCACAATTAACTTTGATACGAATCCACGGCGGAAGTTTGCCGCGGAATGAATTACCAGCCATAGTACTCAACGCTCCATTGAAGACAATACTAAACAAACATTAGTGCCGCCAAATGCAAAACTGTTACTCAACGCATGAGTCACCTTGACGTCATTGCGGCAACTACGCACCAAATCGGCCCAGTCAAACGCAGGTTCTGGGTTATCCAGATTTATCGACGGACAGATAAAGTTTTTTTCCATCATCATGGAGGAATAAATCACCTCCACTGCACCGGTAGCTCCAATCATGTGTCCAGTCATCGATTTTGTACTGTTAATCGCGGGACTGTTACCGCCGAAAATATCTTTGAGCGCATCCATTTCAACCGGATCGCCAATGCCGGTAGCAGTGCCGTGTGTATTGATGTATTGAATATCTTTGGCCTGCAGATTAGCGGATTTAAGCGCCATGCGCACCACGTCGGAAGTTGCTTCCGCATCGGGTTGTACCATGTCGGTACAGTTGCTGTTCGCACCGTAACCAGTGATTTCGCAAATCGGCCGAACATTGCGCCGCCGGATACTGGCTTCAGACTCTAAAACTACCCAACCCGCACCTTCGGCGATCACAAAACCGTCGCGTTCAGTGTCAAATGGACGACTGGCTATCGATGGATTATCATTATATTTGCGCGATAACGCACGCATCGCCATAAACCCCAGAGCGTGAACCCAGTTCAACTCTTCCGCGCCACCACAAACCACAATATCGTATTCGCCAGAACGAATCAACCGGGTTCCCTGTAAAACTGCGTGAGCGCTACTTGAACACGCCGAACTGATGTCATAACTTTCGCCCTTGAAGCCAAAGATCAGTGAAAGGTTGGAAACCGCCGATGAAGCCATCGCGCGGGGAACAATAAAAGTCAGCACACTGCGTAAACGCCCAGTCTTGTTGAACGCGTCAGCATTGTCGTACATCTCTTCATAATTACTGCCGGCAACCCCGCCAATGACGGCAATTTTCTGTTGTTTGATCTCTTCCGGCCCCAATTTCGCTTCCTGGAGCGCTTCATAAACCGCACCTACCGCCATACGAGCATTGGCCGGAGTAAAACGTTTACGCTTTTTATCGAGCAACGGACACGGCGGATCTTCATCGGCCACGCCAGCCACCTGACTATCCAGTCCGCGAGCGCGCCACTCTTTCACGAAAACAGTTCCAGAACGCCCTGCTCGGAGCGCTTCTTCATTAACTTGTAAACCGTTTCCAAGCGGGGTAATAAGCCCCCTGCCGGTGATAAAAACTCTGCTCATATTGTTTCCTAGTTTTGAAATCTTTCTATGCAATAATAGCTTTTAACTATACCTGTATCAATGCATTTTTTCAACATGACAACACATCTTTGAGCGCTAAAACTCAAAAGTTCAAAAAAAATAACAGATAACTAAAAGAAGATTTTTTCAGACCCTGATGTTCAAAAAATGAAATTGGAAGGCGAATCGAGAAAATCGAGCATCAGTCTGGCACGATGAATACCAAACCGCGATAAGCCGAACCGCAAATAGCTATAATTTAGGTTGTAAGGGTAAGTTACATTTGTTTTTTACTTGAACTCGAATATATTACATCATATTAAGAGTAATTTATAACAACCTACTGGCTAGTGATTTTTCGCTACATATTAAGGAACATAATGAAAATTTATTTTACTTTCCTATTCTTTTCTATGGCCGTATTTTTCCTCTGTATTGGCTTGAAAGTCATCTTGCAAAAACGACCACTTCTTTTGCCTTCCCGCTATTTTTTCTGTTTTATAATTTTGGTATTTTCCGCTCGATTCGTTTATTTTGTTAAAATATTAAGCAACCTCGGTCTTTCGGGTGCACCGCCTTTAGTTTGGATTAATCCAATTATGCTCATCTGCTTGCTGATATTCTTTTGGATTCAAATGAAAGGATATATTTTGATTGGGATTCACGACGATTCTTTCAGAAATGCACTCATTTTTTCGCTCAACAAGAATAATATTACATTCGAAGAACGCTTGTCGAAAATCGTCTTGACAGAGGAAAAAACAGAATTACAGATTTCTATGCAGACCTGGATGGGTTCTGGTCAAATAAAGTTAAAAAAGTCAAAAAACAGTCATCTATTAAAGACAATAGTTGATGGAATCAATGAGTATTACATTTCAAATCAGATTAAGCCAAACAACATAACTTCTATTTTTTATGTAATAATGGGAATACTCATGTTAGCATGCGCAATATCTTTTCTGTTTAGTACGCAAACTCCTGCCGACAGAAAATATCAAAAACCCAAAGTTTTGTTACAATGATTTTTTTCAGAAAGAGAATCGAATCATGAATAGAAGAGTATGTATGGCTCCATTCTTAGCAATTCCCTTTCCGTCGGAAAAGAAATCCAGTGAAGAATAAAAATCTTCCCCGTTGGGATGGGAATTGTCCGAGAGGAAAAACAATACTCTTTGACCATTAAATTCACAAATCCTTCAATCCGCTTCCTGACTGCACGCAAATAGTAAAAAAAATTAGCATTGTTCAGAAAAGCCCAAACCCAAACCCAAAAACATAAATATCTTAAAACAAGCCAGATGTAAACAAAAAACATATATGCCCCATTTCTGGCTTGCCTTGTCTGCTAATGAAACGTTTATGCACCATTGGCAAAGCCGTCTTTGAATGGTAAAGTATATTTTGGATGAATTTTTACACATCATTATGGAAAATAGCTAGTACAAAATCCACAAGATATTTGAAGGAACCGAGTTATGAGTAATTTCATACTGCCATTACTGCCACCCAATATAGAACTTGAAACAACAACGGTTCTCAAGAAGTGTTTGCAGGCTAACCGTTCTCTAGCTGAGTTGAAGGGGATTTCTCATACTATTCCCAATCAAAACATCCTTATCAATATGCTTACGATACAGGAAGCTAAAGATAGCTCTGCTGTTGAAAATATCATTACCACCCATGACGAGTTATTCAAAGAAGAATTGTTTTCAGAGTTTATGTCCAATGCTTCCGCCAAAGAGGTTCACAATTATACGATCGCGCTTAAAAAAGGCAATCAACTGGTGAGCGAAACAGGGTTATTAACTAATAATTCAATTCTTGAAATACAGGCTGAACTTGAGAAAAACAAAGCAGGTTTCAGAAAACTACCAGGTACCGAATTAAAAAACGAACGCACCGGCGCAACTATTTATACACCGCCCCAATATCACGAAGATATTATTTCTCTCATGAACAATCTGGAGAAATATATTAATGATGACTCGCTTTCGACGATTGATCCTTTGATAAAAATGGCGGTGATCCACTATCAGTTTGAAAGCATTCATCCTTTTTATGACGGCAACGGCAGAACTGGCAGAATTGTTAACATTCTGTATCTCGTACACAAAAAATTATTAGATATTCCGGTACTTTATTTGAGTCGTTATATTATTCAAAACAAGACTGAGTATTATCGGTTGCTACAAGAAGTCCGAGATGATAATAATTGGGAAGAATGGCTTTTTTACATGCTTGACGGCATTGAGAAAACAGCGATCGACATTATTTCTCTAATAGCACAGATTCGTACCCTTATGACCGATTACAAGCGTCGATTACGTGATCAGTTTAAGTTTTATAGTCATGATCTTTTAAATAATCTTTTTTGTCATCCTTACACCAAAATCGAATTCATTGAACGTGATCTCAGGGTCACCCGGAAAACTGCCGCAAAATATCTGGAAGAGTTAAGCGCTGCCGGACTTCTGCGGAAAGAGAAAATCGGAGTTAGTCATTTTTTCGTGAATGAACCATTATTTGATATTTTTACCCAAAGCAAACAGTGATACGGGTAAAAAAAGAAACAATTTACCCATATATTCGTCGTTATGGGTAAAAAAGGCGATAATTTACCCATATCGTTATTTTTGTTTTGTAGGGTTGATGTGGGATGGAAAGTCTTCTAAAGGAGAATCGAATCATGAATAGAAGAGTACTGTTTTTATTTGTTATCGGGTTTATTGGTTTGTTGATTGGCAATGTAGCTTTAGGTCAAGATACCATCTTAAGTCAAGTAAAAACGAAGTTGCCAGCTGGTTATAAGGACACTCACCCTATATTGATTCCTCAACAAGGTTTTGGAAAATTCAATAAGGAAGAACTTATTGACAATTTATTGAAACAACAAATGTTTCAGGGCGACTTTCAAAATGAATTCAACCTGAAGTCAACATTGGATGATTTTAGAGAAGATAGAGTAAATTTTTATGAGCAATATGTTGCGTACGAGCTTGAAATAAAAAAACAACCCGAACTTTCCGCAAAAAATATTAAGCTACGTGCTTTATACTTTTTATTGTGGGCATACCAGGATAAAGACAAACATATTTATTTGTACAAACATCTAGCAAACATGGATGTTATTGAGCAAACAAAAAGAATTTTAAGCCTTAATCTTTTGTTTAAAAATGGTTATTTTGACAACCGAATATATCAGTATTTAGAGAAAATGGCCTCAACCTTTTCCGACAAAGACAGCCCATATTTTGATAAAGGATTGCTCTCTGCGACCTTGGAAGCGAGTAGCAGCAGTCTTTCAGAACAACAAACTCACGCTCTCGCAGACCTGGCAGTGAAAAACATTTCGGAACTTCCGATTAAAGACAAAAAAATATACAATGACTACCTCTTGTTATTAAGCCGTTATGTAGGGAAAAAATCTATGCCTTACTTTAAGACCTATTTTGAAGATGAGTACCAGTCATTTTATCTGATTGCAGTCATTGACTATTTCAAGAAATATCTCGATAAAATAGAATTAGAAAGCATGATGCGACGCAAAGTGCATTTGTTGAAACAAGCGCAAGAAAAGCTTGATAAACACATAATTGATCTAAAAAAATAATGCGTAATGCTTAAGGATTGATAAGCGCTTGCCGCACAATCAATCTAATTTTGTTCTTAAATTCGCGCGCGCATAATGCGCGCGCGAATTGAAGATTTGAGTTACGTCGTTTAAAGCCGGTCATGAGGCGTTCGGGAAATTAGTTTCAACAGCTTCATGTTTTTACCATAATTGGTTCAATCTGCTCGGGTTCTTCTTCAATCAGTTTCGCAGTTGTCATGTTTTAAAACGCCTAGTTTTGTGCGAGTGTGCCGATAGCGGTCAACATATCGCCGGACTCTTGCGGAAAGAGAAAATTGGAGTTAATCATTTTTGGATGTCGTTGTCTACTTCATTTAATCTCGTTTTCAAATTTTTCCGGTAATTTTTCAATGTCGATTTAATAACATCATTAATTAAATCTTTATTTCTTGAGAACGGCACTTCATTAATTGTATATTTACGTTACGGGCGTATTTCCGGTAAGAAAAAACTGGACTTGAAAAAAGAGGTAGAGCATCCTAAATTCAGGAATCTTGATCCCGTAT
>DLIO01000016.1 GCA_002483765.1 Lentisphaeria bacterium UBA7640 | reverse complement strand
CGGGATCAAGATTCCTGAATTTGGGAATCGGAAACTTTTCATAGATTTCCGTCATGAAAAACTTTCTATATCGGGTGTCAGCCCCCTACCCTGCACGCTTCATATTTTCCACGTTTATACTTTGTAAATGTGGACTTTAATTCGCGCGCGAATTGGAGTATTACTTTACGTTGATTTAAAATGAGACGTTGACGTTGCCACTGATCGTAGTTGGTGATGGCATTAGGACGATGCCAGTAGAGGTATCCCAGTCGCGATCCCATGTATGTAGTAATTTAGGATCGCTTTTGCCCCATTGGTTTAAGTCGATAATTAAAATTTGATCGTCAGAAGTAAAGTAAAGATCCATGACCAGCGTTTGTTCTGGCAACAGCCAACTTATGTCTTTAACAAATTGATCCGCTTTGCGCCAAAAGTCTTCCTTGACTCCTTCCAGTCTGCGGAAATGGCGAACCAACCAATATTGACTCATGGCAGATAATTTGCCGTCTTTAATGAACAAGCGGAATTCGCGAGTCTGGTTCATTCGGCGGAATGGACGGATAGAGATAAATTCGACTTCGCCATTTTCAGCGGCAGCGCGTATTTTAGGGCTTTCAGCCAGATACCGCCATGCGCTTTCTGGTGAATGTACTGCGCCACGCTTTCCTTTAAAGCGTTCGGTATCGGTTGGCGCGGCTTGATCTACGGAAACAAAACAATTACCCGTAATGGCGGCCATCGGTTGGCGTAATCGTTCGATTACTTCGTTGACCACCGCTCCTTTGCGTGTGCCTTTAGCCAAAGCTTCGATTGCTTCGGGTTTTAGTTTCACAAACGAGGTCAAAAAAGTATAATTAGCCAGCGCCGGATACCAAACGGATGTACGATAAAAGTCAGTTGTGTTCATAATTCTCAATCTCCAATGCCATCATCAGATGACGGTTGTCCAGTTAAAATCCAACGTTCAATACGATACGCTACATATAGGAAGTAACCCATAAATGAAATCAGCGCTATTAGTGGCGTACTGATAAGTGAAATTTCTAATATGGTAAATAAGCTTGTAATTAGCAAACCAGGAAACGCGACATAGAGCGTCAATGCCAAATAATCGCGAAAAGGGATTAATTTTCTCACTTGGCGCGCACCTAAAAATGCCCTTGTGGTGGCGGTGGTTAAAATAAAGAAGAGAAAAATCAGAAAAAATTGTGTGAAGCTCACGACTAAGAGGGATAATGTGGCGATGATCTTGACCTCATTAGCGATCGTATCCAAGCTAAATGAGCTGATGTTTAATGTTCCGGCAATACTATTGTCACGCAGATAATCGTTGACTTTAGCTTTGGTTAAAACGCTCATTCGTGGAATCTCTTTTTGTGTAGTGACGACTGGAAATAAAATATATTCCCCTTCGTTGGCGCGGCCCCAAACTGCAACAAAATATGGTGACCACAGAACTCCAGCATTGGAAACACCAAGGTCAAAGGTAGGTGTTTCGGTAATTGGATCGGCGATATACATTAACTCCAAACGAGAGCCGGAAAAAATTAAACGGCTCTTCTCAGGTTCTTTTTTGGGAATTAATCCATTTTTGCTCAATTGAACAGTACCACATGATTCGCGGATACTCTCAAGTCCTGAGTCAACCATTTTATTTAGACTGAGACTGCCGAACAATGCGACGCTAAGCGCACAGATTAGGCAGAGCAGAAAAAAATGAAAAAATGCCTTTAACAGTGGCTGCCGCAATAGATAGAAAAAAATAGTTGTGCCACGGCAGGTTTCAATTAAAATCCTGAAAAATCCTAAATTCAAGATTTCACCCTCCGTTTATAGTCTCTTTTGGCGCCCAAGCGTTCGAGACGGCGGAACTCTGATTCTATTTCACTGAATTGATCGGGAGCCATCCTTTCTACGAAGAGATGTCCATCCAAATGGTCAATTTCGTGTTGAATACAGCGCGCTAACAAACCACCGCATTCGCATTCGACAACATTTCCTGTTAGTAATTGTGCCCGAAACTTGACAGTAGATGGTCGGATCACTTCGCCAAAAATATCAGGAACGCTCAAACATCCTTCATCCCAAGGGATTAACTCTTCGCCTAATTCAAGAATTTCAGGATTGATCACGGTTAACGGCATTAAAGGAATTAAAAGAGCTTCGCCTGGTGATTGAAAGCCATTTGGGGAAGCAGGGATATTTAATGTTACAATTCTTTTGCTTACGCCATATTGAGGGCCAGCCAAACCAACTCCATCAAAGGCGATCATCGCTGCTGTCATATTCAAACTAAGATTTTCGATCTCTGGAGTAATCTCTTTAACTGGCGCGGCCTTTTTTTTCAAGACTGCGGCGCCAGCAGTATAAACAGTATATTGATTCTTTGGTTTAAAAAACATAATTATCTCAAAAAAATTGTTTTTCGGCAATTTGAAGCGCATGTTCAATATTTTTGACGCAGCGCTCGCGTCCGATTATTTGCATAGTAAAATCAAGTTCAGCACCACCAGCGACGCCACTAATTGCCAAACGAATTGCTTGGAACAACTTACCGCCCAATTCAGACTTCACCGCAATCTCTTCGATCGCTAAATGGATGTTCTCCGCGGTAAAATCGGACACTGAATGTAATTTTTCCGCAACAGTTTTCATCGTTGCACGAATTTCCGGTTTTTTATACTGCTTGGCAAAACTTTTCATATCAAGCTCGAAATCATCTTGGAAAAAATAACTCCAATCTGAGATTTGGCTAAAGATTTTGGTACGGCTTTGCATTAGGGCTGCAACTTTTTCAAGTTGCTCGCTATCCCAGGATGGATCGGCGAACTTACGAACATTGGTCATAAACTCTTCGAAAGACAATTCCGCAATATAAATGCCGTTCATATTTAAAAGTTTGTTAATGTCGAATTGTGCTGGGGCACTTTTGACACGTTCCAACGTGAATTTTTCAATCATTTGTTGACGGGTCATTTTTTCGAGATCGTCGCCAGGCGACCACCCAAGTAAAACTAAATAATTATAGAGTGCTTCTGGTAAAAAACCTTTTTCGCGGAATTCGCCAACAAAGGCATCGCCGTCACGCTTAGAAAAGGGTTTACCACTAGAATTGATGATCATCGGCAGATGTCCGTACGATGGAGCGTTAGCCCCCAGCGCGTAAAACAACAGCAGATGGCGATAGGTGTTTTCTACATGATCGTCACCACGAATAATGTGAGTGATTTCCTGGGTTATGTCGTCGCAAACATTGGCGAGATGAAATATCGGTGTGCCATCGCTACGGACAATAACTAGATCTTTCATGCTGTCTAGAGGTTTTGACATTTCCCCTTTGACCATATCCTTGAAAAATACTTCGCGCCGCAAAAAAGTAATTTTAGTGACATTTTCTAAGTTGAATGTATTTTGTTCTTTCAAAACTTCGTCAATGTGTTTTTCCAGTTCAAAAATCACTTTCCCGCCTGCATCTAATGCTTTTAAATGGCGGAATCCCGCTAGACAAGCGGAATTTTCGATGGGCTTACCACTTTTAGCCACAGTGCTGAAAGTGATACCGTTTGGTCCGATCTCGAGAACTCCATTCGGATGTAAGTCGTAAAAAGCCTCACCAGCATCGCGAACCGATGAACAATCCGCGCATTCCCATGGGATTCTGAAAAAAGCCGGGCTACCACTATCTTTGGATTCGGCATGATAGGCCAATCCTTTCCGAACCAGATGGTTTGCAGAGGAGAGATGTGAGTCACGCATTTGAGTTTGGTAAACGGAGGTGCCGTCATAGTCAATGCCTAACCATTCCATACATTCCAAGAGCGTGTTAATCGCTTCACTGGTGGAGCGTTCAATGTCAGTATCTTCAATGCGCAATAAAAACTCTGCGCCAGTATGACGCGCATAAAGCCAATTAAAAATAGCGGTGCGAATATTACCTATATGGACTTGCCCAGTCGGTGATGGGGCAAATCTTACTTTATTTATTTTATTTGTCATGATATTAAATTCCTATAACTCAACGCGGTAAATTTTGTGCAGGGAGCTGTTCTACCCGCGCGCCAATCGGGCTAGTGTGAGTTGCCGAACGCAATTGTGCGATGGCTTTCTGGACATTGACCAGTGAGTTAATCATCTCATTTTCAGCTTGAACGTATTTTAACTGAGCTTCATTTAAACGAGTCAGTTCAGTATTTCCTGCGTTATATTCTTCTTCGACCAAATCACGCTGTTTTGTAACTAAACTAAGAGTAGTTTCGTAAAGTCGCGCAAGACGCACGTTTTGAATATAATTGTCGTAAGAGGTTCGCACCTCCTCGACGACCTGAAGCCAATTGCTTGCAACATGAAATTTAGCTTTGGCAATATCGGCTTGGGCTTCTTGGACTCGAGCTGCACGACGCCATTCAAGTGGCAACAGCCATTCTGCGGTCACTCCAATATTATAGCCTGGATTGTTGTTATACGATCTATTGCTAATATTCCCACCGCCCGGATTCCTAGTTGTTTTTGCAGCATTAGTATTGAAACCAACCGATGCATTTGCTCTGACTACTGGAGAATATGCGCCATAAGCCGAATAAAGACTATATTCAGACATTTTAACCATTTCGCGATAATACTGCAGGTCGGGTCGGTTATTTAATGCGATATCGAGGTAAACTTCAACAGTACTGACATGCTCGTCAGTATCGGCTTTGATTGGAGGAAACTCAATGGAATCTGGCAGTGTCCCTTCGTAGTAGCCCATCAATACAGCGAGTGAATAAATGGCAACATTGTATGAATATTCCGCAGATAATTGATCTCCTGTAGCGGTGTTAACTGCGATTTTAAAGTTAAGCACATCGGAAAGCGGAACTGCACCAGCTTCATATTTTAGTTGGGTCTGATAAAGGTTTTTCATCTGAAAATCACGGTCAGCCTCAGCAATTTTGTAGCGTCCACGAGCCAGCAAAATATCATTAAAAGCGTATGCGACTGAACTCATCAGTAAACGCCTGGTATCCTCTTCTAACTCATTTTCAGCCTGCCAACTGTGTTTAGTGCGCATAACATCCATGGTACGCACCAATCCGTCGAAGATTAGCCAGCTAGCATTTAGCGAAGTGCTGGTATTAAAACGAGACTCGCGAACTGATGTACCGACATCGCGATTGTAGTACTCGTCACCGCCAGCGTTTATACCGAATTTAGCGGTGAATTCAGGAAGATAAGCATTCAAAGCTTGGTAATAACGCATTCTCGCCGCGCTGACCGCATGGTATGCGGAAATATAATCGGGGTTATTTTTGACTGCGATCTCTTGCGCCATATCTAAATTGAGGATGGTAATTCCTTTTAATAAATTATCGCGTTCACCTTTATCTTTGACGTGTTCGGAAAAAACGTTGTTTCCGAAAACAGCTGGCGGGGGAGTATAACGATAACATCCGTTACATAACCCCACTAGTGCCGCAGATGCAGCTAATAGATAAAATATCCGCGATTTTTTGTTTGACATCTTTATTATTCCCGTTAAAGTTATTTTGTTCTAAAAATATTTTATTAAGATAGACTAAGATTAATTATTTTCAATTGTTTTAGGCGGAAAAGCCTTGCTATTATCACCGTGTTGTGGAGAAACCAAAACCACGCATTCTCCCTTCCACGCGCGATCTTTTGTTAATTCCATGATTTCTGCCGTCGTACCACTAAGGATTTCTTCGTGAAGTTTAGTCGCCTCACGGATTATCGCTAATGGTGTTTCAGGTTTCAGGCGTTCCGCGAGTTCCATAATCAACTTATTCATACGATGCGGTGATTCATAGATAATCACAGTTTTATCTTCACGACAAACCAGTTCCAACGCACTACCACGACGCCCAGATTTAATTGGCAAAAACCCGTAAAAGGCTAAGCGATCAATCGGCAAACCTGAAGCTGTCGCAGCAAAAGTCAGTGCAGAAACGCCAGGAATGATTTCTGGCGTTATGCCATTTCGGAATGCCTCACGCACCAATAAAAAACCTGGATCAGCGATGCCAGGAGTGCCAGCGTCTGATACGACCGCTATTTTAGAGCCGGCTAGAATTTGCTCGATTAATTCAGAAACTCGACGATGTTCGTTGTGGCTGTGATAGCTGATTAGTCGAGTGGAAATCTCATAATGCGCTAATAGTTTTCGGGTATGACGGGTGTCTTCCGCGGCAATGAGGTCAACTTCTTTCAAAATACGCAGTGCGCGTAAAGTGATATCTTCGAGGTTGCCAATCGGGGTGGAAACTATATATAATTTACCATTTAATGTCTCTTTATCCATATTTAATCTCTAATATTTTAATGATTTGAAAAAGTTGTAAAAAAACCTTTTAGAACTATTGTTTATCAAGTGTCTATGACATATTTTATGCAGTGCAAAAGAAGAAAATACAACGACGAACAAAGTAAATCAACATTGTACGCCAGAATATCTTTATTTTTAACTTTTTTTAGTAACAATATTCCTGCTTATAATCTTTTAAAGTGGGTTAAATAATGGATGAAGAGGACAGTTTATGAACGATTTAAAGACACTCCGCAAGGAGCGTTTAGCCAGGCACATTACCGCTTTGCCGAAAAGCGGTATCCGTGATTTTTTTGAATTAGCTAAGAATATGGATGGGGTGATTTCGCTTGGAGTTGGTGAACCTGACTTTGTAACTCCTAAGTCAATTCGACAAGCGGCGATTGATTCGCTTGAACAAGGTTTTACGGGTTATACCTCAAATCTTGGGCTTTACTCTTTGCGCAAAGAGATTTGTAAATATTTAGAAAGCGATTATGGCTGTTGTTACAGTCCAGACGATGAATGTCTCGTGACAGTTGGCGTCAGCGAAGCGTTTGAATTGGCGATTCGCGCGATTACCAATCCAGGTGATGAAATAATCTATTTTGAGCCCTGTTACGTTTCTTACAACGCTACTATTAAAATGTTTCACGGTATACCAATAGTTTCACCAACTTGTGAAAAAAATGGTTTTTCTGTTGATGTTGAGGATGTTAAAAATAAAATTACACCAAAAACCAAAGCGATAATTCTGAATTTCCCATGTAACCCGACTGGAGGAACCTTAAACAGCGCTCAACTAAAGGCGATTGCGGAACTGGCAATCAAGCATGATCTGATTGTTATCGCCGATGAAATTTACAGTGAATTGACTTACGAAGGACGGTTGCCGTCTATTGCCTCTTTACCAGGAATGAAGGAGCGTTGTATTTTCCTACATGGATTTTCCAAGGCTTTCGCGATGACTGGTTTACGTATTGGTTATGCCTGTGGACCAGCCGATATTATTGGAATTATGATGAAGATTCATCAATATTCAATCATGAGTGCGCCGACTTTAGGACAATATGCAGCGGTTGAGGCGTTGAAAACTGGACGCCCAGAAATGGAAAAAATGCATGAAGAGTATCGGCGACGCCGTGATGTTATTGTGCAGGGAATGAATGACGCAGGTCTTACATGTTTTAAGCCTAAAGGAGCATTTTATGCGTTCCCAAATATTACTGGAACAGGTTTAAGTTCCCAAGATTTCGCGATGAAATTTCTTGAACAACAAAAAGTCGCGGTGGTTCCTGGTACAGCTTTCGGGGACAGTGGAGAAGGGTTTGTGCGGTGCTGTTATGCCGCTTCAATGGAAAACATTAAGGAAGCGTTGCGACGGCTGGAGTTATTCGTCAAATCGTTGAAATAATTCAAGACTGAAGTTCTAGTTTTAATTAAGGAGATATCAATGCAACTGGCACGTTTAGAAAAAGATATTTTTAAATTGTTCGAGCGGGATTTATCGCCAGAATATTACTATCATTGTGAAATACATACGCTTCATGTGATGAAAGAAGTGGAGGTGTTTGGCCGCGCTGCCGGCGTGTCGAAGCATAATATGAAACTGCTGAGAACTGCAGCAATCCTTCATGATTGCGGATATTTGGAGTGTTATCGCGGGAATGAAAAAATAGCGGCAAAATTTGCGGAGCAAATTCTTGGCTCTTATAATTATACTCCTGAAGATATTGTTACAGTTAGTGGCATGATCAGGGCCACGGAAAGACCTTGCAATCCTCAAAACAAACTAGAAGAGTTGATGTGCGACGCAGATTGCGGGTATCTTGGTACCGATGATTTTTTGCCGATGGCTGATTGCCTGAAACGGGAACTTGAGGCCCACGGAGAGAGCTATACTGATTGTGAATGGTATTCCTTTGAGTTGAAGTTTCTAGAATCATTTAATTTTTTCACGAAAGAAGCCGCCGCCATTCGAAATGACGGACTCGCTAAAAATATTGAAAAACTACGTAAATTAATCGAAGATTGCCGATGAAAAAGATCAAAGCTCGAGTCGAATATGAGATCGTTGAAACTATTGCTGAGGGCGGCATGGGAACGGTGCTAAAAGCACGAGAAAAAGGGATTGAAGACTTCGAGAAAATCGTTGCTATAAAAAAATTATTGCCAAAGTTTTCTAAAGATCGCCGCTTTGTTCAGATGTTCGTTAAAGAAGCAAAAATGGTCGCTAACCTTGTTCATGAAAATATTGTGCAGATCTATCAGCTCAATAAAACTCGCCGCGAATATTATATCGCAATGGAGTACGTTGATGGAATTCCATTGCACCAGATGATTCTGTTTCATGATAAAACTAACCAGCGTTTTCCTGTCAATTTGGCTGTTTTTATCGCTTCACGAGTCGCACGCGGACTAGTTTATGCGCACAACCGACGTGACAGTAATGGCATTCCGCTTGACATCGTGCATTGTGATATTTGTCCACATAATGTATTAATAAATACAGAGGGAGTGGCAAAAATCACCGATTTTGGAATAGCGCGTGCGCGTAGTGCTTCGGAACTGGACATGGCTTTTGCTGGAAAGGTGTTATTCATGTCTCCTGAACAGGCAGCTCAAAAAAAGTTGGATTTTCGTTCCGATATTTATTCACTTGGCATGCTACTGTTTTTCGTCCTGAGTGGTAAATCCGGACGTGAAGGTTCAGATAGCATTAAAGAAGTTGTCGCTAATGCGATGGCCAATAAGATAAAATGGGAATATCTGCCTCAAGACTTAGATGAAGACCTGTTAAACATACTACATAAAATGTTGGCAACGGAACCGGATGAACGCTACCCAAATACTGCGGAATTGGCACAAGATTTAGAGTATTATATTTATAAAAATGGCTATGGTCCGACTATTGTCACTCTGGCCGATTATTTACGTGACCAGATGCCTGGTTTGTTTGGTTTGGATTTGGGAAATGCTTTGTTGCCAGATACTGGCGATTATACTTTAGTGTTGGATGAGTTCAAGGATCTTAAACCAAAAGAGGAACCGAAGTCTGAACCAGCAAAGAAATCTTTATTGCGAAAAACGGTTGGTAGATGGATAAAATAGGATTCTTTCTGTTATTTTTTTACGCGATAATATTAGCTACAACTTCACTATTTGCGATAATATGGCTGCGGCATCGTGAGGCGTTACTCGTCATGTGCTATGAAATTTTTTCCGGCTTTTATTTTAGTGCGGTCATTTTTTTGTATGCGTTCAGTGTCAAAGGTGTGGAATGGTATTGGTTCACCGCAACCCCAGTATTGATAGTGGCTGATTACTGGATCTTTTATCATAATAAATATGATGAATTAGCTCCTGAACTTGACGAACTCAGTGATACGGAAAAAGAAATTAGTACTGTTGGCGCGCTGATTTTTATAGCTCCAGCTTATTTAATCGGCATCAGTATGCTTTATGATAGCCTGAAATGATGGATTAAAATTAGCGCGCGCATTATGCGCGCGTGAATTTAGAGCAGCAGTTTAGCGCGTTGCGTTAAAAAAATATTCTATAAAGACAAACATCTTGGAAACTTGAAATTATGATAAAAATGAATTGGGTAAAACTATTATCGCCACACCGCTTGGGTAAAGATGAACCAGATATTGTGACACCGGGGCGCTCACCTTTTTTGCAAGATTTTGATCGGATTGTATTTTCTCCAGCATTCCGGAGATTGCAAGATAAAGCGCAAGTTTTTCCATTAGCAGATAACGATTACGTGCATACGCGTTTGACTCACAGTATGGAAGTTTCATGCATCGGGCGTTCTCTTGGAACTGCGGCTGGGGCAAGAATCTGTGAACGTCATGATTTAAATGGCATTCAGCCTTCAGATATTGGTGCGATTGTGGCTGCGGCCGGTTTGGCTCATGATATTGGCAATCCGCCACTTGGACATTCTGGCGAAGAAGCGATTCGTTATTGGTTTAAGAGTTCTACTCTGGCGACAGAGATGAAGAAAACTATGACTCAGAAAGAACAAGCTGACATCGCGGGTTTTGACGGCAATGCGCAAGGTTTTCGAGTTTTAGCAAAACTCCAAATGCCGGATAATCCTGGAGGAATGCAATTGACTTGTGCGACTTTGGCGGCATTTACTAAATATCCGGTCGAGTCATATGTTGCTAATCGCCCTTCAGGAGTGTCTGCAAAAAAGTTTAATTTTTTTCAGTCTGAACGCGAATTATTTCGTCAAGTTGCTGAAACTACTGGATTACTCAAATACCAAGGCGATACGGATGATTATTGCTGGTGTCGCCACCCGTTGGCGTGGCTGGTAGAAGCCGCGGACGACATTGCTTATCGGATCGTCGATTTTGAAGATGCCTGGGTAATGGGAATAATCGATTATTCAGAACTCAAAGAGTTGTTCATGAAGTTTGTTGAAGATCCGATAGTGGCCGAGAAAAAATTAAAAGCTATGAGTAGCCGTGAATTAAAGGTGCAATTTTTACGAGCAAAAGCGATTGGTGCTTTAATTTCTGAAGTCAGTGATGCTTTTGACCAGTATGAAGATGAAATTTTGAGTGGAAACTTGGATTGCCCACTAATCGAATTAATTCCAAACGCAGCACCATTAGCTCAGATTTATGAGCGTAGTTTTGCTGACGTTTATAACTTCCCGCGTGCGGTGGAGATTGAGGTCGCTGGCTATGAATTAACCGAAGGTTTGCTCGATGTTTTTGTTTCTTGCGTTAACGAAGTCGCGGATGCGATTCGCGAGCAGCGCGAACCACTGCATCGCAATAAAAAAATCATTCAGTTGATGCCCGGTAGTATAATGCTGCAAAAGGATCCAACGTGGTTGAACAACCATTATTTTCGCCTATTGACTGTGTTAGATTTTATTTCGGGAATGACTGACTCGCGCGCCGTGGCGTTATTTAAGAAAATCAAAGGGATTTCGTTGCCTGGAGAATGATTCTTTGCTCTTGAAAATATTTCAGCAATTAAAATTGGCTGCCCCACAAGGACTCGAACCTCGACAAAATGAACCAGAATCACTTGTGCTACCATTACACCATGGGGCAGTAGGTTTGAATGAAGCAGATACAATAACCCGGAGACGATAATAATCAAACCTTTTAATGAGATATTTTTAGCTGAAAGCAACCTTTCTTTGGATATATAAATTGATTTCTTTGCACTCTTGCATATATTAATCAGTTCCTGTTAATACAATATAGAAAATCACAATGTTATTATGGTGAAAAATGGATAATGAAAAATTTGCGACATTAATTGTCGACGGCAAAGAGATGAAACTCCCCATCGTGATCGGGACTGAGGGCGAAAGAGGAATTGATATAGGTTCTCTTCGTAAAGATACCGGATATGTTACAATCGACCCAAGTTTTATGAATACTGCCGCTTGCTTCAGCGAAATCACTTTCATTGATGGCGAAAAAGGAATTTTACGTTATCGGGGCATTCCAATTGAATATCTTATCTACAACACTCGATTCGTAGAAACTGCATATCTGTTAATTCATGGCAAGTTGCCAAATGAAAAGCAAGGTGCAAAATTTTCGAGATTGTTGACCGAAAACTCGCTATTGCACGAAGATATGCGTCATTTTTTAGCTAATTTCCCTGGCTCAGCTCATCCTATGCATATCCTCAGCACGATGATTAATGCATTATCGACTTTTTATCCCAATGTCGATTCGCTTTCGATGCGTGAAGATATTGATCTATCGGGGGCTCGTTTGATTTCAACTATCCGTACCATGGCGGCGATGGCTTATAAAAAATCGATTGGCGAACCGGTGGTCTATCCACGCAGTGATCTGCCCTTTGTCGCTAATTTCCTAAATATGATGTTCTCTTCACCAGTTCGGCCGTATGAGATCCGTCCCGAAGTGGTCAGAATTATGAATATTCTGTTCATTCTGCATGCGGATCACGAACAAAACTGTTCGACCTCGGCAGTCCGGGTAATCGGCAGTGCTCAAGTTAACCTGTACGCGACTATCGCAGCGGGTATAAATGCGTTGTCTGGCCCACTTCATGGTGGCGCAAACCAGGAAGTGATGAGCATGTTACGTCGTATTTCAAAAGAACGCAATGTCAAAAAAGTTATTGAACGGGTTAAAGATAAGAACAATCATGAAAAACTGATGGGATTCGGCCATCGTGTTTATAAAACCTACGACCCACGTGCTTTGATTATCAAAAAAGAGTGTAGCAAGTTTTTAGAGACTATTAAGATTGACGATCCGTTGCTTGAGACAGCGTTGGAACTGGAGGAAGCGGTTTCAAAAGATGACTATTTCATCGAACGTAAACTTTATCCAAACGTCGATTTTTATAGTGGCATCATTTATCGCGCAATCGGTATTCCTGAGAATATGTTTACGGTAATGTTTGCTTTAGCACGCCTGCCCGGTTGGATTGCGCATTGGCAAGAGATGACCATTAGTGACACTAAGATCAGTCGTCCACGTCAGATTTATACTGGCAAAACCGAAAAAAATGTGCCAGCTGAATATTACGATTTTGTAAGAAATCTTTCATAATCGTATAACTATTAACTTAAAATTCGCGCGCGCATTATGCGCGCGCGAATTAACAAAGTCAAGTTAGGGGGTTTATGGAACGGATTTTAAAGCATTTTTGTGGTTATTTAACTGTAGAGCGTGGCTTAAGCCCCAACACGGTTTCAGCATATCGCAGTGACCTTAATGATTTTATCGATTTCCTTAAAGAAAAAACCTTTATTGATTTTAATATCATTAATCGAGACCATATCATCGAATACCTATCCAGCAGAAAAGAAGCTGGATTGGAACCAGCTAGTTTGGCGCGCCGTTTGGTTTCGATTAAAGTTTTGTTCCGCTATCTGTTTCAAGAACATCTGATTCCGAACAATATCGCGGATATCATGGATTCTCCGAAAATTTGGCGCCTTCTGCCAGATCTACTATCGATTGCTGAAGTTGACGCTCTGCTTGGAGCTTATCCCGCTGGTAAAGACCCGTTGATTTTTCGCAATCGCGCCATTTTAGAAACTCTATATTCTTGCGGACTGCGTGTCTCCGAAGCGACTTCGCTTACTGTTGGCGGCGTTAATTTTGATGATGAAACTATTCGTATTGTCGGTAAAGGTAATAAAGAGCGGATTGTTCCATTCGGCCGCGCTGCGCGGAATATCCTGAAGCGCTATTTAGAAAATATCCGTCCGCAATTATCGAGAAGCGCAACTGAAACTACGTTGTTTCTCTCAAAAAGTGGTCGTCGACTTGACCGCGAGCGCATCTGGCGTATTGTAAAAGATGCCGCAATTTTAGCAGGGATTAACAAAAATATTCACCCACATACACTTCGCCATTCATTCGCAGGTCATCTACTGGAAAATGATGCCGATTTGCGAGTGATTCAGGAACTTCTGGGGCACGTCGATATCACTACGACTCAGATTTATACACACTTGAATCAGAAACAACTTTTAAATATTCACCGTAAATTTCACCCGAGGAGTTAAGGTCATGACCGAACAAAATTCTATGAGCAAGCGACAGACTTGGTTAATTTTATTAGTAATCGGAATTATTTTTACTTTTGTCGCATTGATCAATCAACGCACAGGACGAAGTTCTTCGCCGAAACCTGAAGAACAGGAGCGCGTTTTTCCCACCATGAGCACCATCGCACAAGTGAAATTTTACGGTACTGCTGAACAGGTGGAAAATGCTGCTAATATTACCCAAGACGTTTTCGAAATGGTGGAAAAAACTTGTAACATCTTCGACCCGGAAAGCGAACTTGCTAAATTAAATCAAAATGCTTTTGGAACACCAGTCAAATGCTCGCCACTGCTGTGGGAAGTGTTGCTTAAAGCACGCGAAGGCTACCAGATCTCCGAAGGCTTGTTCGATCCGTCAATTCTACCATTGATGAAAGCCTGGGGTTTTAACCGTGAACGTGAACAATTACCTTCACCAGAAGAGTTACAAAGTGCACTGGCAATCTCTGGTTTAGACAAAGTTATTTTCGATGATGACGCCCAAACGGTGCGTTTTACCGTTGATGGCGTCGCGCTCGATCTCGGCGGAGTCGCTAAAGGCTACGCTGTCGACATGGCCGCGGAGAATGTTCGCAAAACTGGTATTACCACCGGAACCATCAACCTTGGTGGCAATATTTATTGTTTCCCTCAACCTCCAACGGGGCGTGAATTTTACACCGTTAGCATCCGCAATCCGCTGGATAAAAATAGAACCTGCGGGGTGGTACGTATTACTGATAAATCGCTCGCCACTAGCGGCAATTACGAACGCTATGTTACTTTCAATGGCAAGAACTATACTCATATCGTCAATCCAAAAAACGGTATGCCGGTTGAAGATATGTTGTCGGTAACAGTTTACACAACTCTTGCGGTTGATGCCGATTGGTTGTCAACCGCAGTTTTTATCGGAGGAGTAGAGCTAGCGAAACGTCTTCAACAAGAATTACCAGACGTACAATTTTTAATTATGTATCGAGATAATACAACTCCACGCGGTTTCAAAATCATCAAACTCGGTGACGCTTGGAGTAGCATCAATCCCAGCGGCAAATAAATGACCCTTTTCACCACAAGACTCTATTAATAATGGCGTTAAAGATTTGAGATTCATTCATATGAAATTATCAGCAAATTGTCGTCCGTCAAAAATAATTTTTTCGCGTCACGTTTACTTTGTTAATTAACTTTTGTATTTTTCGGTCAATTGAAAAAGTAAA
>DLIO01000079.1 GCA_002483765.1 Lentisphaeria bacterium UBA7640 | reverse complement strand
AGTCTTTGAGTTGGTGGTTTTGCCCGACCAGCGCGTTGCGTTGCGTTTACTGACTCCTTCCACTAATACCTCTTGAATCGTCCCGTTCAAAGTCGCATTGAATTTGATAGAACGTTCCGACAGATCGCTCAACAGAATCTGATTGCGCTGTTCTTTGGTTTCTTGTGGAACATCGTCTTCGAGTTTTGCCGCTACCGTACCTTGGCGCGGTGAATATTTAAAAATATAGGCATTGTCAAAATTGACTTCATTCATCAGTGCGCGTGTAGCGTTAAAATCTTCCTCAGTTTCGCCGGGAAACCCAACAATAATATCAGTGGAAAATGTAACATTTGGCATTAACGCTCGTAATTTTTTGACAATTTCGCGATATTGAGTAGTCGTATAATTACGATTCATCGCTTTTAGAATACGATCTGAGCCTGACTGGGCTGGCAGATGAATATGACGACATATTTTGGGATTTGCGCCAATAGTATTAATCAATTTATCATTAAAATATGATGGGTATGGCGAAGTGAAACGAAGCCGTTTCAAGCCTTCAATTTTGCAGAGTTCTTTGAGCAGATCAGCGAATGGCGAATGATCATGTGGTGGAGGATTAGTATCACCACCGAGCCCGAATGCCGCCACGTTTTGCCCCAATAACATCAGTTCACGGGTTCCTCCCGCGACCAACTCGTTTGCTTCAGCAACGATATCAGCGATTTCTCGACTTATTTCGCGACCACGCACGTATGGAACGATGCAATAATTGCAGAAGCGATTACAGCCGCGAGTAATTGCTATTGAGTCAAAAATGGAGTTTTTCCAGTGTGCACCCATTCCGGTCAAAACTGCGTTGTCTGAGTCCAGCAACGCAACCTGAGATTGGCGATCCTCAGCAATCGATTCGACAATATCCACCAAGCGGTGAAGTTGTCCTGTGCCAATAACAAAATCGATATGAGGGAGTTCACGAAATAGGTCTTCGCCACGGTTTTGCGCCATACAACCCATTACCCCAATAATCAACTCCGGTCGCTCTTTTTTAAGTTTTTTCATAAAACCGATTTTGCCGATAGCTTTGCGTTCTGCTTGATCACGAACGCTACAGGTGTTAAAAATCAACACATCACCTTCGGATTCGTGACCGACTAATTCGTGTCCGCGTTCAGCTAACATCGCTGCGCCAGCTTCGGAATCGCGTTCATTCATCTGGCAACCGTAGGTTTTAATAAAAATACGCATCAGAATGCCACCACTAGATTATCGCGATGAATAATCTCATCGTCGGCGTCGCGTTTCAAAATTTCCGTAATTTCTAAACATTTATGTCCGATAATGGCTTGGCAGTCAATACTATCGAAATTGCTCAAACCGCGAGCAATCACTACTCCAGCAGGGTCGACTACCTCCAAAGTGGCACCTCGCTTAAATTTACCTTCAACCGAAGTTACTCCGGACGGCAATAAACTTTTACCGTTCATTGTAATCGCTTTTGCGGCACCATTGTCGACATAGAGTCGTCCAGAACAACGCGCAAAAAATCGAATAAAGCGTTTACGCGATTCCATCGTTTTTTGTCTCGGCACAAACAGCGTTCCAATATCTTCACCCACAATAATTTCATTCAAAGCATTAGGATTGCGGCCATCAGCGACCCAACAATATTCGCCAGCAGCGTTGACCATCTCGGCTGCACGCAGTTTTGAAATCATACCGCCAATTGAAAATTCGCTATTATCGCTACCTTCGGCAAAACCTTTCAGTTCGCTGTTAATTTTGTTAACAACTGGAATTCGTGCGCCAAGCGTGCCGTCTGGATTGCGTTCACGTAGCCCCGATTCAGTCGTCAGAATAATAGTGAGCCGCGAACGTGTCATAGTAGCAATCATTGCCGCCAAAATATCATTATCACCAAATTTCAGCGCCGAAACAGAAACCGAGTCATTTTCGTTAATAACCGGTAAAATATTGCTTTCCCATAGTGAATCAATGCAGTTCATAATATTGAGATAGCGCTCGCGACTACGCAGGTCTTCGGCCGTTAACAACAATTGTGCGGAGCGGAATCCGAATTTGCGGCATGCTTCGTCATAGCGTGCCATGAGATGAGCTTGGCCGACTGCCGCAAGGGCTTGAACATCGGCAAGTTTGCGTGGACGTTTCGTGATTTTTAGCTGTTTCATGCCATTCCCAACCGCGCCTGAAGAAACCAGCAAAACCTTCATGCCCTGTTCGCGCAAAGCCTGAATACCAGTAATTAATTGTGGCACCGATTCAGGATCAGTTAACAGGCGTGTACCAGCTTTTACCACGATTTTAGTGCAACCCTCAAGTGCTTGGTGACGTTGCATACATTTTTCTTTGTTCATAAAATAACTCCATTAAAATCTAGATTAATCAGGTTTTCCGAAGGGGGAATTAAGAATTGACGAAGAGTGTACAGTTCCCAAATCCGGATGATTTACAATTGAAAACAAGCATAAAAATATGAATTAAATATACTCTTCACGCTGGAAATTGCAAGAAAAATGGAGTTTCAAAAACGGAATAGTGAGCCCATTTTTTTGCCAAGAATAGCATTGGCAGCGGCGAGAGTGCAGGCTAAGAAAGCCATCGTCCAAACGCCGAAAGCGCAGGCAATCCACGGCCCTGAACCCAATATTCCGGACAGTTCGAAGATTGCTTTAGTAATTGGATAAAATTCTTTTTTGTGGGCCAATAATAGTGAATCTGAAACCTCAAGCATTGAGAAGCTGAACGCAAACAGCGCGCCAACTGCAATGTTGGCGCTAATCAACGGAATCACTATCCGGCGCATCACACTCCAAGAGCCGGCGCCGAGATTGCGCGCGGCTTCTTCGAGATCGAGCGGGGTTTGTTCAAGCCCCGCGGCAGCGGCGCGCGTTACGTAGGGTAAACGGCGAATTGCGTAAGCCATTCCTAGCAAAATGAATGGGTTTTTCATTGGATCAAGGAACATTCGGGCAATCGGAAAATTAGTTGACATACTGAGAAAGCCAAATGCCATGATAATGCCTGGAATTGCTAATGGCATCATGCTGAGAGTATCGAAAATCTGCCAACCGCGCGGTCGCCAACGCGTAATAATTACAGCGGTGATGATGCCAACAGTAACACAAACTAACATTGCTAGTGAAGAGTATTTCAAGCTATTAACAATACTTCCGGTGACCATGTCGTGGGAAAGAGCGTTTTCAAAATGCGCCAAAGTGAAATGTTTTGGCAATATAACGCCGTACCAATCAACGCTGAATGCAGTTAAGATCAGAGCAATGTGAGGCAATCCTGCCATAAATACAACGGCAGCAAAAGGGGAAAGTGCCAAAATACTGCCCCATTTAGTCAATTTACGGGTATTTGGAGCGGACATCCCTTTTGTCATGGCGATAGCTGATGATTTGCCCAGAAATATCCGGCTAACGGCGTAAAGCACGGCGGCGGCGACTAACATAATCACAACGAGCGCGTAAGGCAGTGGATTGGTTTCTAATTCAGTGATGCCATTGAAGATTTGCACGGTGGTAACGCGATTGTAACCAAACATCAGTGGCGTTCCAAGTTCCGTGAAACTCCAGATTAAAATCAAAGTACCGCCAGCAAAAACTCCTGGCCGAATCATCGGGAGCGTAATTTGACGAAAACGACGCCAGCGCCCGGCTCCAAGATTGCGCGCAGCTTCGTTCAACGCCGGATCAACATTGGCCAACGCCGTTAAAATATTCAAATAAAGGATCGGATAAAGATGTAATGCCTCAATAACGCAGACCATCCAAAAACGTCCACCACCGCCAAGCCAGTCGACGCGTGGAATACCGCATGAAGTTAGAATAGTATTAACAGTTCCGTAATGCCCGAAAATCTGCATAAATCCGAGCGCGCCGACGAATGGTGGCAAAATCATTGGTATCAACATCAAGGTGTTAACCAATTTTTTACCAGTAAAATCATAACGGTCATAAACCAATGCCGGCACCATGGCAATAACAAAAGTTATGGCAGTCGCCACTATAGCGATTTTAAATGAATTAAATAATCCTTCGAGATAAATGGGGTTGCGAAAACATTCCGCCAGAACTGTCGGATTTAAGCCATGTTTAACGACTGAATAAATCGGTAAAATTAAAAATATGACAAAGAATGCCGACAGCAGCGTCAGGGTGATTATACGTAATGGTTTCACAATTATCCATAGAAATTAAATTTAATGATTCGTATTACCTTTGGAAATTTCCAGACTATAAAATAATAATATGAATTCATGCCTCGTACTTTGCCGCTTTCTGACCAATATTTCAAATCTATTTAGAGAAAATCTCCGATACTTGGCTGTGCCAAATTACGTTGTCAATGGAATTGAAATTTAGTGTTCACGCTGAATGTTTGTTATATTAAAATTAGCGCGCGCATAATGCGCGCGCTAATTTTAGCACGCGCTAATTTCTAAATTATAGGACATCGACAACGTTTCAGTGACTGACATAAATATAATTGTATGGATATTATGTCGCATTATCGCCGTTACTATTGTTTGAATCTGCCACCTAAACAATGTATTTTAAAAGTTATTATTTTTTCATTTTGGAGCCGATTTAATGCTAATTATCTATAATTTACTGTTCCCGCTGATTCTTCTTTTTTTTATTCCAGGAATACTGTGGAAGTTATGGCGCCGTCCTGGCTGGAAAAAAACCTTTTGGGAGCGCTTTGGAATGTTCTCACGCGAACGTACTCGAGAGCTTGGAGCACTTAAAAATGTGATCTGGATTCATTCGGTTAGTGTTGGCGAAACAGTTATTGCGTTATCGCTGCTTCAGGAGTGGCGGCAACGCTTTCCGCACCATAATTTTGTTTTGTCTACTACCACAACGACTGGGCAAGCATTAGCGCGCGAAAAAGCGCCGGATGGCGTTGCAGTGATTTTCTGCCCGATTGATCTTTTCAATTTTGTCAGCCGCACGGTATTGAGAATCAAACCTAAAATGTTGGTCATCTTGGAAACTGAAATTTGGCCAAACCTAATTTGGGCAGTTAAGATGCGTGGCGGTAAAGTCGCTTTAATTAATGGCCGAATGTCGGATCATTCCATGCACGGTTATCGACGGTTCCGCCTGTTTTTTGCGCCAACGTTACGGCGTTTTGACCTGATTTCAGTACAAACAGCAGCAGACGCAAAACGTTATCAGCTGGTTTGCCCAGATGCAAAGGTTCAAGTCAACGGCAATCTCAAATTCGACCAAAACATACCGGAAGAGCTCAGCCCAATATCGTTAACGGAATACTTTGGCGACGGCGAACACCTGATTTTACTCGCAGCGAGCACTCATCCAGGCGAAGAGGCCTTAATCGCCGAAATATACCCACAGCTTCGTGAAAGATTTTCGAAATTGAAACTGGTTCTGATTCCACGTCATGCTGAACGCGGTGCTGAAATAGCAACAATTTTGAAAAAACAACAGATCAAATTCTGCCGCCGTTCTCTCAATGAAATCCCTGATCAAGCCGTTGATTGCCTGCTTGCCGACACCACGGGAGAGATGTTGGGTTTCATGAAAGCCGCCGATGTCGTTTTTATGGGGAAAAGTTTGGCGGGACAGAATGAAGGACATAATTTGATTGAGCCAGCATTACTGGCCAAGCCGATTGTTACCGGCGCAGTTTTAAAAAATTTCCGTTTTGTTCTAGAAACGTTGAAAGAGAACCAAGCTTTATTGCTAGTGAACAACGATTCTGAACTTAAAGATACTATCGCGCAGTTGTTGGAAAGTCCACGGCTGCGAATCAAACTTGGGCAGAAAGCCCACAAAGCGATTACCGCACACAAAGGCGCGGTAATGCGTAACATTGAACAGCTGGAGGAACTGCTGAAATGAATATAACTCAAATTGCCCGCGCCAAAAACGGCGAAATCACCAAAGAAATGAAACGCGTTGCAGAACGCGAAAAATTGACTCCCGAATTTATCCGCGACGGCGTCGCTGCTGGAACCATCGTGATTCCAGCTAATATCCATCACAAAAATCTTGATCCAATCGGTATCGGGCGCAAACTATACACAAAAGTTAACGCTAATATTGGGAATTCAGCCCTTTCAAGCTGCCCAAAACAGGAATTAGAGAAATTGGCGGGTGCAGTGCGTTATGGCGCAGATACTGTAATGGATTTGAGTACTGGTCAAAATATCACCCAAATCCGGCGCAGTATTATCGAAGCTTCAACAGTTCCAATCGGCACAGTGCCGGTGTACGAAACTTTGAGCAGAATAAATAATGCGATGGAGATGACGCCAGAAATTATTTTAGCCGTAATCAAGGAACAGGCCGAGCAAGGCGTTGACTATATCACCATTCATGCTGGATTGCTTCGTGAACACGTTCCTTTGGCCAAAAAAAGACTATTGCGCATTGTTAGTCGCGGTGGCTCGATTATTGCAAAATGGATGAGCGTCCACAATAAAGAAAATCCATTTTACACCCATTTTGACGAAATCCTAGAAATTTGTGCAAAACATGACGTTACATTGTCCCTTGGCGACGGCATGAGGCCGGGTTGTTTAGCTGACGCCAGCGATGAAGCGCAGTTCGCTGAACTCAAAGTTTTGGCGGAACTGGTTCAGCGCAGCCGCGCGGCAGGGGTTCAAGCCATGGTCGAAGGACCGGGACACATTCCACTCGATGAGATTGAAATGAATATGAAGATGGAACGCGAATTATGCGACGATGCGCCGTTTTATATTCTTGGTCCAGTCGTAATTGACTGCGCACCTGGTTACGATCATATCACCAGTGCTATTGGTGCAACTCTCGGGGCATTTCACGGCGCCGCTATGCTTTGTTACGTAACGCCGAAAGAGCATCTTGGATTACCGAATGCGGAAGACGTTCGCAACGGCGTAATTGCATATAAAATCGCCGCTCATGCCGCTGATGTCGCACTTAAAAGACCGAATGCACGCGATCGCGATGACGCTATCAGCCAAGCTCGAGTTGATTTTGATTGGGAAAAACAGTTTGAGTTGGCGCTTGATCCAGAACGCGCTCGTCAATTGCGCGAAGAAGCGTTGAATGAAAAAACTGGTCATCACAAGGATGAAGCAGACAATCGTTTTTGTACCATGTGCGGCCCCGATTTTTGTTCAATGCGCATCAGCAAAGAGCTTTAGGGAAATTAAAAAATCAAGGGAAAAAGCCTTGATTTAATGAATGATTTAAAGATAATTTTTGAAAAGATACGCGCTAAGTAGTATTTTGTAATTCGTTAATTTTATGAGGAAAATTTTTGTATGAGAATGACTAAATTAGTGGGAAGGCGGTTAAAAGAAGAACCGCGCGACGCCAAGACCGTCAGCCATAAATTTTTATTGCGTGGCGGCTATATGCGTATGGTTTCCACTGGAATATATTCACTGTTGCCATTGGGGCAACGCATCACTGCCAAAATTGAACAGATCATCCGTGAAGAGATGAATGCAATTGAAGGGCAAGAGATATTGATGCCAGTAGTATTGCCAGCAGAACTCTGGCAGGAATCTGGACGTTACGACACCGTCGGCCCAGAGTTGCTGCGTTTTCAAGATCGCAATGATAAACCGATGATGTTGGGAATGACCCATGAAGAGGCGGTAGTTCACTTGGCGCGCACGGAGTTAACCAGTTACAAACAGCTTCCGGCAATGCTTTATCAAATCCAAACTAAATATCGTGATGAAGCACGAGCACGCGGCGGACTGATTCGATGCCGTGAATTTACGATGAAAGATGGTTATTCATTTCATGTCTCTCAGGAAGATTTGGAGCAATACTATGAACGTGCTCACCAAGCGTATGAAAATATTTTCAAACGCGTTGGTATGAATGACGTAGTTTCAATCGAAGCCAATTCCGGCATGATGGGAGGCAAAGTTTCTCATGAATTTATCGCCATTGCCGAATGCGGTGAAGATACGATAATTCTGGCTGAGGATGGTTCATATCGCGCTAATCGCGAGATCGCTACCGCAGGCTGGAAGTTTGAGAAATCATCAGCACTGGCGTTGGAAAAAGTCCACACTCCTGGGCAAAAGTCTATCGAAGAGGTAGCACAATTCCTCGGCGTTAAGCCTGAAAACACCGGAAAGGCAGTATTTTATCAGAACGCACAGACCCAACAGCTGGTTTTCGCGGTTATTCGTGGAGACTTTGAAGTTAATGAAGCGAAATTGCAAAATATTGTCAAAGCGACGGAACTGAAATTTGCTGATGACGATGCGATTCGGGCGGCTGGTTGCGAACCCGGTTACGCGTCACCAATGTCGATAGATTCGCAAAAGGTTTTAATTGTGATTGACCGTTCAGTTGCCGAATCTTCAAACTTAGTAGTTGGTGCCAATGAACCAGATTATCATTATAAAAACTTTAATTTTGAACGCGATATTAACGCTGAAAATATTATTGTCGATGATATAGCAACCGTTCGTGCAGGCGATCCAGCGCCGACGACTGGCGTGCCACTTACTCTTTCACGTGGCATTGAGGTTGGCAATATTTTTCAGCTTGGAACACGCTATTCAGAGGCGATGAATTGTAGTTATCTTGATAAAAATGGTAAAGCAATGCCATTAGTAATGGGTTGTTACGGCATCGGCGTTGGGCGCGCGATGGCATCAGTAATTGAACAAAATTACGACGACTACGGCCCCAAATGGCCAATCACCATTGCGCCATATCATGTTCATATTTGCGCGCTTGATCTCAAAAAAGAGGGCATTGTTGAAGTTTCTGAAAAACTTTATACGGAACTCCAAAACGCCGGACTGGAAGTTTTGCTTGACGATCGCGGCGAAAAAGCGGGCTTTATGTTCAACGACGCCGACTTAATCGGCGTACCGTTCCGGGTAATTGTCGGCGCCCGTAATTTGGCTGAAGGCAAGGTTGAGTTAAAAAGACGCGGTGAAAAGGACTCACAATTAATTGAAATTACCGAAGCCGTTGATACATTAAAATATTTAGTGAAAACAGAGTTTGCAAAATACGACAATCGGGGATAGTGTTATTGTGGTATAGCAATAAGACAATAGATCTTATTTTGTGTTATAACAAAAAAACAAGGAGAAACAACTATGTGGGATTATACAGATAAAGTTATGGATCATTTTCTTCATCCGCGAAATGTTGGTGAAATAGAAAATCCGGATGCAGTCGGTGAAGTCGGCAACATCAGTTGTGGCGATGCACTCAAACTGACCCTGAAACTTGATGAAAATGGTCGTATTTGTGATGCCAAATTCAAAACATTTGGTTGCGCGAGCGCGATCGCATCTTCATCTGCATTGACTGAAATCGTCCAAGGATTGACCATGGATGAAGCGGCGAAAATCACGAACCAAGATATTGTTGAAAAACTCGGTCAGCTTCCAGAAGCAAAAGTCCATTGTTCAGTAATGGGAATGGAGGCGCTTCAGGCAGCGATCGCGAATTACAAAGGAGAAACTATGGAAGGCGAAGAAGACGAACACGAAGGACGCATTGTCTGCAAGTGTTTCGGTGTTACTGATCATAAAATACGCAAAGTTGCCAAGGAAAACAACCTTCACGAGGTTGAAGAGATCACCAACTATACCAAAGCGGGCGGTGCCTGCGGAATGTGTGTTGAAGAGATCCAGGAGATCCTTGACCAACTCTGGAGCGAGAAAGATACCGCACCGGAATCGACGAATGAGTTTAAAGATTTATCCACTGTTCAAAAAATCTTGAAAATTCAGCAGGTTCTGGAAGCTGAAGTTAAGCCGATGCTCGAAAAAGACGGCGGAAGCTTGGAATTCGTTGATCTCGAGGGAGTTAAGGTTAAAGTACGTCTAAAAGGGCGTTGTGGTTCTTGCCCAAGTTCTGGTGTTACTCTGGAATATCTGGTTCAAGACAAACTGCGTGAACTGGTTTCTCCAGATTTGACAGTAGAAGGAGTTTAAATGAACAACCCTTTTAATCGGCCAATCTACTTTGACAATAACGCGACGACTGCGTGTGCACCAGAGGTTTTTGATGCATTAAAGCCATTTGCTTGTGAACGCTACGGCAACCCGTCGAGCATTCACAGCTTTGGCGGTTCCGTGATGCATGAAATTGAAAAAGCGCGTTGGCAGCTCGCCAACCTTATTGGTTGTGACAATAAAGATCCAAAAGGCAATTGTACTGAAATAGTATTCACTAGTTGCGGTACAGAAAGCAACAGCACAGCTATTCGCAGCGCGCTCGATCTTAATCCAGCGCGCCGCAAACTTATTATATCCACAGTTGAACACCCTGCAGTGCGCAGTTTGGCGCACGATTTGGCGAAACGTGATTATCAAATTGTTGAAATCCCGGTTGATGCCAAAGGACGGCTGGATATGGATCTACTTCGTGACGCTATTGATCACGAAACAGCGTTAGTATCAATAATGTGGGCGAACAACGAAACTGGCAATATTTACCCAGTCGAAGAGATCGCGGAAATGAGTCATAAGTTTGGCGCGTTGTTCCATACGGATGCTGTCCAGGCCGTCGGTAAAATACCGATGGATATGAAAAATTCGAAGATTGATATGCTCAGTTTGTCTGGGCATAAACTTCACGCCCCCAAAGGGGTTGGCGCGCTGTTTATCCGCCGCGGCGTCCATTTTCGTCCATTTTTAATTGGTGGTCATCAGGAGCGCAACCGCAGAGGTGGCACTGAAAACATCCTCGGTATAATTGGGCTTGGAAAAGCCGCCGAACTGGCTGCGGCAAATCTTGTTATTGAAAATACTAAGGTTAAAGAGCTACGCGATTATCTCGAAACTGAGATGTTTAAACGTATTCCAACACTGCGTGTTAATGGCGATCAGGAACACCGTTTGCCTAATACTGCACTAATCAGTTATGAATTTATCGAAGGCGAATCAATTTTGATGTTGCTCGATCAGTATGGCATTTGTGCGTCCAGTGGCAGCGCTTGTACGACTGGTAGCTTGGAACCCTCACACGTTTTGCGTGCGATGGGCGTTCCATACACGGCGGCACACGGCGCGGTTAGATTCAGTTTGTCGCGTTACAACACGCGCGAAGAGGTTGATTTCCTACTCGAAGTAATGCCTCCGATTATTGCCAAACTGCGTTCATATTCACCATACTGGAACGAAAAGTAAAACTTTTCAGTACAACTTAGAAACCGTTAAAAATAAGATGTAAGAGAAATTAATTATTTGACATAATTAGCGATTTGAATTCGCGCGCGCATAATGCGCGCGTGAATTGAATAGTTATATTAATTAGTTATTACAGGTGAAATCCTGAGCTTTTAGCATCCTAATTTTACTTTTTTTTGAAGTGTGACGTTAGCATCGTGCAAGAAACGGGAAAATAAATATGCCGAAAAGCAACAAGCGTAATTTAAGTTTTCAACCGGGACGAGTATATATTTAGAGGAATGGCGAAATGACGGTAATAGAACTCATGAAGAGTGGTAAGCTTTATCTTTGCAATGATGAAGAGTTGTTGAAAAAACAACGGCAGTGTTTGGATAAATTATTCGAACTTAATCAAACCCGTCCGTCTGAACTAGAGAAGCGCAATGCGCTTTTGCAGGAGCTACTGGCTGAAGTTGGAGAGAATTGTTATGTTGAGTCGCCACTTCACGCGAACTGGGGCTGTAACACTCATTTCGGCGATAATGTCTATGCTAATTTTAATCTCACGTTAGTGGACGACACCGATATTTTTATTGGAGATAACGTGATGTTCGGCCCCAATGTCACACTCGCCACTGCTGGTCATCCAGTTGAACCTGAACTGCGTCGTAAAACGGCGCAGTTTAATCTGCCAATTTATGTTGGTAACAATGTTTGGATTGGTGCCGGAACGGTAGTCCTTCCAAGTATTCGCATTGGAGAAAACGCAGTTATCGGTGCTGGGAGTATTGTCACCAAAGATATTCCGGCAAATGTCGTTGCGGTCGGCAATCCTTGTCGCGTTCTGCGTGAAATTAACGACCGTGATCGGGAATATTATTACAAAAATCTCAAGATTGAAATCTGACCATTTATCGCTGAAATTTATTTTTCTGTTTCTTGGTCATTTTTCACTTTTTCTTTTTTTATGAAATCTGCGGCGCCAACTTGCATGATGGTGACAATCAGGATTAGCAACATCGCCTGAACGGTGATTACGATTGAAGTTTTGAATTCACCCCATAATAATGGCAACACATTCAAGCCCAGTGCCAAAACCAGCAGATGTACCAGTTGAACCGCGCGCCTACGGGATAACCCCATCTTGACAAAACGGTGCGAAATGTGATTGTGATCTCCGACATAGATCGGTTTGCCATTGCGAAGACGGATCACTACGACGGCGAGAGTGTCAAAAAGTGGAATCGCTAAAATGAAAAATGGCAATAAAATTGGGAGTCTGGTCAAAGAATATTCGCGGGAGAAACAGGTTATACTTGCGCTCATTACCGCCGCCATATAACCGAGAAAATGGCTTCCGGAATCACCCATAAAAATTGACGCTGGAGTGTGATTGTAAAACCAAAATCCTAGGCCGACGCCGCAAGTCAACGCGCCGAGTGCTGCTAGAAAATATTGGTTGCTTAATGCTGCTACGACGGCAAAGAGTGCCATTGCAATGGTAGATGTGCCGACTGCCAAGCCGTCCATATTGTCGAAGAAGTTGAATGCGTTCATTAGCAACACAAACCAGAAGACGGAGATACCCCAGACAAAAACAGGATTATTGCAAAACAGTGTGATTTTGATGCCACTCAAGCTGACTACAAATGCGGCAATCAAGATCTGTCCGAGTAGCTTCCAGATTGCATCCATACCGTATTTGTCATCCCACAGGCCAAGCATCGTGGCTGCTAAAGCCCCGATTATAATAATAATCAGTCGCCCGGAAACAAGTTTGACGCCCTCTAAATTAGCCGCGACTTCGCTTGAAATACTTTGAAGGTCGGCGCTGAAAAGCATTAAAATCCCGCCACCAATCGCGAGCGCCCACGCGCTAAACATTGCGGCTCCACCCAGTAGTGGCGTTTCTTTGTCATGTCGTTTATGTTTTTCCCCTTTGGGACGATCCATTACACCCGTTTTTTCTGCCAGTTTTTTAAATGCTGGAGTTAAAATCAAGGTTAAACCTGAACCGAGTAAAAACACCAAAAGATAGACTTGTTGCCATGAAACCATAAATTACCAAAACCTTTGACTATGTTATTGAAAGAAATAAAAAAACCGATATACTATAGCCTGCTTTTCAATGCAATAAATTATAAATCTTAAAATATGCGGTGAAAAATGAATGACAAATATATTTTCGGCCCAGTAGCCTCGCGTCGGCTTGGTATTTCACTCGGAGTCGATCTCGTCCCTTCAAAAACCTGTCCGCTAGACTGTATCTATTGTGAAGCCGGAAAAACCACAGTACACACTATGGAACGCAGCGAATATATTCCAATTGGTGAGGTTATTCGACAACTTGATGAAGTTTTGTGTGATAAACCTGAACTGGATTATATTACTTTTTCTGGCGGTGGCGAACCAACGCTCAATTCTGGCTTAGGCCGGGTGGTTGATTTCGTGAAGGATAACTATCCAGAATATCGAATATGTTTACTCACTAACGGTTGTCTGCTAGGGGATCCGGAGGTCGTTCGCGAGATTGCGCGTGTCGATTTGGTAATCCCTTCGCTTGATGCCACTACAGAAGAGGAGTTTGCTATAATTAATCGCCAAGCCTCTGGGCTGACGGTTGATCAGATGCTGGCCGGTTTAATCAGTTACGCTAAAGTTCGCACTTCGAAATTATGGTTGGAAATATTTATCGCGCCGGGTCTTAACGATTCCGACGCTGCTATCGCTCGTTTTGTCGATATCACTGAGCAAATTCATCCTGACAAAGTACAACTAAATACACTTGATCGCCCGGGCACCGTCAAAGGTTTAAAAGCTTCTGATGCGCAAAATACCATGCGTTTTATCCACGCGTTGGAAACCGTAGTTCCAGTCGAGGCGGTGGGGCCTTTTCGTTATCGCAGCAAAAAATTACGCAAAAAAATCAAACTTGGCGAAATCGATACTCGAATTATTGAATTGATCAGTCGCCGTCCAGCGACTTTGCCAGATATTCAACTTGCACTCGGCATCGCAATCGAAGAGGTGAAAACGCATTTGGAGCAGATGTTGAAGTCCGGCCATATCAGCTTCGAACGACTACCACGCGGCGATTTCTACCGAGTGGCAAACTAAGGAATCGTCAAAAATCACTCGTCACATCCGAGAATTTGTGGAGCAGGAGAGGGGGTTCTAAACCACTAATAAAAACTCCACGCCATGCGACATGGTTAAAAAATGGGCACTGATAATATGGAAAAGGATGTTTTTTTGTCCACAAATTACATGAATAGGAATGGTGTAAGTTGAGTATATAATTCGCGCGCGCATCATGCGCGCGTGAATTAAATAGCATAATTGCGAACATTGATTGTGTTTTGATCACATGTATTTAGTGACTATTTTTGTGGCTTTGATGTTTCATGCTACGTAAAATTCGTAATGAGTCACGCAGTGGGCGAAAATGAGAACGATGTTTTGGCGCATAGATGGTTTCGATAACGATTTCGCGAATTGGAAAACGGTCATTCACTGCGTTGTCCAGCAGCATTGCTGATTCAAAATCAAAGTCGTTTTGTGGCAAGTTAACCGATAACTCTAAATACGATGCAGGTATCCCGCGCAATCCGGTTTGGATATCGCTGATAGTTTTTCCTGTCATTATTTTAGTCATCGCTGGTATTGTTTCATTTCTTCAGGCAACACGGCATTCCTTTTCATAAGTTCGACATTGCCACTTATATTAAAACGAAACGCATCAGGTCTTTTCACATTACTGAAGATATCTTTTAAATTTACAGATTCATCAACTTTAAGTACGCTACTATTTGCTAAGCCTGAATTATCACGGAAAATTATCTGATTAGGAATTTCCTTACAAAAGATAGCTACGTTCGGGTCATGTCTTACCCAAAGCGTAGACGAGTAAATCCACACACCTGTAGGATTTATTGGATATTTGAGTTGAGCTTTAGCATAATTGTAAACAGCTGTGAATCCACCTTTTTCTCCTCCAAAGCGACAGTCGCGAATAGTTAAACGATCATAATTATCTATCCAACGCTGATTTTCGCCAGGAGTTACGCTAGGAACGCAGACAAGATTGTCCAAGGTCATTCCGTGGCTGCCTTTCCCCCGGTTTTCTATAACTGCTTTATTATACATTTCTTTATGAGATGAAATCCAACAATTTTCCATTTTTGTTGCATCACAATAAGATATAAGTACCTGCATTGGACGGATAAAAGTACATTTGCTTACTAACAAAAACGTAGAAAAGAAACCCGACTTATCAGGAAGTATCTCTATTGCAACGCCCGACTGTTTGAGAAAACGACAGGATTCAATATTTATAAATCCCTTGTCACGGTTAGCATTCCATAGAGTTATAGCATTTTGCCCACCAACAAAGGATACGCCTTTGATCGTCATATGCCATGCATTAACAGTATTAACAAAAATATTTTCATCTTTATTTACTTGGTTTATTAGAGCGTTTTCTCCTCCATCGATGTTAACTAAACCAATTTGCAAAGACTTACTGATTTTATAATTTCCACAAGGTATTTTCACTGTTGGGGGGAGCAAAATAGGGTTAATTTGATTTACTTCTTCGTAACTGCGCCAATTCTCAACTTTGTTTGCGGCATTGAATGTTTTTTGGAGTGCAGCAGTATCATCAGTTCGGCCATCGCCGACTGCACCGTAATTTTTAACATTAAACTCTCCACTTACTCCGACATTGGACAGAAACAGCACAATCCACAGCAATAACCTAATCCAACAACATAAAACTTTATTTGTCATGAAATAATCTCCATTTGTAATTGTAATCGTTTAGTACTAAAAACTTAATTTACTAAACATTTTTATTTTATCTTTCTCGATCGATTGTCTTTTTTTTACTTTCTACATCATAACGACTCCATGATTTAGTTCATGATTTTCTGCAATTTTCTTAGCATCAAGATGTTCGGTAAAACCGTAATCATAAATTTGATTTCTGCAGGATAGCTTGTTCATTTATGATCATTTTATTAATTTTTTTATCATGAATTTTGCTTCTCTTTTTATAAAACATTTTCCATTTGTTTTTTTTATCTGTTAATTTTATCAACTTTCGGAACTATCGTGACACCCCGAATTCTCTATTAAATGTTTGTAGACTAAGCTTTTGTCATTTTCATTCCTCATTTCTAAAACAGATAGGATTTATTGTTATATAATCGCCTGAACTCGCAAAGAGATAAGTAGGGGCGGTACCATTTTTAGTTTTGGGGGGGACATAGCTTCGTCCTAGATAATATACTCTCAGGGTTAGGTTCCTTCGACCACAAAATCCCAACTTGCGTAGGTCATACGAACGGATTTTCTCACTACCGCTTTTTGTCAAAGCATATAAATTCCCGCTGTCATTGTCAATTAATTTCAACGCAATCGTATAAGGCCCAACAGAAAGTTTCTGATCAATACTGAAAAATAGAAAAGGATATTTATCGATATCTACTATTATATTCAAAGCAGATGCATGAGGCCAGTTGCTCTCCCCGCCAATTCTCCGCAGCAATATGCGTTTTTTTGCGTTTTCGGCCATCACCATAAACTCTGAGTTTTTGAATGCCGTCGCGTCCATATGTTCATTGAGAGTCCATTTTATATTTTTCGGGTAAAAAGCATCGGGTTTTAATTCATTTTCCTCAAGTTTTGCGGCAATAGTAGCAGCCTTATGCAGGGCTTCATTCTCTGTCATTTGCAAAGTGTTAAATTGATCTCTTACAATTACCGGAGGATTCAGCATTAGCGGAAGTGTGTTGAATTCTCCAATGGATGTTTCAATACTGAAATGAAGCATTGCTGCATCAATATTTCTAAAATATTCTTTTGGTAAGATGTTTTTAGAAACTTTCACGGGAGGAACACTCAATGTTGAATTACGGATGTCGATACTGTTTGGAATCTCTATGCAATAGACAGCGCACTTAGCGTTATAATTTGTTTGTGCAGAGATCGTACAATTATTTATTGAAACAAATGTCCCATTAACATTCTTTTGGTATTTTGTGAAATTATAAATAGGGGTGAACCCGCCTCCCTCTCCGCCAAAACGGCTATTGGAGCAAACAAGATTTCCATAATTATCAATCCACCTTTGAGAGCCCATTCTGCATGACGGTACTCCAAGCATGTTATCGATAGTCATTGTTCCATGGTGATTCACGATTACTGCCATGTTTACCATATACGGGTCAGAAGTGATCCAACAATCGCGAATAGTTGTCCAGTCACAGTTCGACACAACAGCTTGAAGGCATCGCACAATTACACATTCTCTGATACTCATGATGGTCGAATTACTTCCTTTTCGTGAAATAATCGCTGCTCCAGCCGCATCTAGGAATTTACAATTGGCAATAACAAACTGACCTTTATCTGTATTCCGGTTGCCAAGGGAAAGTTGGTCTTTTCCTCCATAAAAAACTAATCCTTCTACCTTAACCTGCCAAGAAGATGGGAAAAAAAGTATATTTCTTGCTAGATTTAATTGCCTAATTACAGCATCTCCAATGCCTTGAATGGTTCCAGACTTTACCAATAGAGTGTCCGATATATTATAAATCCCAGCTGGTAAAATTACAGTTGGGCCACTGCTATATGCCAAACCAGCATGCATCTTCGTTTGGGGACCTTTCGACGTTTTTATTGCTCCGCTGGCAGCATTAAGCGCCTTTTGTATCGCAACGGTATCATCGGTTATGCCATCTCCAGTTGCGCCAAAATCCCTTACATTGACTACACCTGTTTCGAGTAAATTTTCCTTAGCATAAATATTCGGTATGGATAAAATATTTATCGTCAATATACAATTTAAGAGTATTTTAAGCACGATAAGCCCAACGTGATTTCTACTAACAAGTTGCATTTTATGTTTCTTGGTGGCTTTCATTTTCACATCTCCTGTTGTTTTGGTTGTATGCATTAAGCTTGGTTTGCGGAAAGTATTTGATAATAGTCTGTTAAAAATTTGATTTCTTTGAGGTTTTTTATTAAACTATTTCAAATAAATATATCTATATGTTATGTAGTTAATTACCATGGCCAAGGAGGGGTGCCAGTTGTCCGCCAAGCAAAAGCATAGCTGCTATTGAAATTAAACGTTGGAACTAGCTCTTTATAATAACTTACCCAAGTCAAGTGACCATCTTCGAATATAATATTTACTCCTTTATTATGTCTTGGAATTAAAGGACAGTAAGCTGTCCCCATGTTTAGAGTAGCCAGATAAGGGCTAGTCCCACAATCTCCGGCATCAAAAAGGACTCCTCGCTCAGAGGGCTGTTTTATATTATTTCTTTTTATCCATAGATAAGTGCTGGATGACCCTAGCACATCAGCTCTTGGTCTAGAATAATAATTCATCGCATAATCAGTAAATGCCCATGAACTATTTCTGGATACTGGATCATTCCCTAATTCAGAAGGACAATGATAAAAAACTCGCTTGTTTTTGCTCCAATGATTACCGGGTTTATAGCCAAGCTCAATAAAAATTATTCTATTCCAAGCTAGAGTTGTATCAGGAGTTTTAATGCCTGAAGGGAGCAAATAATCGTCATAATCATCTGCGTAATTATCCACAGTCATTTTTAACTGTTTCATATTGCTGGCACATTTTATTTGCATAGCTTTTTCGCGAGCCATACCTAGAGTTGGTAGTAACAATGCTGCAAGGATTGCGATTATTGCGATCGTTACCATTAATTCAATAAGAGTAAAACTGTTGGCTATCAATGACTTAGATACTTTGGTGCTTTTCATTTTCTTCTTCTCCTTTCGTGTTTTTTGTTTTTTGTCGAACTGTTAATAATTTAGTGCTAAAAAGTTAATTTCCTGAAAGCGGTCAGTTTTTCAGGCCTATATGTTTGGGCCATTTTAAGTCATAATAGTACCTCGTGATTAAATGTTTGTGTCTTTAGAAAAAAATCACCCGAACTAAATCAGGTTTCTCGAACTATAAGTTCTGGGTCCACCTTTATTTTCTTGCTTTTCCATTCTTCATATACGGCTTTTGCGGTTAATCGACCGATCTCACGTTCATTAATTGATACGGAAGTTAGACTTGGTTTGAAAATCTTTGTCCATGGAGTATTAAATAAGCCTACGATGGAACATTGTTCGCCGAATGGTAAGCTTAATTTGCGAGCAGCGTGATATGCAAACAAAGCGCGGCTATCTCCCATTGCCATTATTCCGCAACTACCATGACTCATAAAATCCTTTATTTGAGCTTCTACGGTTGTTACCTCTGGCGAATTAAGGTTATATCTGATTATATGAATATCAGGTTTTAGACCGGCTTCTCGTATTGCGGTTTTGATCCCAGTTAGAACATCTTCATCACTACAGCATTGTCGAGCTCCAAGACTCTTAGCAAGCTCTGGAGATAAGCTTGCGTAACTTACAAAAAGGATACGTGTTTTGTTCTGTTCCAATAGGTATTTTCCGCCCAGATATCCGACTTTTTCATAATCGGCAGTAATGATATTTGCTTCAGGAAAATCCAAGGCCGATTCATGATGAGCTATGAAATTCAACTGTGCAAATTGTTCCTTATATTTATGAAGAAGCTTGTACGGGAAATATCGATCTCCATTTATAACTAGAGAATCAAATCCTCTGGTGGCATATTTTTTGATGTATTCTTCTTTAAATTCGAGAGGGAATTTACAAGTAACTATTTTAGTCCCTAACGGAACGGCTTCATAGTCAAACTCTTCCAGCGTGTGAATTAATACATCAGCGATGTTTTGGTAAAGGTCGGTCTTTATTGGCATCAATAAACCAACCTTCTTGAACTTAATATCAGCTTTTTTGACGTCTGCAGGTGCCTTTACGAACATGCCTTTGCCTTGCACTTTGCGTATATACCCTTCTGACTCCAGAAGCTTTACTGCGTTTGAAACGGTTACCAAGGTCGTATTAAAATATTCAGAGAGTACGCGACAGGTAGGGAGTTTTTCCCCTACTTTGTACTTATTACTAGCAATATTCGCTTTAATACTTTCGCTAATTTGATAATATTTTGGAAGCGGTACCGTTGTATCAATTTGCTTCAACATATTTAAATTTCCCAATGATTGATCTATAACACTATTACTATTACAATTATAATCTATTTTCGAAATTTGTCAACCCCCCCCTTTTTTGTTTTTTCTTAAAATAATTGATCGCAACCTCAAATTTGTTTAATTTTAGCCATTTTTTCTTTTGTTAGAATCAATGTTTTGTACGCTTTGTCAAAACTCATTACATACGTCTCCACGATAATGACTATTTTAGAGTGGAGTTGTCATGCGAAATAGCATAAAATGAAGCTTTAATTCGCGCGCGCATAATGCGCTCGCGAATTAAAGAGCGTAGTTAGGCACGCTGCATACGGTTTTAATCGTGTTTTTTGAGCGGTTGTTTTTTGATGTTTTGATGTTTCATGCTGCGCAGAATTCGGAAGGAATCACGCAGTGGACGAAAATGCGAACGGTGTTTTTTCGCATAGATAGTATCAATGATGATTTCGCGAACTGGGAAACGGTTGTTCATGGCATTGTCCAGTAGCATTGCTGATTCAAAATCAAAATCATTTTGTGGGAAATCGACCAATAATTCTAGGTAAGATGCGGGTATGCCGCGTAAACCAGTTTGGATATCACTGATGGTTTTCCCAGTCAATGATTTAAAAATCCGTACTGACCAGTAGTTGCCGAGGCGGCTGAACCATGGAATTTTCACGCCTGCCATGGCTCTACAACCTAAAATCAATGCTTGCGGGTTCTCAATCGCGTCTTCGAACACGCGGATAATGTCATGGGGGGCATGTTGTCCATCCGCATCCGCGGTTACTACCGGCGTGGTGTTTTTGCGTTCAATTAAATGCCTGAATGCCGTTTTTAACGCCGCCCCTTTTCCGCCGTTTTGGCGATGGGTTAAGACGGTAACTTTAAGACTTCTCGCTAAATGTTCGAACACAGGTCGATATCTGGTTCCAGAGCCATCATCAACGACTAATATTCGATAGTCATTGCGTCCATAGGAGAGCAGCACTTCAACCAAACCGATCAGTTCATCGCCGGGTTGATAAGCGGGAATGACAATATAAAATCTTTGAGACCGAACCATTTTTTCCTTTAACCGCAATAATGTTTGCGTGTTTATTATTTGACAGTATATGCGGCAAAGTTGCTGAATACTTACGATGTTCAAAACAACTTCATATATTATTCTCGTCCGATGCCTTAAAATCAAGCCGGATAAGCGATTTTCTAGAAATAAATTAGGTTTCAAGATTTAAGGCAAGGAATGAAAAATGGGGAATTTCAACCACAGATAGACATCGATTAGCACAGATGGGAGGGGGAAAAGGGGAGTTTTTGTCCACGAATTTCACTAATTAACACTAATAAGTTTCAAGTTTTAAGTTTTCTGATGATTTTATATCAATCCAACTTGAAGTGCTTGCGAACATTAATTGCTTTCCATTTTAACATAGGATGGTTCGATATACAATTCTGAATTTTTGAGTCTTCAGTTAATAGGTCCGGCTTGATCTCTCCATGATCAAGGATGCTATTTAAGAAACTAAGCTCTTTCTCTGTAAAAGGGAATACTATATTTAGTTTTTCACGACATTGATCTACAAGGTTCTTTCCATAGACTGGCGATGAAGGTGAAATCGTTTCAGATATTTTTTTATTCAAAACAGGAATTAACGTCCTATCAAGTTCTATAGGATCAAATGCGATGTCCTCTAACGATATAGTTCGCCAGTCTTTGCGGTTCATTGCCCCATAGACAACAAATGCTATCCGCAATAGTTTTTTGTCAATATCGGGAAGCGACAGGAGTTCATAGACATCGAAAAGGTCTCGGGCTTGGCAGCGACTGAATAAAGCCGCTAATTTGCCGGCCATTAGTTCATGAAGATCAAGAACGGGAAAAGACTGAACCGTAAAATCACCCAAAGAATAAGAATTTAAATTTTTAACAGCCAGCAGAGGCTGTCTAAGTATGAAGTTAAGATCAACTTCAAGATTTCCTGGCCGACCCGCGGCGCTCTGGTATCCAAGCCTCCATTTTTCTCCAGCATGCTCGGTAGGAATTCGTTTTATATTATAGTCTTCTCGTGAGAATACTGCTTGCAACGCCTGTTCAATCTTAGGTTTCTCGGATAACATTTCGCTTCTATCAGTAGTTCCGATATAATTAAGGTCGATATCGATTGACAGCCGAGGAAATTCGAAAATAAATACATTTAACGCCGTACCGCCTTTTAGAGCCAGCTTGCCCTTTAAAAATGTATGTGAATTAATGGTATTAAGCAGGCTCATCAGGCGAACTACTTTTTCTATTATATCTGAGCGAAATCCAGTAAGAGATGCTAGCGACGACAGTGCTTCTTCGGATACATTCATTGTGTTTCCTCCCATGATTTATTCAGTATTTCCTCAGGAATCAGTAGATTCCAGTCTTTAAATAATTTACCTTGTTGTTGTCGCCGGTCAAAGTAATGTGGTTGCTTTGGACGTCGTTTGCGTAAAGCATCTAAGTATTTATTGTCGACCAACAATCTTTCTTTATTCTGCTCTAGGAAAAAACCTACACAAGCGGTCGTTGTTGCGTTATCAAGGAGCTTGACATATTCAAGTACAATATCCAGATCGAAAAACTCCACTGATTCAAGTGAGCGCCATATTTCTTCCCAACTTCCGGAATATATAGGGCGGTTAAAAATATCCACCATGGTGCGTTCTAATGAGGAAACTTTGACTTTTAAGCCCTTATATTCAGTGTTTATTACTCCGAAATTAGCTTGCTTTACCTTTCGCAATGGAGCCGGGACAGATATTGCCTTGAATTGGTAGTTGTAAAATGGAAATAGTTTGTTGGCAGAAGCCGTTTGGTATGTGAATTTGTTAAAAACTGAATAAGCACGTCCATGAAATTCCAATGCGGTATGATGAACCAATACAGCATCTTTGCTCAGACGTGATGCTACTAGAAAAAAATCTGGGGTAAAATTTTCTACAGAATCTGCATTTGTTGGTATAACGGCATAAAGACCACGCCTCAATCGTTGCAACTTACCTGTTTTACAGTAATAAGCAAGAGCGGACTCGGCCGTTCGTGAGGATTGATTTTTTCCAGTAACATGAAAAGCTTTAAATTCATCAAGAGTAAAAACCGGATGTTTTATAAAAAAATCATTTAACATAAATATATCTCTATTTGACGCATTACTCCTAAACCCACAGTAAGTCTATGGGTTTTGATTAATATTGTCAAATGACCATTCGAGCCATTCGTGGACAAAAACCAGCTCTCTTTGCGTGCTTTGTGCCTTCTTGGTGTTCTTTGTAGTTACTTTTTTTTTTAGCTGGTAAACTCGATGGAAACCACTGCTAAAAAGAAAAGTCGGGTGGACGCCAAAACGTTCGGAGAAATTTTTAAGCTCGTGTTCAGAGGAACTCAGGATGACCAAAGCATTTGATGGTAAAGACTCGACTTTTCCGTGCGGGTTGTCAAACCGCCAAAGTTCTGGATTGATGCCGTTGAGATGTCCATAAAAAATTAAAGGATAAAAATCAGCATCGAAACTAACATAAATCGGCGGCAGATTATTGCAGTATTGTTTAAGCAATAATCGGATTGTGTTATGAGGCTGGAAATTTGGGCGCGCATAGCTCGGATAAAAATAATCATCCATTGCGCCTTGTGGCGTCAGGATATTTGAAAGTTCTGTACGGAAAACATTCATTCCGATTGCCCAGATCAGGACGGCTCCTGCTAGTGCGGGATAAACCATTTTGTGATGGCGGTTTCTGGCTAAAAACAGATTGAGAAAACTGAGCAACGGCAATACTAAAACAGCCCAATATGGGAAAAATATCCGTGGAAACGGGGCAGGAGTGCGCAGCAGGAAAAAGGGCAATGGCAACATTATTACGGCAAAAGTTTTGAGCAGTGAAAGTGTTTTTTGAGAACGCACTGTAATCAGCAAAGGCAGAAATGACAGTCCAAACGCAGCGTAAAAGGCTATGGCTGCACAGAATCCATTATTCCATCCTTCACGCAGTGCCAGAATCATTCGCAGTTGCCTGGTTAATGGGATATAAAACAGTGCCATTGCTAGTATTGGCAAAACTGCCAACATTAACCAGTCCAACTTTTGCTGTTTGGTTGTTTTTCTTAATGGTATGAACCACAATGCGATTCCACCTAAAGCGACAATGTTTGAAGGCAAAGCCGCCACAGCCGCGAGCGATGCGAAAAAATATGCGACATAGTAACGCCAGTTCGCGGTGCGTTCGATTCTGAAAGCAATGCTTATACACAATAGAAGTAGAAATAAACTCAGCATATAGGCGCGCAAAGCAACGGCATATATTTCAAACGGCAAGGAGAGAGCCAGCGCGACAGCCGTTAAAATTACTGCACATCGGGAGAAATAGCGGTGCCATGAATAAATCACCGCCAAAGAACTTCCAGCGAAAATCAGCGACAACAATCTCATGTGAAGATCCGGCATCATCAAACCAGGATCATAAAACGACCAGTATTTCAAAAAAACAGTAAAGAGAATTTGATTGTTGGGGATGACAAAATTTTTATAAATGGCGGCAATATCTGGTAGCATTGCAAAATTAAGAAAGGTTAATGCTTCGTCAAACCACAAGTCGCGGAACAATGCTTGATTTAAAATCGTCTGGACAGCAATTACCGCGACAGCAACAAAGAGAAAAAAGTTGATACGTCTGATATTCATAGATGATAATTTAAGCTTCTGAGATTTTTTTACAAACTCAAAAGTTATGGAGAGAGGGAGTTGGGAAAAGGGATTTTAACCACGAAAGCTACGAAAGGTAAGAAAAAGAAAGAGGAGGGAAGGGAGTTTTTTGTCCACGAATGACACGAATGGGGAAAGAAAAAGCAAGAGGAGGGAAGGGAGCTTTTTGTCCACGAATGACACGAATGGGGAAAGAAAAAGCAAGAGGAGGGAGGGGCGTTTTTTGTCCACGAATGACACGAATGGGGAAAGGGAAAACGAGTATTTATTAGCGTTAATTAGTGAAATTCGGGGGACAAAAAACTCCCATTCTCTCCTCCCATCTGTGTGAATCTGTGTCTATCGGTGGTTGAATTTTCCGTTTCCTTTCCCACTTCTAACTTCGAATATGTGGAAAATTTTAGTGCTCGGAACTATATTCCAAGGTATGGTTTTAATTATATCTTGGGAAAATTCATGAAGTTATTTGAACGACGGTTAATATCTTTGCTGATTTTATTATTGGTCTGGAGTGCTTGTGCGTCTGGAGCATTGCTTTATTATTCGGTTTATGCTCGGGGACGCTATTTAGAAGCGGGTCAACGTCTGGCTTTGCGTCGTGGTGATTTTCAGGCAACACGCGGAAGAATACTGGATCGTAATGGCGTTTCACTGGCATGGTCGGAAAGATATTTTGATCTTTATATTTTGCAAGCAAAAAGTGGTGGCGTAACGCCGGAATTGATTATCAAAGCCGTGCGCGATGTGGTTCCAGACTGTGAGGTTGCTGTAATTTCAAAGACGTCTTGGTTGCTTAAAACTGCTTTGACGCCGAGTCAAATCCTGAATATGGAGCCGTTAATGCGGAGTTATCCTGAATTAACAATTCAAGCTAGGACGGAGCGCCGTACCGTTGATTATCTTGAAATTAAGCATGAAATTGGGGAGACCGTTGATGGAAATGGAGTACTAGTTGGTATTAGTGGAGCCGAATTGACACATAATTCGCAGTTGTCCGGAGTTCCTGGAACTTATGAAGTAATGCTCGATCGCCGTCGCAATTGGATTCCTGGCACTTGGCGTTTGGTGAAGCCTGTAGTGCCTGGGCGAGATGTTAAGCTGGAATTTAGCATTGCGGAATTAATAACAACGGATTCAGACCAATGAAAACTAAACACCATTTTAATTGGGCGATACTGATTGCTGGAATACTATTTATGCTCGGATTGTGTGGATGTTTGGCGATTTACAACGCGACAATGTTGAGTAATATGCCGTTTTATTTTGCTGGTCGTCAGTTGCTTTGGCTTCTGATTGGCATGACCGCATTAATTGGCTGCGCTAAAATTCCTTTTGAATTTTATTGTAAAAACATCAAGATATTGGCAGTGATCTCGGTGATTTCGCTCTTGGCGGTTTTACCGCTCGGGGTTAAAATCAACGGTATGAGCGGCTGGTACTCGCTTGGTTATTTTTGGCTTCAGCCGTCAGAATTGAGCAAATCCATTTTTCTGTTGACACTTTGTTTGGTCAGTAAACATTTCCAATCGGGTTGGTTGCGCTTGGGGGCGATGTCGGCGTTAGCAAGCGCGTGGATTTTGCCGGTGGCAATTCAGCCAGACTTTGGTTCAGTTGCGGTTTATGTGGCAGGACTGATGATTGTTTACTGGTTGAGTGATGGAAGTATTAAACCATTGATTGCGTTAATGGCGCTTAATGTGCCCGTAGTTATTGGCGTACTGATGTTGAAACCTTATGTTTTGCGACGTTTAAAAGGCTTCTGGGAGCCATGGGTTGATCCGTTAAACAACGGCTGGCATATTCTGCAATTTCGTTTTGCGATAGCGCGCGGCGGAACTACTGGCATGAGTTGGGGCAAAGCCTATTGGGCCAATAGCTATCTACCGTTATCGCACAGTGATTCGGTTTTTGCCGCGCTTGCTGAATCTCTTGGTGCTGCCGGCGCACTTCCAATAATTGGTTTGTTTGTGTTGTTGATGTTCGCTTTCGCGAAAATGGCATTGCAAACAGAAGATGGAACGCGTCAGGTTTTTGTGGTGGCGATCGGAGCGGTGGTATTGGTACAAGCATTGATCCACATCAGCGTTAATTTAACGATTTTACCGCCGACGGGTTTGACCTTGCCAGTGTTAAGTTATGGAGGGAGTTCATTGCTGGCAACTATGATCGGGGCAGGCATGGCCATTAGCGCAGCTACTCCATCGCGATCAAAACGCAATGTTTTAGATGAAATCGAAAAATGAATAAAAGAGTTCCACGCTTCGCATTACTTCTGGTCTAAATTAGGTTTATAATTCACGCGCGCATTATGCGCGCGCGAATTATAGAATATTTTTACGAGAGGTTTGTTATTAAATTATTTACGTTACGGGCGTATTT